>JAQBHL010000369.1:0-5352 GCA_032127745.1 Acidobacteriota bacterium
CTCTTGGAACAAAATAGCTCCAAGGACGCGCCTAGAGCGGCAGGCGTAGCTGTTCCATCAATCGAACGAGCGACAATCGCACCTCCACGTTTCGTAACCTCGGCAAGAAACTCGACTGACAGGGCTGGAGTCTTCTTGCTCGGCCTTGGGATCCGGCCTCGTCCAGATCGCCGGCCGTCGCTCCAGAGAGCCTAAGGAGCCGTCTCGCGGCCGGAAGCGGGTGTCGTGGAGTTCGAGACCACGCCGGGTACCGAGTACGCGCTGTCCGCCCGACGCTGAGGGTCAGTCTCGCCGGGCCGCGCGGATCGCCCGCCTTACTTAGCTGCCCAAACGCCCGTAGTTGATCCAGGCGATGACCGCGGAGCAAACCAGGAGACTGAAAGAGGGCAACATCTTGAACGGCGGGTTTCCGACCCGCAGATGCGTGATAACGGCGGCGGCCATGAGAATTGCGATCCCGAGTCCACCTGCCACCGCCATCGGCGCCCGGTCGATTCCGATCAAGAGCAGGATAGAAAAAGTGAGCTTGAGGATGCCAACCAGGTCCCTTAACCACTCGGGCAATCCAAACTGCCTGAACTCCTCAACGATGTTGGCGTAGCGGACCACCCAGACAAAGAAGACCGCTGCCGCCACCAGCGCCTGAAGACAAATCGCAAGGTTCTGCATGCCCTCATAATATCCATCAACGGCCGGGAATGCCTGCGCCCAGCCGGCACATCTCGACCTGAGGTTTTGGGGTATGCTCCCGTCGCGACGCACCCGGGTGCCTCCGTGGCGTAGCGAGCCGAAGTCATTCGCGACCACCCTTAGGAGAAAAGTACCCGTGCCAAGACTCAGCCTGCCGGCGTTGCTCTGGTTGACCGCCGCCTTTCTGTCCTTTCTGGCCTCGGTCAGCTGCTGGTTTTTTGTCGACCGCTCAACCGGGCTCTATATCGGACTTTGGGTGCCCTCCATCCTCGCACTGGGCACGCTGCTCAATACCCTGCCGCGACGCGAGAACGTCTCCAGCCCGGCTCCGGGCCCTCAGGGCAAGGCTCAGTAGGAAGGATCCCGATCCCTTGACGGCCACTAACGCCGCGGTTTTTCTGTTTGGAGCCCTGATCTCCGCCCTGGTTGGCGCGGGTGTTCTCGTCCTGTTCTACGGCCACGCCTACATCGAGCAGGCCAGACGTGCGAACACGCCCCTCAGCCCCCGTACCCGGCGCCTTCTGTCTGGCTTCCTGGGCGAAGACGCACCGTAGCCTGAGCCGCCACTACAGTCCCTGAGCGCGACCGTCAGCCGATGACCAATGAACGGGCCTGACGGGTTGACTAGATTGGGTCCGCCATGAAGAGAACCTATTTGATCGTTGGCCACTCGAGCGGTATTGGACTCTCCCTGACCCAAAAAGCGCTGGCCGACGGCCACGCCGTGGTGGGCCTTTCGCGTCGCCCCTCGGGGTTGTCCTCGAAGGCGCTCTTGGAGACTCAGGGCGACGTGCTTGAGGTCGACCTGACCACCCTCGATTTTCCGGAGGCCATCGACGGGGTCGCCTACTGCCCGGGCACCGTCAACCTGAAGGCGTTTCGTGGCCTGAAGGAATTGGACTTCCTCGACGATTTCCGTATCTCCGCCCTCGGTGCGGTGCGCGTGCTCCAAGCCACGGGAAAGGCCTTGAAGGCCGGTCAGCAGTCCGGGGTCGTCCTCTTCAGCACGGTGGCGGTGCGGCAGGGTATGCCTTTTCACGCATCGGTGGCCATGGCCAAAGGGGCGGTCGAAGGCCTGACCCGGTCGCTCGCCGCCGAATGGGCGCCTTCCATCCGGGTCAACGCGCTGGCCCCTTCCCTCACCCAGACCCCGTTGACCTCGCGCCTCCTATCCACGGAGGAGCGAGTTCAAGCCAGCCGTGATCGCCATCCCCTCAAACAGATTGGTCAGCCCGAAGACCTCGCCGACCTGGCCCTCTTTCTGCTGAGCGAGAAGGCCCGGTGGATTACCGGGCAGGTTTGGGGTGTGGACGGCGGAATGTCGTCGGTACGGACCTAAGACCAGACCCACTCCGCCGCATGGCTGACCACCGGCGCGGTGGTACGCTCCTCCCCAGGAAAGACATGGCCAGCAACACCCCAGATTCGGACACCGGCACTCCGGTCTCGGACCGCATCCGAGCGCGCCTGCAGAAAGCCGGACGTCGCTTCCACGCCAACGACAACATCGCCGCCTTCATCGAGGAAGGCGAACTCGATCAGCTGCGGCTCGAGGTCGCGAGCAGGATAGACGGCCTGCTTCAGGCCCTGGTGATCGATACCGAGAGTGATCACAACACTCAGGACACCGCGAGGCGTGTGGCCAAGATGTACCTGATGGAGGTTTTCGCCGGTCGCTACCACAAGCCGCCCCCGGTGACCGAGTTCCCGAACGTGTCCCACCTGAACGAGCTCATGATCGTGGGACCCATCACCGTGCGCAGCGCCTGCTCGCACCACATGTGCCCGATTCTGGGAAGGATCTGGATAGGGGTCATGCCCAACGAGCATTCGGCCCTCATCGGCCTCTCGAAGTACGCCCGCCTCGTCGAATGGGTGATGACCCGGCCGCAGATCCAGGAAGAAGCGATCGCCCAGCTGGCCGAACTGCTGCAGGACAAGATGCAGCCGGACGGCCTCGCCATCGTCATGGAGGCGGATCACTATTGCATGCAATGGCGCGGGGTCAAGGACATGGAGTCCAAGATGACCAACAGCGTGATGCGCGGCTCCTTCCTGAAAAATCCCGACCTCCGGAAAGAGTTTCTCGCGCTGCTCGCCAATCGAAAGACCTAGGAAAAACCATGCTGGTAAGACTTCTCTACGCGAGCCGGTCCACCGCCGAAATCGACGGTGCCCTTCTTGGCGCCATCCTCGAACGCTCGGGCCGGTACAACACCGAACACGGGATCACCGGCATCCTCTGCTCCTATCCCCAGGGCAAGGTATTCCTGCAGGCTCTCGAGGGGGGCCGCGCCGCGGTGAACGAACTGTATGGCAGCATCGTCCGAGACCCGCGCCACCTCGAGGTGACCCTGCTCGACTACACCGAGATCACCGAGCGCCGTTTCTCGAACTGGCGCATGGGCAACGTGAACCTGAACCGAGTCAACGTCGGCAGCATTCTGCGCTTCTCGGAAGGCCCGATCCTCGACCCGTTCTCCATGAGCGGCCAGACCGCCCTCCTGCTCCTCGAAGAACTCGCCACCACCGCGGCCATCGCGAGCCGCGACGGCGCGTAACCGCCTGCTCTTCAGTCCGAGGCAGCCGGGGAACGGCATCCCCACGCTCCCTCCATCGCCCCCCTCAGAAGGCCGCCCCGCAAGTCGACGGTCTTGAGCCTTGGCCGGGACGGAGCGGTCGCAGTCAAGTGCGCCAGGCAGAGCAACAGGGACAAGGTCTCATCATGATTTCAGCATGTCTACCTGTCCTGATTACTCTCTAGAAGTGAGTGGCCCCAACGGATCTGATACCGCCGGGCGAGCCGCCGCTCGGCTTCAGGAACAAGCCCCTTTGGACCAGCTCGCGCTGAAGGACCGCGCGCTCGGTGTGGCCGCCGAGAGCGTCACCATCGCGGACGCCCGCCTGCCCGACCGGCCGTTGATCTATGGCAACGAAGGGTTCGAGCGCATCACCGGGTACCCCAGAGCCGAGGTCCTGGGCCGGAACTGCCGGTTTCTGCAGGGGCCGCGCACCGACCCAGGCGCCGTCTCGCAGATCCGGGCCGCGGTGGCCGAGCAGCGAGAGTGCGTGGTGGAAATCCTGAACTACCGGGCGACGGCGTCCTCAAACGTTGGACGCGGCGGTCGACGCCATCTGCCTCTGGCCTTCGCCGAGTATGGAGCGATCAGGGCTGCGTCTGTTCTGAAGACCTCGCTGGTTCTACGATCAGTTCGGCGACAGTCATGGCGGATCTCGCTCAAAGATGAGACGACGAGGGAGGGGCCCGCGGAGTGGCGGGCGACCCGAGATGAGGAGTGCGAGCCGCCGCTCTCGGCTCACGGAATCAAGGTCTCTGAGGTGGGGCATCCCTCGTTTCGGCTCCGATTCTCAGAACTCACGACGGTCCGGAAGAGCCCAGGCTGGCCGGTCGGCCCGAAAGGCTGAGGTGGTCACAGTCTGTGACCGCCTCGGGACTCGCCCTTATCAACGTCGGTGGTGATTGCGCTCGCTGCCGTCGAAGTCGCCGGACTTCATGCAGCAGGCCGGACCTGATGGGCGAACCCCGCTTGCTTCACCCAAGCCCCCCTTTGCGGGAATGTCAGGCCGCAGATTGTGCAAACGGCATGACGCGCGGCTCGACCAAGGCACCATAGGTAGTTGATGTGGAGTGACTTGCGCTTCTGGCATTCGTCTTGCTTGAAACCGATGTGCCGGCTGATGGCTCGCTTGGTGCGCGCCGGGCCGTGCGGGGACAAGGAGTGGACTCATGAAATCACGGAATCTATGGATCGGCTTGATGGTTCTGTTCGCCATTACGCTCGCGGCGGCTCCGGGGGCTCTGGCTGACGACCTGCCGAAGTCCGTCGACATCAATATTTCGACCGACAACGGTGGCGAGTGGTACAAGAACCCCGTCGTCATCGGCGGGGGCGTCGTCGTGTTGTTCTTGCTCGTCGCCCTGGCGGGCCGCGGCGGCGGCACCACCGTCGTCAAGAGCTAAGGGTCGCCGGAGCCGCGCCGGAGCGGCTGCCTGTCCGCGGGATACCGCGGGCTCATGAAATACCCCGTGCCGTCGGCTCGACCGACAGCCCGGACCGCCGGTTTCCGGATTGCGTCCATGCGCGCCCGGGCTTCTGTGTGGCAGCGCACGGATCTAGCCGGACGCGGCGTGCCAGGATCACGTCGCGGCCCGGGGCGCTTGCGCCCTGATCCAATTGCCGCCCTGGAGGGACCTACATGAGTCAGGTGCGCAACGTCGCCGTCCTCGTCGGCAGTCTTCGCAAGGAATCCTTCAACCGGAAGATGGCGCACGCGCTGGCCGCTCTCGCCCCTGCTTCCCTCGAGTTCGAGATCGTCGAGATCGGCGAGCTCTCTCAGTACAACCAGGATCTGGACGCAGCGCCTCCACCGGCCTGGGTTTCGTTTCGGGAGAAGATCAAAGCGAAGGACGCCGTCCTGTTCGTGACTCCCGAGTACAACCGCTCCGTGCCTGGCGTGTTGAAGAATGCGATCGACATTGGCTCGAGGCCCTACGGACACAGCGCCTGGAGCGGAAGGCCGGGAGCGGTGGTCAGCGTTTCTCTCGGCGCCATAGGCGGCTTTGGCGCGAACCACCACCTGAGACAGAGCCTCGTCTTCCTGGATGTTCCGGCCATGGCCCAACCCGAGCTCTACATCGGG
>JAQBHL010000370.1:0-6090 GCA_032127745.1 Acidobacteriota bacterium
GCCAGGCCGCTCACGAAGCGTTTGCGCCTCAAGCCTCGGACCGCGTGGCGCAAGTCCTGCAGTGGTCGGGACATGGTTCTCTCCTTGCCCGGTTTGACGTCCGGCACCCGGGAAAGGTTCCGAGCCCCGACGATGCAATCCTGGAGAGAGCGCTGGGCTACCGGTCGCGAGATGATGGCCCAACCCGTGGAGCTTCTGGTCGGCGTGGCGGAGACCCTGCCAACCTTCGCGCGCTCGCATTGCCTCCTGGTCATCACCAAGGGCGACCCCGCGGATCAGCAGCGCCAGCTGACGATCCGCGCGTCAGTTCAGGGCGCGGATGAGGCGGCCCGGTCGTGCGCCGGTGAGTTGGTCGTCCCTGAGGGTCACGACACCCGAGACCACGGTGGCGCGATAGCCCTCCGCGGATTGGAGGAAGCGCTTCCCGCCGGCGGGAAGATCGCGCACCAGGTGCGGGGATCCGAGCCGCAGCTTCGTTAGATCGATGACGTTCAGGTCGGCCTTCTGGCCAGGCCGGATCCGGCCGCGATCGTGAAGGCCGATGAAATCAGCGTTGTTGCGGCTCAGCATCGAAACCACCTTTTCCAGGGGGAGCCGCGGGCCGCGGGTGCGGTCACGAGTCCAGTGGGCCAGCATGGAGGTGGGAAAGCTGGCGTCGCAGGTGGTGCCCACGTGCGCCCCGCCGTCGCCGAGGCCGGCAAGAGCGAGCGGGTGCTCGATCATCTCCCGCAGGTGTTCGAGGTCGCCGCCTTGATAGTTGAAGAGCGGGAAGTAGATGAGGGCCCGGCCCTGGTCTGTGACCAAGGCGTCGAGGATGGCTTCGAGCGGTGTGATGGCGCGGTCGGAGGCGGTGGCGAAGAGAGAGGTCTCGGGCCGAGGCTCGTAGTCGGGCGTGGCGCCGAGCGGGAAGAGACGCCGGCTCAGCACGCCGAGCTGCGAAAGAAGCAGATCCGCGAGCGGCGGAATGGGCGAGCCATCGCCGGCCACGCGATCGGATCTCTCGGCTAAAAGGCGCGCCTTGGTCTTCGGCTCCTCGAGCTTTCGGGCGCGCTCCTCGAGGGGCAGATGGGCGAGCGCCTTGTAGGTCGGGAAGCCCATGAAGGGATGGAAGGTGGCATCGAGGCCGAGCAGCAGGCCGATGGGACGCGCCGCCACCTGAACGCGCATGGGGACGCCCTTCGCGGTCGCTTCGTTCGCGCGCCTCAAGATCCCGCGCCACTGGTTTGGAGCCTGGTCGCGTTCGAGAAGCGAGATCGACATCGGCCGTCCGCCCGCGGCCACGGCCATCGCTTCGAGGACGTCGAACTCGGGTTCGAAGCGCATGGGATCGCGCAGCATGTCGAAGTCGGAGACGGCCTGGATGACGCCGCGGCCCAGACCGTCGAAGGCCGAGGCGATACCCTGAAGCTCGGCGACCGTCGACTCCGACGACGGCGTCCACTTGCCCTCGATGGTGCGATGGTTGTCGGTGCGGCCGGTGGAGAAGCCGATGGCCCCCGCCTCCAGGGCTTCGCGGCACAGATCGCGCATGGCTGCGATGTCGTCCCGCGTGGCCGGTTCCTGGGCCGCGCCGCGTTCGCCCATCACGTGGAGGCGAAGAGCGTCGTGAGGAAGCTGGGCGCCGATGTCCAGGGTGCGCGGCATCGAGTCGAGCGCGTCGAGATAGTCGGGAAAACTGCGCCAGCCCCAGCGCAGTCCTTCGGCGAGTGCCGCACCCGGGATGTCCTCGACGCCCTCCATGAGCCCGATGAGGCGTTCATGGTCCTGGTCGTGCACCGGCGCGAAGCCGACCCCGCAATTGCCCATGATGGCGGTGGTGACGCCGTGTTGAGCGGAGGGAAGCATCTCCTGGTCCCACGTGGCCTGGCCGTCGTAGTGCGTGTGCAGGTCCACGAAGCCCGGGGTCACGATGGCGCCTTCGGCGTCGATGGTTCGATCCGCGGTTCCGTTGCAGGGGCCGACCTCGACGATCCGGCCGTCGGCGATTCCGACGTTGCCCGGGAATGCCGGAGCGCCCGTGCCGTCCACGATCCGACCTCCCACGATCTTCAAGTCAAAGGTCATGCCGCGGTCTCCTCGATCGACGGGATGGCAGGCCCAGGCGATGCCGGCGCCGGGACGGGAGGCCTCTGCGACCACCAGGCGGCGAGCGCGCCTCCGGAAATGAGGTGCCAGACGCCCCAGCCAGCGGTGATCAGGGCGGCGCCACCGAGACCCTTGAACTGCCCCAGCAGAATCACGAGACCGAGGCCGGAGTTTCGGATTCCCGTCTCGAAAGTGAACGCCCGGCGGGCAGGTTCGGAGAGGCCGGCCAGGCGGGCGGCCGCGTAGCCGAGGCCAAGGGCCGCGGCGTCCTGGATCACCAGCACCGGAAAGATGAACCAGCCCGCGGCGGCCAGCGGACTGCCGTTGGTGACGAGCGCGCCCACGATGAATCCCCCGAGTGCGAGCAGCGCGAAAGTGTGCAGAGGCTTGCGAATCCGTTGGGCCACGCCGGAGACGCGCTCCGCCAGGAACAGTCCGGCCATCAGCGGGAGCCCGAGGGTGAGTGCCGTCCCCGAGAGGAACGCGCTGCGATCGAGACCGATGGCGCCCATGAGATGGGCCGTGGCGGGTTGGAGGCCGGCCCAGAAAACGATATTGAACGGGGTCGTGATGACGGCGAGAGAACTCGCGAGGGCGGTCAGCGAAACCGAGAGGGCGGCGTCGCCGCGCGCGGCCTGAGTGAGCAGGTTCGAGGCGTTCCCGCCCGGGCAGGCGGCCACCACTATCATCCCCAGGGCGATGCTTGGGGTGGGCGCGATCAGGAAGGTCAGAAGGAAGGTGAGGAACGGAAGGGCGATCACCTGAAGCGCGGTGCCGAACAGGATGATCCCAGGGCGGAGAAGAACCCGCCGGAAGTCGTCCATCCTCAGGCCGAGGCCCACGCTGAACATCATCAGGGCCAGGATGAGCGACAGGCCCGACCGGGCCCCTGCATCGAGATTCAAAGTGACGTCGTCGAGGCCGGAAGCCATCTCTGCGTGATCCTAACCTCTCACCGGAAGTCCCAGAAGGCGGAGAGCCAGCCTGCCGAGAACTCCGGTGGAGAGGAATCCGGAGTTGGCCGACAGGCTTTCTCTCTTGGGGTGCCGAAAAGTGATTCGGAAGGAACGGAAGGCCCCCCGCGAAGACTCAGGGATGCGCGGACAATCCGGGGACGGGAAGCGGGACGATTCTCGTCCCCGGCGAAGAAACGGGGCCTCCGCTTGCGCTCAGCACAATTGCCGCCATGCGGCGCTCACGATCGCGTCACCCCCAGGCCGTTAAACATGGGCGGAGCATCAATGGCGGTTCGCTGACCAGGGTGCTGCTCCCGTCCTCGGACCCGGGCTGGACGGCGGACGAAGAGGCCGGGGCCTGGGTGGCGTCGGAGGCGGCGCCCCGCGCTTGCCTCCCGCTCAGGATCGCGCCCAGTTCCCATGCGAGTTTTTCCGCGCTCGCCTGACGTGCCTCCGGACGCTTGGCCATGGCTCGGGCCTGGGCTCCCGTCGGCCCAAGCCCGCGGTCGGCTAGGCGCTCCAACGAGATCACCCCCGCCCCACGGCAACACCACTCCTCCAGATAGAAGCAACGGAGGCATGCGGCCTGGCCTGGCGGTGCCGGCCCCTTCACTATCCTCAGTACGGGAAACCCCGCGTCCTCGGTCGGTCAGGCGGCTCGTGATGATGGCGTGGCCTCCCGCCACATCGGCGCGAAACGAGCGTCCGGTTCGCTGGCGACGTGACGGAGGGCCGGAGGAGGACTATCTTTCGCGGTGGTCGTCCGTGGGTGGGCGGGCTGCTCCGCCTCCCGGGCCGCCCCGCTCCAGGTTGATCCGACCGATGCCCGCTTCGAACAGCACCTTGTTCAAGGCGGGAACTTCGGTCTCCGTGATGACTCGCACGCTCTCGGTGAAAGCGGCCAGCTCCTTCTGCGCGCGCTCCAGGCCGAGTCTCTGAGATTCGGTGGGTGCGGCGGTCATGCCCCCGCCAAAGCCGAAGAAACCGATCTTGTCCTGAATCGTCTCGGGTTCGTCAGCCAGGGGCGCGCCCGCGAATCCGGGCGGCTCGTTTGCCGGTTCCTTGCCGCCGAGATCCTCGACCTTCTTCAAGAGATCCTCAAGGGCCTTGGTCACCGGCTCCGGCGTTCGGGAATTGCGAGCCAGCTCTGTCTTCAACGCGCGCAACTGGGTTCCGAGCGTGGTCACGGTGCGCATGCCGCGCTGGACGTCGGGTCTGATTTTCGACATGGCCATCTGCATGTCGTACCAGGCCTTGCGATCGGCCTCGCTGATCTGAATGCGCGGATCTTCTTCGACCAGAATGGGTTGGGCGTCCGAGGTCTGGTCCGCGGCGGTCACCCTTACCGAGTACTCGCCCGGCCACACCAGGGGCCCTCGCGGAGTCCGCCCGAAACCGCCCCCGCCGCCACCGCTGCCCGCCGGAGGCGCTGGGGGAGGTGTGTTTCGGAGGTCCCACATCACGCGGTTGACCCCGGCTTCCTTGGTTCCCTCGATGTCTCGCACCTTGACGCCCTTGCTGTCGGTGATGGTAACCGTCACCTTGTCCTTTTCGCCGGGAGCGTCCTTGAGCCAGTACTGGATGGCCGCGCCCTCCGGCGGGTTCGGGCCATTGAAGAGCTTGTCCCCATTACTCGCGCCGACGCCGGCGATGCGCCATTGGGTGCCCGTCTTGTTCTCGAACAGGTGCAGAGGCTTTACCGCCACCGCTTCGCTCATGCCGGTGAGGGCCGAGATGTTGTCGAGGATCCAGACGCTCCGGCCGTGGGTGCCCAGGATGAGGTCGTTCTCATGGGGATGGATGTAGATGTCGTCTACCGGAATCGTGGGCAGGCCGCTCTTCATCTTGAGCCAGGACCCACCTCGGTTGAAGGAGGTCCACAAGCCCCTCTCGGTTCCCACGAAAAGGAGGTCCGGGTTCTTCGGATGCTCGCGAAGGACGCTCACCGTGCCTCCGGCGGGGAGATTCGCGGAGACCGATTTCCAGGTCGTGCCGAAGTCGGGGGTGAAGAAGGCGTAGGCCTTGAAGTCGTCGCCCCGGTGCCCGTCGAAGGTGACGTAGGCGGCGCCCGCGCCGGTGTGGCTCGGCTCGATCCGGCTCACGTAGGTTCCCTTGGGGACGCCCGGGACCTTGTCGGTCAGACTGATCCAGGACTTGCCCATGTCCCTGGTGACGTGGAGATTCCCGTCATCGGCCCCGAACCAGAGCACATCGGCGGAGAGGGGCGACTGGGCGATGGTGGTGGCGCTGCCCCAGTGAACGACACCGTCGTTCCTCGACATGAACTCTTTCGCGGTTTTGCCGAAGATCGGCTTCTCATCGCGCCTCTCGTTGTTCGTGAGGTCGCCCGACAGCTCGGTCCACGAATCGCCACGATCCTTCGACATGAAGAACCGGTCGCCGCCATAGAAGACCGTATTGTGATCGTACTTCGAGACCACGATGGGGGAGTTCCAGTTGAAGCGGTACTTCTGCTCGGGGTCCTTGGGGGTGGGGCGGATGAAAGTGCGCTCCATGGTGTTCAGGTTGACCCGCGAGATGTTTCCGTCCTGGCTCTCGACGTAGACCGTGGACGGGTCCACGGGGTCGATCACGCAGAAGAAACCGTCGCCTCCGCCGATGGTCTTCCAGTCGTTCATCTGGATGCCCTCGCGCACCTGGGTCTGTGAGGGCCCATGCCACGTCCCGTTGTCCTGCAGTCCGCCGCAGACGTTGTAGGGCTTCTGGTTGTCGGCGTTGATCTCGTAGAACTGCCCCAGGGGCACGTTGGTGAGGTGATCCCAGGTCTGGCCTCGATCGAAGCTCTGGTGGATGCCTCCGTCGGAGCCGGCGAGGACGTGGTTGGAATTGGCGGGGTCGATCCACAGGGCGTGATAGTCGCCGTGGATGTTGTCCACCAGATCCTGGCGCCAGGTCTTGCCGCCGTCCTCCGAGTTGTACATGCCCGCGGCCAGCACCCAAAGGCGCTGGTCGTTGTTCGGGTCGATGTGAATCTGCGAGTAGTAGGAGGGCCGGGGATTGCTGTTGGAGAGCTTCACCCAACTCTCAC
>JAQBHL010000371.1:0-6753 GCA_032127745.1 Acidobacteriota bacterium
GCAACGAGCACTTCACGCTGCGCGCCATCTACGAGAACACGAACCGCGACGTCATCAACCTGAGCGAGGAAGCCCTCGCGAAGGCCGCCATGCAGCCGGCGGCGCGCTTCTACGACGAAGCGGCCCGCAAGAGCGACCGGGCCACCCTCATCCTCGAACTCACGCCCACCGAGGACCTGGGGTTCAACCTCTCGGTGGCCCACGGCAAGGACGACTACCAGAAAGGCGACCCCGAGCAGGAGTTCGGCCTGCTCAACAACAAGAGCACGGCCTACACGGTGGGCCTGTACTACGCGCCGAGCCAGAAGGTGAACTTCGGGGTCGACTACGGGTATGAGAAGTTCGAGGCGCTGCAGGAGTCGCGCAACGCCAACCCGGCGCCGGATCCGAGCTGGACCGATCCCGCCCGCAACTGGACGCTGAACAACGACGACAAGGTGAACACCTTCACCGCCTACCTGAACCTCGTCAAGCCGATCGCGAAGACGGACATCCGCGCGAGCTACGACTACAATGATTCCGATCAGACATTCCTGCACGGCGGGCCGCGCATCGCCAGCCTGGCGGCGGCCAACCAGTTCTTGGCCCTGCCCAACATCACCAACCAGTGGCAGCGCGCCACGATCGACGTGCGCTACAACATCTCGGCGAAGGTCGGACTCGGCGCCGCCTGGTGGTACGAGAAGGCCGACGTCGAGGACTTCTCGACCGTGAACACCGCGGGGCCGCAGACGCTGCCGGTCCCGGCGCTCGGGCCGCAGACCGACACCGCCCGGATCGACTGGCTGGGCACCCTCCTCACCGGGTATGGCAACCGGCCGTATTCGGGCAACACCGTGTTCGTGCGGATGTTCTACTTCTTCTAGGAGTCGGCGCCGCACTCGGGGACCTCTCGCAGCGCGGGAGTCTGGTGTGGTCGGCGCGGTCAGGCTTTGAATTGCCTGGTCGCGCCCACCGAGACCGCAGAGGCCGTCGTCGCCGCGCTCATCAACGCGATGGTGTCGGCGGTCGGCCCTGGGGCGGTCGGGAGCTTGGGCATCCCCGCCGGTCTGCTCGTGGAGCAGATCCTCGCCGAACTGTGCGCCTGGACTGGTCCCCTCGCCCAAGCCTCAGGACCGAGGTGACGCTGGCGGTCGTCGACGTCGCCTGGCAGGGTGCTGAAGAACGGTTGTTTTGTAGCGGGAAGGCGGAGTGTCGATGCGTCTTCCGTCATTCCGGCGAAAGCCGGAATCCAGCGCCAGTGACGGTATCGATCCGGCCAGTCGCGCCCCGACAGCCTCTAGCCGGCGATGCCCGCGATCCACCGCGGGGAGCCGGAGATGAATCCGCGGTCGAACGACTGAAGCACCTTGCGGGTGCCGGTGAGAGGATCGAGCACCACCACGTCGGTCCCGCCGGTGCTGAGGTTCGCCTCGGAGAAGACGATGCCTTCCCTGCTCCAGTCCGGGTTCGAACGGAACTGCGGCCCCGACGCGATCGCGCGGGGCGAGCCGCCGGTCGCGGGAACGATGAGAATGTCCCAGGCTCCGCCCGGCACGGCGTTCGAGGTCAGGCGGCGGAAGACCACGTCTTTGCCGTCGGGCGAATAGTCGGGGCCCGCATCCGAGCCCACGCGGTAGAACGTGCCCTCGAGGGTCTCGCCGGCGATGCCGCCGTCGGTCAGCCTGGCCTGGGTCTGGGTCGAGGTGAAGACCCAGATCTCGCTCTTTCCCGTACCCAGGCCCTCGATCCGTTCGTAGACCACCTTGGTGATGGCCGGATCGATTCTGGCCCCCCGTTCCCGGATATTGGGGGTGATCAGGAGCGGCCGGTTGTTCTGGGCGTTGGAGTCGATCTGGAAGAGATCATCCGGGCCCCCATCGGGCGAGGAGGTGTGGACCAGAAAGGTCCCGTCCGAGGACCAGTCCACGCTGCTGTTGGACCAGCCGTCCGGAAGAAACGGGCCCTCGATCCGCCGGGCCAGGTCCACCAGGAGCAGGCTCACCCGGTCGAGATCGTTGAGGAAACCATCTCGATTGGTGTCCGAGGTGACCCGTCGCAGGGCGATGCGCGTGCGGTCCAGGGAGGGGGCAGCGTTCAGGGCCTGACAGTTTTGGCAGAACGTCAGCCGCGTGGCCTGGGGGCCTCCGCCCACAGAGAAGAGTTCGAAGAGCCCGCCCGGAAGGGGCGCCCACGAGTCCGAGGCGACGAATACCGTGTCGGCGACGGCGGGCACAGAGGTGCTGACGAGAACCGGGGTGACCGTGGCGGGGATGCCCGCGGTGCAGCCGGAACCCAGGGCCGCGGCGAGCGAAACGAGGCGCAGAGCGCGAGGAGCGCGAGGAGCGGAAATCGAGATCATGTGGAATTGGACGCTACGCCTCACCGGTCGAAAGGGTCAAGCGCCCGCGAGCGTAGAATTAGCTTCGACTGAAAGGAGACCCGCCATCAAAACCACCAAGGACATCTTCATCATGGGCGGCGCCCGCACCGCCATGGCCGAGTACGTCGGCCACTTCAAGGACGTCAACGCCAATGGCCTGGGAGCTCACGCCATCAAGGCGGCCCTCGACCGGTCGGGTGTTTCCGCGGCCGAGGTCGAGCAGGTCTTCATGGGCAATGCCATGCAGACCTCGGCGGACGCAATGTATGGCGCCCGTCACTCGGCTCTCAAGGCCGGACTCCCGATCGAGACTCCCGCGCTCACCGTCAATCGCCTGTGCGGTTCCGGCATCCAGTCGGTCATCTCCGCGTCCCAGGCCATGCTTCTGGGCGAGGCCGAGGTCACGGTGGCCGGCGGCATGGAGAACATGACCCAGGCCCCCCACGTCATTCGCGGCGCCCGCGACGGCTTCAAGCTCGGCCAGGGCGTGCTCGAGGACAGCCTTATGGTGGCTCTTCTCGACACGCACTGCGGCCTGTACATGGCCCAGACCGCGGAGAAGCTCGCGGCCCAGTACGGCATCGACCGCAAAGCCATGGACGAGTTCGCGCTTCGCTCCCAGCAGGCCGCCGCGGCGGCCAAGGCCAAGGGGGTCTTCGACGAGGAGATCGTGCCCGTCGAGGTGAGGAAGGGCAAGACCATGATCTCCATCAAGGACGACGACCACATGCGGGCCGACACCACCATGGAGATCCTGAGCGCCCTTCGTCCCGCGTTCGGCAAGGAGGGCATGGTCACGGCCGGGAACGCCAGCGGCATCGTCGATGGGGCAGCCGCGCTGGTCCTGTCCACTTCGAGGTCGCGCGGCCACGGCAAGCCCCTGGCCCGCGTGGTTTCCTGGGCGGTTATGGGGGTCCCCCCCGAAATCATGGGAATCGGTCCCGCTCCTTCATCCCGCAAGGCCCTGGCCGACGCCGGACTGAAGCTTTCGGACATCGATCTGATCGAGGTCAACGAGGCCTTCGCCGGTCAGTACCTGGCGGTGGAGAAGGAACTCGGTCTCGATCGCAGCAAGGTCAACGTCAATGGCGGCGCCATCGCTCTCGGCCATCCCCTGGGGGCGTCGGGCACGCGCATCCTGCTGAGCGTGGCCATGGAACTGCGCCGCCGCGGTGGTCGATACGGCCTGGCTACCGCCTGCATTGGCGGCGGTCAGGGGATCGCCATGATCATCGAAAGCATTCAGGGTTGAAGACCCTGAATGTCCCGGCGGAAGCCGGGACCCAGAGATAGAGGGTTAAAGCCCCTGAATGTCCCGGCGGAAGCCGGGACCCAGAGATGGAGGAAGATGACAATGGCTGACAGGAAGACAATCGGAGTCGTCGGTTGCGGTCTGATGGGTTCGGGCATCGCGCAGGTCTGCGCGGAAGCCGGCCACGACGTGATCGTGCGCGAGATCAACGAGGCCGCGCTCGCGAAGGGCCTCGGCGCGGTCGACAAATTCCTCGGCAAGGGAGTTGAGAAGGGCAAGATGACGGCCGAGAAGAAGGCCGAGATCATGGGCCGGCTCAAAGGCGCCACGAAACTCGAAGACCTGGCTCCCAGCGACATCGTGATCGAAGCGGTGGTGGAGAACATCGCTCTCAAGCACGAGACTTTTCAGGCCCTGCACAAGGTCTGCGGCAAGGACACCGTCTTCGCCTCCAACACCTCCTCGCTCTCGATCACCGAGATGGCCGCGGGTTCCGGGCGGGCCGACCGTTTCGTCGGACTGCACTTCTTCAACCCCGTTCCTCTCATGAAGCTGGTCGAGGTGGTGCGCGGGCCGCTCACGAATCCCGACGTTTTCGAAGCCATGTGCGCGTTCGGGACCGGCATCGGCAAGACCGTGGTCCGGGCCACCGACAAGCCCGGTTTCATCGTGAACCGCCTGCTTGTGCCCTACATGGTCGACGCCATCCGCGCCTTGGAGCAGGGTGTGGGGTCGGTCCAGGACATCGACGAGGCCATGAAGCTCGGCTGCGGCTATCCCATGGGTCCGTTCACGCTGCTCGACTTCGTGGGCCTCGAGACCACGTACTACATCGCCAACATCATGTTCGACGAGTTCAAGGAAGCCCGCTACGCTCCTCCCACCCTGCTCAAGCGCATGGTCCAGGCCGGGATGTACGGCAAGAAGGCGGGCAAGGGCTTCTACGACTACTCGACCACTCCGCCCTCGCCGACGAAGGGTCTGGTCTAGTCCCCATGGCCTATACGACGCTGTTGGTTGACAAAAGGGATGACGGGATTGCGGTCATCACCATCAATCGACCCGACAAGCTGAACGCCCTCAACGCCACCGTCATCAGCGAACTGGACGCGGCCCTGGCCGATCTCGACGCGGACGCCGCGGTGCGCGCCCTCATCGTCACGGGGGCGGGTGAAAAGGCGTTCGTAGCCGGAGCCGACATCGCGGAGCTCGCCAGTGCTTCGCCTATCGAAGCCCGGGCCCTCGCTCTCAAGGGTCAGCGCGTGTTCGACCGGCTGGAGCGCTTTCGTGGTCCGGTGATCGCGGCCGTGAATGGCTTCGCCCTGGGCGGCGGTTGCGAGCTCGCCCTGGCCTGCCATATCCGCGTGGCCTCCGAGCACGCGCGCTTTGGCACTCCTGAAGTGAAGCTCGGTCTGATGTGCGGTTATGCGGGCACCCAGCGTCTTCCGCGCCTGGTCGGTCGCGGTCGGGCGCTCGAGATCCTGCTCTCGGGCGAGATGGTTCCGGCCGACGAGGCCTTCCGGATCGGCCTGGTGAATCGCGTGGTCGCCAAAGACGCTCTGCTGAGCGAGTCGGTGGGCCTGCTCGGGAAGATGCTGGCGAACGCGCCGCTCTCGGTCAGGTACACGATCGATTCGGTCAACGCCGGGCTCGACATGTCGATCGAGGACGCGCAGGACCACGAGGCCACCCTGTTCGCCGTGCTTTGTTCAACCGCCGACAAGACCGAGGGCACCAGCGCGTTCCTGGAAAAGCGCCCCGCGAAGTTCCAGGGAAAGTGAAGAAGGCACCGGACAGGCGGCCCGGAGGGGCCATCGGGCGCGGACTCCGCCTCCTGGTGCTCCAGCCCCGTTTCAACGATTCCGTGGTGGCGGGCCTCGCCCTCGGAGCGCTCGACTACCTGGCCGAGGTGGGGGCTTCTTCCGAGGTGGAACTCGTTCCCGGGGCCTTCGAGCTTCCCCTGATCGCCCAGGCCGCGGCCCGCACCGGCCGCTATGACGCCATCGTGGCTCTCGGAGCGGTGATCAAGGGTGAGACGGATCATTACGAGCACATCGCGCGCGAAGCGGCGCGGGGAATCATGAACGCGTCCCTGACCACCGGCGTTCCCGTCGCCTTCGGCGTCCTCACGGTCACGAATGCCGCCCATGCGGTGGCCCGATCCGGACCCAGCCGGCAAAACAAGGGGCGGGAGGCCGCCGCGGCCGCGGTCGAAGCCGCCCTGTTGCTGAGGAAGATCTCTGCGTCGCCCGGAAAGTCGGCGGGTGCGGCCAGGCCGAGCCCCGGCCCGCGCGCGAAGAAGAAACGCTGATGGGCCAACGCTCCAAGGCCCGGGTGTGCGCGATGCAGATGCTCTATCAGCGCGAGTGGTCGGGCGAGGCGCCGGGCCGGGTGATCGAGGATTTCTGGACCATGCGCAACGGGACGCCCGCGGTGCGCTCGATGGCCGAGCGGCTGTTCGTCGGGACCGAGCGCGAGCGCGAGGGCATCGACGCCGACATCACCAGCGTCATGACCAACTGGGAACTCGGACGCCTGGCCGCCATCGAGCGCAACGTCCTGCGCCTCGGCGCCTACGAACTCAAGTGCGAGGACGCGACGCCCTCGGCGGTCATCATCGACGAGGCCATCGAGATCTCGAAGCGCTACGGCGAGGCCGAATCGGCGTCGTTCGTAAACGGTATCCTCGACGCCCTGAAGCGGAAGTATCGGGACCATCCGGAAGCCGCCAACCCTTGATCGAGAGAGGCTGAAGTTGACCGACGAGCCCGAAAATCCCACTGGCCCCGAACCCGAGCCGCCGGTTCCCGGCTGGCCGAAGGAATCCGGGGAACGCTTCGAGAAGGCGAAGGCGCTGGCTGCGCTCGGCGAGTCCGTCTACCCGACGAAGTTCGAGCGGTCGCACGGCCTGGCCGCGATCATCGCGGAGTGGGGCACGCTCACCACGGAAGAGCTGGCCGCAAAGTCCATGGAGGTCAGCATCGCGGGCCGCGTCCTGACCCTCAGGTCTCACGGCAAGACCGGATTCGCCACCATCACGGACGGCGACGCGAATCTGCAGGTCTATGTGCGCCGGGACGGGGTGGGTGAGAAGGTCTTTGAAGTCTGGAAGCTGGTGGACATGGCCGACTTCATCGGG
>JAQBHL010000372.1:0-15702 GCA_032127745.1 Acidobacteriota bacterium
AGAGGCGTGATCGGGGGCGGCGGAGACGAGCGGACGGTCTTCGATCTCTTTGAAAAGGCCGGGGGACGCGGCGAAGCCTCCGGTGGCGAGGACCACGCCGCGCCCGGCACGCGCCCTCTCCACCTGTCCGTCCTTCGCGAACTGGATCCCGACCACGCGTCGCTTGTCGGTCAGCAGGGCCTTCACTCGCGCGTTCAGCGCCAGTTTGATCGCTCCCGATTCGAGATAGGGCTGCAGCCGGCGGGCCAAGACCTTGAGCACCGAACGGCCTCCGTCGACTCCGTAATAGGTCCGCGGCACCGTATAGGGCTCATGGCTGTGGACGATGCTCGGCGTCTCGGGCGCGAATTCGAAGCCTTCGTCCTGCAGCCAGTCGATGAGCCACGCGGAATGGTCGAGGGCCAGACGCACCAGATCCTCGCGGATCGTGCGCTTCGAAATTCGCTGGATGTCCTCGAAGTGCGCTTCCTTGGAATCATCGATGCCGCGCTCCTTCTGCAGCCTGGTTCCGGCCGCGGACATGTGGCCGCCGGAGGCGAGAAGGGTCCCGCCGATCTGCGCTTCCTTGTCGACCACGAGAACCCGGGCGCCGGCCTGAGCCCCGAAGATGGCGCAGGGCAGGCCGGCGGTCCCGGCTCCCACTACGATGAAGTCGTAATCGCTCACGATGGAGAGTCTTCCACGTAGCGGTCTCTGGAGCAAGTACGAACCGAGCGTTCGGGGCGCGGCCGGGTTGACGGCACCGGCTCTCGCCCTTTAGCGTTCAGGCCATGGACCTCTCCCCGCTGTTCCGCGAGCACATCGCGAAGATGACCGGCAACGCCTCGAAGACGCTCTCGGAAACCGGCTTCGATGCCCTCGTCCTGGGCGCCGGCTCACAGATGGTCTATTACGCCGACGACATGGAACCGGCGTTCCGGTCGAATCCGCACTTTGCGAGCTTCTGTCCGCTCAAGGGCCCGCACCACGCCATGGTGGTGAAGCCCGGGGCGAGGCCCCGTCTCATCCGCTGGGCTCCCAGGGACTACTGGTACGAGCGGGCGCCCTTCGCCTCCGCTTTTTGGACCGCCGAGTTCGACATCGACGAGGCGGACAGCGCCGAGGGCGTTTTCAAGAAGGTGGGAGAGCTCGGCCGCGTCGCCTTCGTGGGGGACGACGAGGCGGGCGCCGCGGCCCGCGGGCTCCAAACAAACCCCGAGGCCCTGCTGAAACGCCTCGACTGGGATCGCGCCATCAAGACCGACTACGAGATCGAATGCCTGAGCCGGGCCACGGTGGCCGGGGCCAAGGGCCACCAGGCGGCGCGCGAGGCTTTCCGGGACGGAAAGAGCGAACTCGCGATCCATCACGCCTACGTTCAGGCCGCGGGCTGCACCGACGACCTCCTGCCCTACCCGACCATCGTCTGCCTCGACGAGAAGGGCGCCATCCTCCACTATCACGCGAAGCGCGCGACCGGATCGGGGAGGGTGCTCCTCCTCGACGCGGGTGCTTCGGATCATGGCTACGGGAGCGACATCACGCGCACGTCGGTGGCCCCATCCTGCGATCCGAAGTTCACGTCGCTCGCCGAGGCCCTCAACAAGCTGCAGCTCGAACTCTGCGCCATGACGAAGCCGGGCGACTCGTACACCCTCATTCATCTCGCCGCCCATCGTCTGATCGGGCAGGCGCTCATCGACCACGGGGTCTTGAAATGCTCCCTCGAGGCCGCCATCGAAAAGCGCCACACTTCCGTGTTCTTCCCCCACGGGGTCGGGCATCATCTCGGCATTCAGGTCCACGACATCGGCGGCCATCAGAAGGCTCGCGAGGGCGGCGTCCTGCCTCCGCCGGTGGGACATCCCTACCTCCGGAACACGCGCATCATGGAGGCGGGTCACGTGTTCACCATCGAACCCGGGATCTACTTCGTGCAGATGCTGCTGGAGCCGCACCGCTCCGGCCCGTCTGCGGCCGATTTCAACTGGCCCTTGATCGACCAGCTGGCCCCCTTCGGCGGGATCCGGGTCGAAGACAACGTCGTGGTGACCACCGACGGGCACAGAAACCTGACCCGGGAACATCTGCCGAACTGAGGGCGAGGCTCGGTCTTTGGCCAGTCGTCGTCATCGCGGTCTGTTGACGGCCTTCGGCCGCGACGTTTGGCAGAAACCCACAACCGCCATCGCGAGAAGGAGACGGGCCTGATCGAGAGTCATGAGTTGGAGGCCGGGCGCGGGAGTTGGTGCCGGGCGCGGGATCGCTTGAGTACAATGGGCGGGCATTCCCAAGGAAACGATCGGACCAATGAATCCCAAGGCGTCTTCAACCACCAAGCCTTTCCGCCTCGCCCTCCTCACCGGCGGAGGGGACTGTCCCGGCCTCAATGCCGTGATCCGGGCCGCCGCGCGTTCGGCTTTCGCCCTCGGCTGGGAGGTGTTCGGCATCGAGGACGGGTTCGAGGGCCTCCTGACCAAGCGAACCCATCACCTTCGTCCCCGCGACGTCCGGGGGATCCTCCATCTCGGCGGCACCATCCTCGGAACCTCCAACCGGGTGAACCCGTTCCGAACCGGGCGCCGGGGCGCGGACGGCCCTCCCTCCACCTCCTCGGACCGGTCCGAGGAAGTGGTGCGGAACTTCAAGGACATGGGGTTCGACGCGCTCATCGCCATCGGCGGGGACGGCACCCTCAGCATCGCGCTGCGCCTTTCCAGGAAGGGTATCCCGGTGGTGGGCGTGCCCAAGACCATCGACAACGACATCGAGTGCACCTCGGTGACCTTCGGTTTCGACACCGCGGTCTCCACCGCGACCGATGCCATCGACAAGCTGCATCCCACCGCCGAGGCCCACGGACGGGTCATGGTGGTGGAACTCATGGGTCGCAACGCCGGCTTCATCGCCCTCAACTCCGGAGTGGCGGGCGGCGCCGACGTCATCCTGATTCCCGAGATCCCCTTCGACATGGAGAAGGTGTGCGAGAAGATCCGCGAGCGCGAAAAGCGGCACCGCGGCGGTTACTTCTCCATCGTGGTGGTGGCCGAGGGCGCGCGGGCCAGGGGAGGCACGGTGCATCTCCGCGCGGGGGACACGGGACAGACGCCCCGGCTTGGAGGCATCGGCCAGTGGGTGGCCGAGGAGATTGCCAAGGGCACGGGCAAGGAGACACGCAGCCTCGTCCTCGGACACCTCCAGCGGGGCGGACCTCCCACCACCTTCGATCGGCTCCTCGGCACCCGCTTCGGCGCCGCCGCAGTGCGCGCGGTAAGGGACGGCGACTTCGAGATGATGGTGGCTCTGAATCCGCCCCAGATCGTGCGTATTCCGCTCGCCACCGCGGTGGGTGATAACCGCACCAAGCGCGTGACCCTGGATTCCGACGTGGTGCTGTCGGCCCGAGGTCTCGGCGTCTCCTTCGGGGACTGAAGACAGCGGAAGTTGAACCGAGGGAGAGCGCGCATTGAGTGAGCATTCCAATCGGCTGGCCCTGGTCACGGGGACGAGTTCGGGAATCGGCGGGGCGGTCGCTCAGGAATTGATCCGTCGCGGCTGGCGCGTCTTCGGGGTCTCGCGCCGCTCCGCGGCTATCGACAGTCCCCTGTACTCACACCTGTGCGCCGACCTCCGCGAGGTCGCCACGCTCAGCGGGAAGCTCGACGCTGAGTTGGAAGCCCTGATTTCCGACCCGGGCCTGAAGCGCCTCGCCCTGGTGAACAATGCCGCCGATCCGGGCCTGCTCGGTCCCCTGGACCGAGTGAGGCCGGACGCCCTGCTCGACCTCTACGCGGTCAACGTGGCCGCGCCCGTTTCCCTCATGGGCTGGTTCGTCCGAAGGAGCTTCCCGGGACTGGCCCTGCGGATCGTCAACGTCTCCACCGGAGCCGCGAGGGATGCTTTTCCGGGGCTGGGCGCCTACGGAAGCTCGAAGGCCGCTCTGCGCATGGCCGGCTGGGTGCTCGCGACGGAACTCGAGGGGCGCGAGGCCGAAGGCCCGGCCCGCGACATCACGATCCTCTCCTACGAGCCTGGAATCGTGGACACGGAGATGCAGACGGCGGTTCGGGCGAGTTCAAAGGAGACCGTTCCCATAGTCGAGATGTTCAAGCAGTTCGCGGCGGAGGGGAGGCTGGTCCCGCCCTCGGCCCCGGCCGCGGAGATCGTCGATTACGTCGAGGCCGGCGGACACACGCGCTTCACCGAGCGGCGCCTGGGAGTTTCCCCGACTTCTGAAGCGGCAAGATGATCCTCGCCCTGGCCGTTCAACTGCCGGGGGCCTTGATCGGAGCCGTCCGGTCCAGCACTCCGGCCGCGCCGACCACGGTCTCCTTCCCCACCGCGGACGGGGGGGAAGCTCGAAGGAACTGGTCAGCCTCGAAGGCTCGGCCCACGCCCAGTACATCTTCGCGACCAATCAAGGCGAGCGACTGATGCGCGAGATCCTCCGCTTTCTTTCCGTTCCCCGAACCACCATGAAGAGCGAGAACCGTCCTTGGGGTCCGAGGTGATCAGCAAATCCACGTTGGCGTTCCTCAAGAACCTGTCCCGGAACAACGATCGTGAATGGTTCAATGCCCACAAGGGGGAATACCTGCTCGCTCACGAGAATGCGCGGCAGTTCTTCGATGAGGTGCTCGCGCGGCTCAACGCGCACGATCGAATTGAAACGCCTTCGGCGAAGAAGAGTCTGTACCGCATCTATAACGACGTGCGCTTTTCGAAGGAGAAGACCCCTTACAACCCGCGTTTCGCCGGTCATTTCGCCCGAACCAAGCCCATGCTCCGCGGGGGTTACTACCTGTGGATCCAGCCCGGGAATTCCAGGGCCGGTTGCGGCTTCGCCTATCCCAATGCTGATGACCTCCGCAGGATCCGGCTGGACATTCTCGAAAACCACAAGGTCTGGCGCCGGCTCCTGGGTTCGAAGGCGGTCAAGGCGAACTTCGGAGACATGCAGGGCGATCAGGTGGCCACGGCCCCGCGGGGCTTCCCCAAGGACCATCCAGCCAAGGACCTTCTGCGATACAAGCAGTTCTGGTTCGGGCGCTCGTTCTCGGACCGGGAAGTCCTGGGTATGGACTTCTGCGATAACGTGAACCGAACCTACAGGAGCATCCGTCCGTTCTTCGATTACATGAGCCAGGTTCTCACCACGAATTCAAGGAGCGAGTCAGGGATCTGATCATGTCGCCGCTGCTCTACCACGAAGCGATGCGCGGCCTGCCCCGATGGCTGGGAAGGGCGGTAACCGCCGCCGGTGCTACGGGCGCGGTGGCCATCCTGGTCGCGTCCAGGGCTCACGTCGCGGATCCCATTTTCTGGCTGGCCGCGCTACCCGGAGCCGGGGCCGCGTTTCTGTCGACTCTGGCCATGGCGCGGTGGCGGCTCGACACCGAGGTTGGTCCGGAGCTTCTCACCGTACGCCTCCATCCCCTCAGAAAGCGGGAGATTCCGCTCGCCGACATCGCGTCCGGTGAGCCGCGGACCTACCGGCCCTTCGCCGACTACCTTGGCTGGGGCTGGCGCATTGGACCCGCCGGTCGCGCGCTCACGGTGCCAGGCCGCAAGGGCGTCCAGCTGGTCCTGCGGAGCGGGGAACGACTGCTCATCAGTTCGGCTCATCCGGAGGAGTTGGTGGAGGCGATTCGGTCAGCCTCCCGGGGAACGTCGCAGCAGATTCCCTCCTGAATAGTCCGGGCTGGTACGCCCATGGTCTGCTTCGGCACCGCGCCTGGCCGGCCACACGCCGAAGCCGAGGCCCACTCCGATCGACACGGCGAGCCCCGCGACCACCGCCCACATGGGTATTTCGGTCGGCAAGTCGGGAATGAGCGCGCCGAGGAGCCAGCGGACGCCGCTCGCGAGGAGCGCCCCAGCAGACCGCCTAACGATGTCAGGGTCACGGCCTCGAAGAGGAAGAACACTTCCTCGTCGGGCCCGCCAGCGCTCCGGTCGATCGGCCCGACGCGGCGCAGAGCCTCGAGCGCGGTTTGAATTCGCGGCTCAGCCGAGCTTAGGCCTGCAGCCTTCGCGCCGCGCGGACCATCATGTCGGCTCGCTGCAGGAGGTTCTCGATCTGGCCTTGACCGACAGCCAGGGCCGACGCCACGTTGCCGTCGGCGTCGATCAGGAGCGAGCTGGGAGTGCCAGTGGAGCCGTAGGCCTCGGCGATGTCGCCCGCTCCATCGAGCAGAACGGGCGAGACGAACCTCTCCGCCTCGTTGGCGGCCCGAGTTCCCGCGGCCACGAAGACCATCTGAGCCGAGGACTCGGTCTGCTCCGTTTCCCTCGCCCGCAATCCCGGGGCCAGGCCGCGGCAGAAGCCGCAGGCCGGGTTCCAGAAGACGAGCGCGGTCATGCGTCCCCCGAACTCGCCGAGATCGACGTCCCCGCCCCGAAGGGAGGGAAGCTTGAACGGCGGCGCCGGATCGCCAATGAGGAGGCGGGTTGGGTCGGCGGGCGGCGCCGGGCTCAGGACGCTCACCGGCGCGTCGCGTTTCAATCGTTCGGCCCAGGCTTCCACGAGCTGACGGATCTCGACCGCCCCGGTGGCGACCCGGCTGGCGATCCGTCGGGCCGGATCGACCACCACCGCGGCGGGTGCGGTCGTCGCCTGGTAGGCCTCGGCCACCTCGGTGCCGCCCTGCAGCAGAACCTTTCGAATCGCGAACCCCTCCGCCTGGTCGCGGTTTTCCAGACCCGAGCCTCGGGCCACGATGGCGAGGGTCAGAACGCTGGCGTAAGCTTCCTGCCACCGGGCGATCTCCGGGAAGAGCGCGCCACAATGCCGGCAGTCGGGGGCGGTGAAGAAGAGGATGACGGCCCGATCCGGCGCGATGAGACCCTCAAGGGTAACCCGGGTTCCTTCGAGCGAGGGGAGATCGAAAGCGGGAGCGATGGTTCCGGGTGGCCAGCCCGTGGCCTGGGTGACCGCCGGAGCGTGAGCGGCCAGGGCCGACGATGACTGGCTCCGGCCACGTTCCGCCATCAGGACAAGAAGGGTCGCGGCCTGGGCGAGGCCGATCATGGCCAGGGCGACCGAGGGGCCGAACTCGGAAATGCCGAGCACCAGGCCGGCGATAACGCCTTGCTGGATGGCGCCCGTGCCATCGGCCACGAGGACGGCGGCGAGAGCCACGAAGAGGAGGTCCCGAATCAGGGTCCGGTTCGAGATGGCCTCGGCTCTCGCGTCACCGAAGCAGGCGCAGACCGGCTTCTTCCCCTGCCAGAGGTTCCAGGCGATGAGCGCGGCAAACCCCGCGAAGAGCGCGAGCGCGGCCACCGCTCCCGCGTACCCCGTGGCACCGAAGAACAGGAGGCCGGCCACGAGGAGCTCGGCCGGGGCCAGCCAGCGACCCACCCACTTCGCGATCCGAGGGGACAGGCCCAGGTCCCGAGCCGCGGCTCCAACTTCGGTGGAACCCAGCTTCGACCATCCCGAATAGCCGAGAACGGCAATGACCATCAAACGCGCGACCAGAACCAGGCTCATCTTTTCCATTGCGTCACTCGACCTCTTGCCACGCTCAGCACCGAAACCTGCCCGTGGGCGGGCGGGCGGGTTGGAGAGTTTACGCGGCCTCGACGGTCCGGAGCGGTTTCCGCAGCCCCGCACCCCAGGGCCCTTGTTACCATTCGCGCCCGGGTCACAGGCGTCTCAGGATCTCGTCGATCATGGCGTCCGCGTCGCCCCGAACTCCCCGGAAGACGGGCACGCTCGCCGCGATCTTCGCGAGGATGGGGACGATCACGCCCGGCCGGATCCGCGCACCCGGTGCGTGAGCGAGAAGCTCGGCGAAGGCCTCGCCGCCCTGGCGGCGTTTGAAGGCGGGTCGAGTGGCCAGGGGATCGTACGACCCGCACCAGACGAGTGCTATGGGCAACGACCGATCCGCTGAGAGGGCGCCCAGGCTCGCGACCGGCGTCCGCTTCGGCATGCCGCCGGCCAGGGATCGGATGCCCAGCGGGCGAGGGAAGGGATGGGCGTGGAGCCTCCAATCAATGGGAACCATGTCATCGGAGAGATAGGCGGCGCCCCTCTTGAGGAACGCAGCCACCAGAGTGCTCTTGCCCGCGTGCGAACGACCGGGCAGGAGAATGGCTCGCCCATCGATTGCGACTCCGCCCGCATGCAGGAACGCGAATCTCTCGGAGTGGGTGGAGGCGAAGGTCTCGAGGGCGTCCGCCACCGCGATCTGAAACGCTATGGTCGACCGGCCTGCAAAACGGACCTCCGGTCCAATGAGCAGCTCGAGGCGGGTCCCTTTCTTCCGACATCTGAACCAGGGTCCGCGTCCTTCGCTTCGGGAGGTGCGAAAACCGGCGGGCAGACCGGCGAGGGCGCTCTGGAGGAGATCCGAACCCGACGCGGCCAGCCTTGCCGACACGCCCCAGCCACGGAGGGCGCGTTGCATTTCGGGCGCTCGCATCAGGCGCGACACACGTCAGCCGGGAGGTGCGCCATGCCCGATGAGGATATCAGGCGTCACCACCGTCCAAGCCTTGCGGACCGCTTCGCGTCTTCGCGCTGCGGAGAGAACCGACGACGACTCTTCTTTCGACTCATTTCCAGACCTTCCTCGAAGGGGAACCAACCTGGAACCGAGGTCCACGCCGCCGGGTCCGCCCGAGGGAACGTGGTTATCATTCCGCATCCATGGATCCGGCCCCCCGCGATACGAGTCTGGTCGGCAGGACAATCTCGCACTACAAGGTCCTCCGGGTGCTCGGCAAGGGTGGCATGGGAATCGTGTACGAGGCGGAAGACCTTCGCCTCGGGCGGCGCGTGGCCCTGAAGTGCCTCCCCGATGATCACCGAACCTGGGAAGGAATGGAGCGCTTTCACCGCGAGGGACGCGCGGCTTCCGCCTTGAACCACCCAAACATCTGCACCATCTACGACGTGGGGAACTATGGAGGCCGCCCGTTCATCGTGATGGAGAGGATGCACGGCCAGACCCTCCGCGAGCTCATGGATGCCGGCCGCCTGACCCTGGAACGCACTTTGGAAACAGGCGCGCAACTGGCCAACGCCCTCGACGCCGCGCACCACGCCGGCATCGTTCACCGGGACTTGAAGCCCGCCAACATCTTCATCACCGAGGGCGGTCACGCCAAGCTTCTCGACTTCGGACTGGCCAAACGGACCGAGCACCTGAGCCCGGATTCGGATACTCCAGTGAAACGCGAGAACTCGGAACTCACCAATCCCGGACTGCCCATGGGCACCGTCTTATACATGTCGCCGGAGCAGGCTCGCGGACTCGAACTCGATGGCCGCTCCGACCTCTTCTCTCTGGGCGTGGTCCTGTATGAGGCGGCTACGGGCCTGCGCCCGTTCTCGGGAAGGACCAACGCCGAGGTCTTCAACGGGATCCTGAGCCTGACCCCCACTCCGCCTTCGCAGGCCATTCCCGGAATCCCCGCAGGCTTCGACGCGATTGTGGCCCGCGCCCTCCAAAAAGACGCCTCGAAGCGGTACCCGACCGCCGCCGACCTGGAGAAAGATCTGGTGCGCCTGATGCGCCAATCGGTCATCGGCATCTCGGCGGCCACCGAAGCCCTCTCGGGTCCCGCGTCAACCGCTCCAGCTCCGGGGTGGAAGCGGGTGGGCGCGGTGGTGGGCGGTCTCACCGTTCTCGCGGCCCTGGCCCTCGGGATTCGCGGTTGGCGGAGCGAGGAGCCGGCCGCCACCCGGGCATCCGTCCTGGTCGGCGACACCGCTAACCGAACCGGGGAGCCCGCCTTCGATCAAACCGTCGATGAACTGTTCGCCACTTCCCTCGAACAATCCCGCTTCCTTTCCATTTATCCAAGAGCCCGGGTGGGCCACGTTCTGCAGTTGATGAAGAAGCCCGCGGACTCGATCATCGACGAGACCGTGGGCCTGGAGATCTGTCAGCGCGAAGGCCTGGACGCCCTCGCCACCAGTTCGGTCAGCCGGCTGGGCGAGACGTACGTGCTCCTGGTCTCGATCGAGGACACCGGGGCTCGGCTGGTGGCCTCCGCTCGAGAGACGTTCCGCGAACCGGCTGAGCTTCCGGCCCGGGTCGACGCCGCGGTGGCGGCATTGCGCAAGGATCTTGGAGAATCGGCGGCCTCGATTCGAGAGCATTCCGCGCCGCTCGCCGACGTCACTTCGGGTTCCCTCGAAGCGGTGAAGTTCTACACCACGGGCCGGAAGCGGTTGTCCGCCGCGGACGCCGCCGGGGCCATCGTCATGTTCGAGAAAGCGCTGGAGCTCGATCCGAGTTTCGCCATGGCCCACGAATACATCGGGATTGCCTACGAGAACCAGGGGAGCCTGATCAAGGCGCAGGAGCACGTGGCCAAGGCGGTGGCGCTCGTCGATCACGTCGGAGAAGCCGAACGACACAAGATTCTGGCCGATCACAACATGCTGCTCAGGAATTGGGCCGAGGCCTGCCCCCACCTCGAGGTCCTGGCGCAGCTCAGACCGCTGGATCCCACGTCCTTCCTGTCCCTCGGGGTCTGCAAGAGCTTTCGCTACGACTACGAAGGAGCGATCGCGGAAACTCGTCGAAGCATCGACATTCAGGCCACTCTCAGCGCGCGGGGAAACCTGGCCCGACTGGAGGTTCTGAACGGGGACGTGCTGGAGGCCCTCGAACGGGCGAACGCCTTGCGGCGAGAGATGCCGGCCTCTCTGTCCGCCCAACTGGTGGCGGGGGTGTCGGAACTGGTCCTCGGCCGGCTGGACGACGCGACCAAGACCTACCGCACTCTGGTGACCCTGGGCGGGGATGCCGAGGTCGAGGGTCGCCTCGGCTTGGGGGATATCGCGCTCGCGCAGGGCGAGGCAAAGCAAGCCCGCGCTGAACTCGAGGCGGCTTTTCTGGCCGCCATTCGACAGGGCAACGATCTGGCCGGCGGTCGCGCCGCCGTCACCCTGGCCGAGATCGCGCTCGCCTCTTCCGATCTCAAGGAGTTCGCGCTTCAGATGCGCCGGGTGCGCGACCGGAGCAATCCGCTGCTGAGGTTTCTGGTCGACCGAACCAGGCTGCGCGCCAGCCGCTTCTCCGACATTTCCGAGCCGCCCCTGGACGTTTCGTCGAGCCCGGCCGCGGCTGACAGATCCCTGGGGGCGATCCTGCGGGCGGAAGAGGCGATGGCCCGGAAGGATTGGCCGAAGGCCATCCAGGAGGCGGACCAGGCGTGGTCGCTCGATCCTTCGGTCCTGGCTCGTGAAACCCAGGCCCGCGCTCGAACCTCTTCCAACCCGAAGGAGGCGGCGGCATTCTTCGAGGACGTGCTCCGCCGCGGGGCCGAGCGCATTCTGGCGGCCCCCGACTCGCCGGGTTTCCACCGGCTGATCGAAGTCGAGCTGGAGCTGGGAATCCTGCTCGACAACCTCGGCGAAAAGCAACGGTCGCGGCCCCACCTGGAGGCGTTCCTCGCTGTGCGGAGCGTTTCGGGGCTCAGCTCAAAGGCCGCCGTCGACGTGACGAAGCGCCTTCAAGTCCCGTAGCCGTTGCGGTCTGCGGCATTCCAACCCCGACCAGGTACAGGACAGATTCCGTGATCCCGTCAAGACCGAGGGCGGCTTCGATGGCGGTGTCTTTGAGGGCCGCGGTGGTGAAGGGCGCGAGGCCCAGCCAGGTGGCCACCAGACAGAAGGTTTGGGCCAGATGTCCGGCATCGAGGGTAACCACGCGGTAGGCGCGGGGCGACCGGTATTTCCACATGGACCGAGGAAAGAAAGCGGTCATGAGGAAAACCGCCGAGGCCTCGGCCACGTGCTCCTGTCCAGCCGCGTACCGCAGCAAACGGGCCCGGGAGATCGCGGGCGCCACTCGTTCAAGCGCATGGTCTTTGGGGTTGTAGTGATACGTTCCCGGCTTGAGGCCCTCGATATCGAGGGCCACCAGATAGACCTCGCCCGGATGGCGCGCGCCGCCCGAGGGAGAGGTCTTGTGGACCAGGGGCCCGAAGGTGGGAGACATCACCTGGCCCTGGGCGCCCCAGGTGTAGTGCAGGAGTTCGCCTATGTCGCTTCTTGAAACCGGCGCGCCGGAAAACTCGCGATGGGTCTTGCGCTCCAGCAGGGCCCGCGAGAAGGCATCATCCCGCGGTGACACCCGGGGAAGGGCCAACGAAGACCGGCCCGGATAGGTCTTGAAGGGAGGGGGAGGGGCCGACTCGGTCAGCAACTGCTTCGCCGTCTGAGCCCACTCATCCTGGGGAATGAAGGGCGTGTCCTTCGTGGAAAAATGGAAACTTGCCTGCGGCAGCCAGTCCTTCCAGACCTCGGCCAGGATTTGATCGTGCCTGGCCTGCGGCGAACCCTCCCGAACCAGGAAGCCGGAGCGAACCAGGGCGGTCAGGGCCCGCCGGACGCTGGCCGGGGTGAAGCCTTGAAACCGGGCGAGAATCTCGTCGGGGAGCCGCCAGTCGTCGAAGAAGTCGAGGATCTCGACGGTCACCCGCGCCGCGGAAACGAAAGACCGGGTGAGATAGTTTTCGAAGGCGAGTTCGCCTTCACGCCAGTAGATCAGCACGGATCTCGCGCGCCGAAGGCGGCGGGGTGAACCGCGCTTCACCGGCCCGCGAAGCCGGAACAGCTATTTCGCAAAGAACGCTAAGCTCACGGCGCTGGCGTGCTTTTTGAGCTTCAGGTCGAGCACGGCCTGAGCCTTTTGGACTTCCTCCAAGGTCGACTTGGCGGCGTCGCATCTCGCCATTGTGGTTCGCGAAGCGACGGAAATGGTTTTCTTTTCTTTTGAAGTTGCCATGGTGTCTCCCTTGGTGGTCGGACGGGGCCGGAGGATCGATGCTCGTAGAGTCTTCGTAATGTAGAGCCTTCTGTGCCCACAGTCAACCGTGCCGTGCCAAAGGCAGATTCAGAAGGCCAAAGGACTCGCGGATGATCGCGAGGATGAGCAGGGACAACCGCCCTCGTTAAGATCATGGCCACGTGACCCTCCCTCCTCCCCATCCGGAACTTCTCAAACGTCTTCAGGCCACCCTTCCCGCGAATCGGATCCTGGCCCGGCCCATCGACCGGCTGGCCCGGGCGTCGGATGCCTCGATGTATCGCATCGTCCCCGAAGTCGTGGTTCGGCCGCGCGATGCCTCGGACGTCCGGAAGATCCTGGAGATCGCGCGCGCGCTGGCTCAGCCCATCACCTATCGCGCCGCGGGCACTTCGCTTTCCGGGCAGTCGGTGGGCGGCGGCATTCTGGTCGATCTGTCTCTCGACTGGGGGCGGTTCCGGATCGAGGACGCGGGAGCGCGGGTGTGGGCGCAGCCCGGGGTCATCGGCGGCGTCCTGAATCGCGCCCTTTCCACCCGGAGCCTTCGCATCGGCCCCGATCCGGCTTCGATCGATGCGGCCATGATCGGCGGGATCGTGGCCAACAACGCGTCCGGCATGTGCTGCGGGGTGTCGCAGAACTCCTACCAGACCATCCGCGGCGCCACCATCGTTCTGGCCGACGGCGTTTCCATCGACACTCACGGCGATTCGAGAGATGAGGTCGACGAGCAGCTCAAGAACAAGCATCCCCGCCTGCACGCCGGCCTGCTGGAACTGAAGACGAAGGTGCGTGCGGACCGGGCGCTGTCGAAGCGGATCCGCCACAAGTCCGCGACCAAGAACACCATGGGCTATTCGCTCCAGGCCTTCCTGGAATTCGAGCGGCCCGCCGACATCCTGACCCGGCTGATGGTGGGATCCGAAGGCACGCTCGGCTTTCTGGCCGATGTGACCCTCGAGACGGTCAAGGATCCGCAGAAACGCGCCACCGCCCTCGCCTACTTCACCGCCCTCAAGGAGGCGGGGGGGGCGGTCGATCCGCTGGCGGAGGCCGGGGCCGCGGCTCTCGAGATCATGGACCGCTCTTCGCTGCTGTCGATGGCCGGCGAGCTGACCCATCCGGTCGAGATCGGTCCCGACTCCGCGGCCCTTCTCATCGAATTCCAGGAAGACGATGGCAAAGCGCTCGCCGCGGGAATCGAGAAGGCCAGCCGGGTGCTGAATCGAGTCGGTGGCGTCTCCAACACCTCGTTTTCCACCGATGAGGCCGGGCGCGCATTGAAATGGAAGGTGCGGAAGGGCCTGCTGCCCCTGATCGGGGCGAGGCGCGGTCCGGGCATGGCCATCCTCAACGAAGACATCGCCTTTCCCCGCGAGCGGCTGGCCAACGCGATCACCGACCTGCATGCCCTGTTCGAACGATTCGGCGTCCGCGACGCGGTGGTGTTCGGTCACGCAAAGGACGGCAATCTCCATTTCATCGCGCCCCAGGATTTCCGGGGCGAGAAGAACGTCCTCAACTACGCGGCCTTCATGGATGGTCTGGCCGAACTCGTGGTCGGAAAGTACGACGGCGCGCTCAAGGCCGAGCATGGCACGGGCCGGAACATGGCGCCTTTCGTCGAGCGCGAATGGGGCGGGGCGGCTTACGCCATCATGCGCGAGATCAAGGCGCTGTTCGACCCCTACCACATACTCAACCCAGGCGTTCTCCTCAGCGACGACCGGTCCGAACACGTCAAGAACCTCAAGCCCTTCACCGAGATCACCGCCACCGCCGATCGGTGCACCGAGTGCGGTTTCTGCGAGCCGGTCTGCCCGACCCGCGCCTCGGGACTCTCGCCGAGGCAGAGAATCATTCTGCTGCGGGAGATTAAGGAGATCGCGCGCAGGGGCGATTCAATGCCCGAGGGACTCGCCCGCGACTACGCGGAATCGGCGCGCGGCAGTTGCGTGCGCGATTCCATGTGCGTCACCGCCTGCCCGGTAAAGATCGACACCGGTCTTCTCATGAAGGAGCTGGATCGAGCCGAGAGCTCGATGATGGGCAGAGGCCTCGCCAACCTGGCCGCTTCCAACTTCGGGGCCACCACCGCCATGGCCCGGAACGCCCTGTCCGCCGCGGCTGGCCTGGCTCGCGGAAACAAGGTCACTCGGTCCTTGCTGACCGGCGGCTCCGCCCTTCTCCATGCCCTGGCTCCCGGACTCGTGCCCCGAGTCGATCCGAGGACGCCTCTGCCTCATCCCGCTCCCCCGGTTCCCAGGCCCTCCAGGAACGAGGGGCCCGAGGTGGTCTACTTCCCGAGTTGTGTGTCCCGGATCTTCGGCGCCCTGCCGGGCGAGACCGGGCCTTCCACGATGGAGGCCACCCTGCGTTCTCTCGAAGCGGCCGGCTACCGCGTCATCATTCCCGAACGCATCGACTCCCTGTGCTGCGGCCTCGCCTTCTCGAGCCAGTCTCAGGAAGATGCGGGCGGTCGGTCGATGGAGGCCACGAGGGCAGCCCTCGCCGAGTTGTCGCGAGGCGGCGAGATCCTGGTGGTGACCGACGCCTCGCCCTGCGCCCTGGCCTTCGCCGAGCGCGCGGATCCCGGCCTTCGCGTTCTCGACTTCGTGCAATTCTGGGCGCGCGAGGTGCTGACTCGCGACGATGCGCCGAAGGGCGTGCTTCCCGGCCGCGCCATCCTGCATCCGACCTGCTCGCTCACGAAACTCGGCGGGCTGGAGGATCTCCGCGCCACCGCCCAAGCGCACGCGGCGGAGGCGGTGATTCCTCTGCGGGCGGCTTGCTGCGGTTTCGCCGGCAACCAGGGCTTCGTGCGGCCGGAGATCACCGAGGGTGCCACCCGCGCGGAGGCGGAAGATGTCCGCGCTCTGGTCGACGGGAGCGCCACCGCCTACTCCACCTGCCGCACCTGCGAGATCGGGATGAGCCGGGCCACGGG
>JAQBHL010000373.1:0-2722 GCA_032127745.1 Acidobacteriota bacterium
GTGGGCGACCATCCAGCCCACCACGGAGCGGCTAAAAACGTCAAGGATCACATAAAGATAGAAGTACGTCCATTTCGCCGGACCGGCGAGCTTCGTGATGTCCCAACTCCACAGCTCGTTGGGGCCCGTGGCCAGGAGTTCGGGGGCGGCATAGTGGGGGTGACGGAGCTGGTCTCGGCGCTCGCGTACCTCCTGATTCTCTTCCAGGATGCGGTACATCGTGCGCTCCGAGCAGAGGTAGCGTTTTTCGTCGAGGAGCTGGGCGTAGACCTCGGCCGGGGCGCGATCGACGAAGCGCGGTTCATGGAGCATCTCGAGCACCGCCTTCCGTTCGGCCGCAGGAAGAGTCCGGGCCGGGCTGGGGCGCTCCACTACTCGATCCGGGTCGAGGTGAAGGCCCCGATAGTAGCTCGCCGAGGAGACACCGAGCGCCAGGCACGTCGAGAAAACTCCCAGCCGTGGCGCGATCTCGTGGACCGTCTCCATCACGATGGCTCGCTGCCCAGCGGCGTCCCCAGCAGGATCGCGAGTTTTTTTTGGACCTCCACCAGTGCCTCAGCGCGCTCCGCGCGCTTGCGCCACTTGCCGATCTCGCGCTCCTGCTCCACGATCTTCTTGTCCCGTGGGTCGGGGGCCACCGCCTTCGGCCCACGCCGCTTCGGTGCCAGACCCTCGAGCTCCCCGCGATCCCGCGCTGCCCGCCAGGTCGTCAGATGCGAGGAGTACAGCCCCTCGCGCCGCAGCAGCGCGCCGATTGCTCCCGACGTGGTGCAACGCTCCGCCTCGCGCACGACCCGCCGCTTGTACTCCGCCGTGAACCGACGCCGCTGCGCCTTCGCCACGACCTCCGTCTCCTCTGCCAGCTCGCCGGCCCAAACCGCCGCCGGCGGCGTGCCGGCCGGGGAAAGTCGAGTAGGGGCGGTGGGTCACCCCACCACCCCTCTCACAGAACCGGACTTGTGGGCCTCACATCCGGCTCCTTGGGACAAACATCTCTGGAGGGAACAGAAGCGTCTGCTTCGGTTCGGAGGCCAGTTCCTTGGGCGGGTTGAATCGGAGCCACTGCGCTTGCAGGGAAACGAGCTTGCCCGAAAACCACTTATTCGGGTACGCCCGTGTCATTCCCGGCCGGTTGCTGCGGTTCCATTTCCCACGACGACAGAACGCCGCCTTGTATGCCGCCCCCGGACTGACGCCGCGCTTGATGAGGTGCCGGTAGAGAAATCGGGGCCGCTTCTTCTGGTGCACGATGATCTGCCGAAGCCTCCGGCGGATATGTGCGTCGAAGCGTGGAAACAAAGCTGCCCCCTCGTCCGTACACACTCGGTAGTACGCCGACCAGCCCTTCAGGTAGGAGTTGAGCCTCGCAAAGCATGCATCGAGCGAACGTCCCCACGTTGCCGGCGTACTCTCCCGGATCCGTGTGTCGATTCGCTCCTTGGTGCGTTGCGAGATGTGCACCTCCACCCTGCCATCTCTCTTGCGGCACAGCCGAAAGCCAAGAAAGTGGCGCCGGTCGGGTCGAGCCACGGCACTCTTTTCTTCATTGACCACGAGGCGAAGCCTCTTCTCGATGAAGCGTCGAGTTGCTGCCATGACCCTTGTTCCGGCACGCTCGCTACCGACGAAAATGTTGCAGTCGTCGGCGTAACGGACGAAGTGCAGCCCGCGCCGGTCCAGCTCCCAGTCGAGCTCGTCCAGGACGATGTTCGACAGCAGGGGGCTGAGCGGACCGCCTTGTGGCGTTCCTTCTTCCGTTGCCACTCGCGTGCCCTCCGGGAGTACAACCTTCGCCTTGAGCATCCTCTTGATCAGCTTCAGCAGTCGGAGATCGTCTACTCGGTGTCGGATCCGGTCCAGGAGTCGTTGATGGTTCACCCGGTCGAAGAACTTGGACAGGTCGAAATCCACTACCCACTGATCGCCTCCCTCGAGGTACTTCTTTGCTTGTGCGATGGCCGTGTGCGCCCCTCTCAACGGGCGGAACCCGTGACTGCTCGGGTGAAACGTAGGCTCGAAGATGGGCTGCAGGACCTGCAACACCGCCTGCTGGACCCATCGGTCCACTACGTTCGGGATCCCCAGCCCGCGTTGACCTCCTCCGGGTTTCGGTATCCATACCCTTCGGACATCTCCCGGCTGGTATTTCCCTTCGAGCAGCATCCGGTGCAGTTTCGGAAGCAGTCGCGGTGATGCCTCGACCACTTCGTTCACGCTCTGTCCGTCGATGCCGGGCGCTCCCTTATTTCGCGCGACGTTCATCAAGGCCTGTGCCAGGTTCTGCGGGGCGGCGATCCGCTCCGTCAGTTCCTCGCCCTTGGCCCCGCTGGCGACGAGATCCAGTAGCGTCATGACCTCCGCTGTGTGCAGCAGGTACGCTCGCCCTCGGGATACGTCCCGAGCGCTCCCGTCCTTGCCCCCTTTCGGGCTGTCGGCGAACACGAAAGTCTGTTGCCTGTCTCTCGTCCTTTTCATCCCATCTTCCCCTTCGCTCCGGCGGCTTTCACCGCCTTCCTCGCTACTATGAGAAGATCCGACTTCTCCGACGGCTTCGGCTGGTCGTCGTCTACCTCCTTCCTGCCTACCGCTTGCGCGGACCCTCGGAGATCTCCCTGGGTAAGGGTGAGCAATGTCCCGCCGCTCCCGTCCTCATTACCGTCCTGTCTCGGCTGGATATCGGGCGTTGTGTTGACAGGCACACTCACCCAGGCCAGGCCGGCCT
>JAQBHL010000374.1:0-15491 GCA_032127745.1 Acidobacteriota bacterium
TGAAAGCGCGTTCAAAACCGTGAGGTCGGAATCGTCCAGCCGGACCGAGAGCGCGGCCCGGGTCTGGGAAAGATGGTTCGCGTTCCGGGCCCCTACGATGACCGCGGCCACGCGGGGCTGGGCCAGAACCCAGGCAATTCCAATCGCCCCGATGGTGACCCCGTGCTTCCCGGCGATGCGCTCGACGGTGCGAAGGAGATCCTGGAAACCGTCCCAGCCGAGCGCATCCTCGATGACCAGTTTGTACTTGGTGAGGGACCGGTTTTCGAGAGGCTCGACGGGCTCGGAACGGCCGAGCCAGCGCTCGGAGAGAAAACCGCCGAGGAGCACGCCGTAGCAGAGGAACTGGATGTCTCGCTGGGCGCACAACCCCGTCATGGAACCTGCGGGCCGACGATCGACGAGGGAATACTGCACCTGATGCGACACCACCTTCACCCCAGCATCCAGAAGGGCGCGCAGGTGCGCAGTGTCGAAATTCGTGACCCCGATGTTTTGAATCGCTCCCTCCCGCTGGAGCTGATCCAGGTTCAGGGCCACCTCGACGTAGCGATCGACCGAATAGTCCCACCAGTGGAACTGGACGAGATCGAGCGCGGGGCGGCGGAGCCGGTGGCGAGACCGGTCGATGATGCCGCGCGTTCCCGCGGCATTCACGGTGGCGAGCGAGCCAAGGTCGGGGACGTACTTCGTGTGAACCTGAATCTCTCGACCGGGCGGCGGTGTGAACGATCCGATCAGTTCTTCAACGCCGGTGTAGATATCCGCACCGTCGAAGGTGGTGATCCCCGCGTCCACGAAGGCCGCCATGTCGGAGTGGGCCTGCGCTTCGTCCGGAGCCGCGCCGTGCCCAAGGGCGAGCTGCCAGCCCCCCTTGATGATCCGGGAGATCGAGTACCCCGGGGCCAGTTCAGCGCGCACGTTTTCGGGAACGCGGTTTCGGGGAGGACAGCAGCGGCACCGCGGTCACGTCGGCGTGGTTGAAAACGCTCTGTCCGATCCGCTTGATCCGGAATCGACCGCCGCAGTTCGGATCCGGGCAGGCGATGAGGGTGTCGGTGGTCATCCAGTCATGGGGATGCGTTTCGCGCTGCTTGGCCGGGAGAAGGGGGAGGAGGGCGGCCAGAGGGTAGAGAGGGAAGGTCTGTCCGGGCGGCAGAGACAGGTTTTCCCCGCGCAGTTCGAACCAGTCGCCCAGCCGGTGATTGCAGATCATCGGCAGGCCTTCGGCCTGCTCCACCTCGACCCGAAGATCGAAAAGGCGGAACTTCGCTTGAGGTCTTCGCCTTCCTTTGGCTCGCTTCATCGGCATTCCACTTAGCATAGCCACCAGATGAGCGAAGGATCCCCATCCCCCCGGCTTTCCTTCCATGGCGGGATCCTCGGCGCGATCGTTCCCGCCATCGTCTTCTTCGCGGGTGTCACGGCGCTGGCTCTGCAGGGCGCCCCCGACGAGCGCGGCTTCTGGCCCATCGTCCTCCTGGCCCTGGGAGTCAGCCTGGTGCTGGCGCGGGACCGGACGCTGTGGAGCGAGACCGTGATCCGTTCCATGAGCCAGGACATCGTGGCTCTGATGGTTCTGGCCTGGCTCTTCTCGGGCGTCCTGGCCGAGTTGCTCCGCGCGGCCGGTCTGATCCAGGCTCTCGTGGCCGCGGGCTCCCACCTGGGGCTTCAAGGGGGCGGCTTCGCGGCGTTGTCGTTTGCGATCTGCGCCCTGGTCGCAACCGCCACCGGGACGAGCTTCGGAACCATTCTGGTTTGTGGTCCGCTCCTCTACCCCGCGGGAGGATCGCTCGCCGCCGACCCCCACTGGCTGGCGGGGGCGATCCTGGCCGGGTCCACGTTCGGCGACAGCATCTCGCCCATCTCCGACACCACCATCGCGTCCGCCGGAACCCAGGGCGCTGACATCGGCGGCGTGGTCCGAAGTCGCTTTGGTTACGTCTTCCCGCCCGCCCTTCTGGCCCTCGTCGTTTACCTGATCCTCGGCCACGGGGAGAGCGGCGGATCGCCCGCCGCGGCCGCCGAGGGCTCGCTTCGCGCCCTCCCGATGCTGTTCGCTCCCGCGGTGGTCCTTTGGCTCCTGCTTCGAAAGAAGCATCTGCTCGAAGGTCTCCTGGTCGGCATCATGCTGGCGGTGATCCTCGGCCTCGGGTTTGGGCTGCTCTTGCCCTCCGACCTGCTCTTCATCGACCGCGAGAACTTCGTGGCCCGGGGCCTGATCCTGAAGGGTCTGGAGCGCGGGGTGGGGGTTTCGATCTTCACTCTGCTCCTGATGGGCCTCGTGGGCACACTGGTGGCGACGGGCCTGCAGGACGGCCTCGCCGATCTGGCCCGGCGGAAGGCCCGCACCACGCGCGCGGCGGAGGCGTGGATCGTGATCGCGGTCAGCGTGGCCGTGCTCTTCACCACTCACAGTGTGGTGGCCATGCTGGCCATTGGCGCTTTCGCGAAAGAGACGGGGCTGCGATTCGGCCTCTCCGCCTACCGTCGGGCGAATCTCCTCGACGTCACCGTGTGCACCTACCCCTTCCTGCTCCCGTACTTCCTGCCCACCATCCTCATGTCCTCGGCCACCGCCTCGGGCATCGAGTTCGGCATGCCGCGCCTGAGCCCCCTGGACGTGGGACTCTTCAATGTCTATTCGTGGGGTCTTCTTGCCATGATTGCCTTCGCGGTGGCTTCGGGATATCTCCGCGGCCCACTCGAAAAGGAAGCAACTGTGTGATCATCGAAACCTTCCCCGTCGGTCCTCTGCAATGCAACTGCACCATCCTCGGAGATCCCGAGACCGGCGAAGCCATCGTGATAGATCCGGGGGACGAAGCGCTCAAGGTCCTGAAGCGTCTTTCCGCCCACGGCCTTCGGCCCAAGGCCATCCTCATCACCCACACCCATCTCGACCACGTGGCCGGAAACCACGAGGTCCGGGAGAAGACGGGGGCGAAGGTCATGCTCCACGAGAGGGATCTTCCCCTCTACGACAATCTGGGGATGCAGGCCCAGTTCATCGGCATGGACGCGCCGGTGCGCGCCCCCGTCGACGAGCACATCCATCAAGGCGATGTGATTCCGTTCGGAGGCCAGGGCGATTCCATTCAGGTCCTGCACACTCCGGGGCACACCCCAGGCTCCTGCTCCTTCTTTCTGGGCAGCCGGAATCTGCTCTTCTCCGGAGACACGCTCTTTTCGGGCAGCATCGGGCGCACCGATCTGTGGGGCGGCGATTTCGACACCGAGGTGCGATCCATCCGGGAAAAACTGCTGCCTCTGCCCGATGCCACCCGAGTGATTACCGGCCATGGACCGGACACCACGATCCTCGAGGAACGCCGGTCCAACCCTTTCCTGACTTGATTCCCCGGCCGGGGGTTGGGTGCATTTCCGCCCTGAGCCGCATCATCGACCGAAGCGCCGGGGCCAGGAGAAGAGGACTCGCGTAACAAGGTTCCCGCCCACTCAAACCGATGACCGCGCCCAAACCCGCCCCCGGCAGCCGCGCCACGAGCGCGCGGATCGTGCTCGCCGTCCTGTTCGCGGTTTCGATTCTCAATTTCGTTGACCGCCAGATCCTGAGCATCCTGGCCGGGGAGATCAAGGCGGATCTTCTGGTCACCGACTCTCAGCTCGGCTTCCTCTACGGAACCGCATTCGGAATCTTCTACGCCGTCTTCGGGGTGCCGCTCGGGGTGTACGCCGATCTGGGCTCGCGCCGAAAACTGATCGCCGGGGGTCTCGCCTTGTGGAGCGTGATGACCGCCCTTTCGGGCATGGCGTCCGGATTCCCTGCCCTCGCTCTGGCCCGGGTGGGGGTGGGAGTGGGCGAGGCCAGCGCCTCGCCCGCCGCCTATTCGCTCATCTCCGATCTGTTTCCAAGGGCCCGGCGGGCCACCGCCATCGCCATCTACTCGCTGGGCATCTACGTGGGGATCGGGCTGAGTTCGTATCTCGGCGGCGCGGTGGTGGAGGGGTGGAAAGCGGCGTTCCCGGCTGGACCGGCGCCGTTCGGCCTTCAAGGCTGGCAGGTGGCCTTTCTCGTCGTGGGTCTTCCGGGCCTGCTTCTGGTGCCGCTCGTACTTTCGGTCCAGGAGCCGAGGCGCGGAGCCATGGAGGAGGCACAGACGGAGGCATCCGGTCCGGGCGGGCACGATGGAGAGCAAGCCGGGGCCCTGAGGAGCGCGGCTCGGGAAGGCCTGGCCCTGCTGCCGCCCTTCTCGTTCCTGTTTCTGAAGCACGACGGCGTGCCCGTCGCTTCGAACCTCTCGATCTTCCTGGGCCTGGTGCTCGGGGGCACGGGCCTTTGGTATGCGTTCGGCGACGGCCTTCAGTGGACATGCGTCGGGGTTGGCCTCTACGTGGTCGCGACCATGGCCGGGCGCCTCAAGGCCCGGGAGCCGGATGCGTTCGCCCTGATCTTCAAGACGCCTTCGCTGCGGTTCGCCACCCTCGGCTTTTCCGCTCTGTCGTTCACGGGCTACGTGATCAGTTTCTGGACCGCCCAGTTCTTCATTCGTTATCACGGCTTCTCCATCTCCGAGATCGGAGACCGCCTGGGTCTGATCTCGGCCATCGGCGGGGGCCTGGGGGTCACCATGGGCGGGATCCTCGCGGACGGACTGCGCCGCCGAACTCCACTCGGCCGGTTGATCGTGGGCATGATGAACGCGCTCATCCCCATTCCTCTTCTCATCCTGACCCTCACCACCAGCGACCGGAACACCTCCCTCCTCCTCTTCACGGTGGCTCAGGTGTTCGCGGCCATGTGGCTGGGAGCCGGAGTCTCCACCGTCCAGGACCTGGTTCTGCCCCACATGCGGGCGCGGGCCTCGGCCGTTTTTCTTCTCTTCGTGACCATGGTGGGCCTCGCTCTGGGGCCCTACGTGGTGGGGCGTCTCAGCGACTTCTGGGGCGATCTGCGCCTGGCCTTCATGGCCGCGACCTCGTCCAACGTGGTCGCGTTCGTTCTGTTCGTGATGGCCTCGAGAACCATCGCACGCGACGAGGAAACCCGGGTGGCCCGGGCGGCGGCGGCGAGGGTCCAGGCTTAAGCTTTTCGGATCGTCTCCATCTCTCTTCGCCCCGAGGAACCCAAATGAGACCTACCGCCACCGCCACCATCTCTTTTGGAATGGTCTCCATTCCGGTGAAGCTCTTCTCCGCCACCGAGAGCAAGGCGTCCATCTCCTTCAACATGCTGCACGAGAAGTGCAAGGGACGAGTCAAGCAGCAGTACATCTGCGAGCGGGACGAGGGCCAGGTGGTCCCCCGGACGGAGATGGTGAAGGGGTATGAGTTCGCCAAGGACCAGTACGTGGTCTTCACCGCGGAAGAGATAAAGAAGATGGAGGAGGAAAAGACCGGTCTCGTCGATATCGCAGAGTTCCTCGACATCAAGGAAGTCGACCCGATCTACTACGAGGGCGCCTCCTACCTGGCTCCGGACAAGGGCGGCGAGAAGGCCTACCGTTTGCTCTGCGATGCCATGAAGACCACGGGTCGGGTGGCGGTGGCGAAGTGGGCGGCCCGGGGAAAGCAGTATCTGGTCCTGCTCCGGCCGCTCAAGAACGTGATCATCCTGCAGCAGCTCCGGTATCCCGATGAAGTGCGGCCCCTGGACGAGGTTCCGGTCGGCACCGTTGAATCAAAGGAGAGCGAGTTGAAACTCGCGGTTCAGCTGATCGACCAGATCACTTCGGCCGCCTTCGAACCCGCGCAGTATGAGGACGAGGTTCGGAAGCGGATGCAGGCCGCCATCGATCGCAAGATCCAGGGCCAGGAGATCTCGAGCGCGCCCGAACAGCCGCGCGCCCAGATCGTCGACATCATGGAAGCCCTGAAGGCTTCGCTGGCCGCCCGGAAGGAGCCGGTCAAGGCCTGAGACAACCGGGCCGGCGAGACTTCAGGTCGCTCGCGCCTTGGCGGCGCACTCTTCGGAACAGAAATAGGCGGAAGCGCCCTGGTAGTGCCCGGCGATGGCCGAAGAACGGGCGGTGTGCACCCCGCACACCGGGTCCTTCACCAGTTCCTCCACCTGGCCCCGCGGTGCCGGCTCCGGAACCGAGCCCCCTCGGGTTTCGCCCTGCGGAGGGCGAGAGCCCTGCGCGAATCCGCCGAAGAAGGCCCGAAGGACGATCATGGTGAGGCGAAAGACGAACAGGAAGAGAATCGCGCGAAGGATGAAGGCCAGAAGGGCCATGATGGTGTGGTCTCCAGGCGGAGACGCCTTACAGGGTGAGCGTCGACCAGCGAAGCACGGACGCGCCCACGGTGAACCCGGCGCCCACCGCGGTCATCAGGAGGTTGTCGCCCTTCTTGAGACGCTTTTCTTCGAGGGCGGTGTAGATGCCGAGAGGGATGGTGGCGGCGGTGGTGTTTCCGTACTTCGCGATGTTCTTGATGACCTTGGAGTCGGGCAGCCCGAGCCTCGCCTGGACGGCTTCGATGATCCGGATGTTGGCCTGATGGGGAATGAAAAGGTCGATGTTTTCGTTGTGAAGCCCCGCCTTCTCCACGGCCAGCAAGGAGGACTCGGCCATCTTTCGCACCGCGTACTTGAAGACGGCCTGACCTTCCTGCTTAATGAAGTGCAGTCTCTGATCGACGGTTTCGTGGCTGGGGGGGAGCAGGCTGCCTCCAGCCGGCATCTTGAGAAAAGCACCCCCGGAACCGTCCGACTCATGGGTGAAGGCGAGGAGGCCGCTGTCGTCCTGGGAGGGCTCGAGCAAGACCGCGCCGGCCCCGTCCCCGAAAAGAATGCAGGTGGTGCGATCCTGGAAATCGAGGATGGAAGACATCACGTCCACCCCCACCACCAGGACCCGCTGGTGCGCGCCACTCTCGATGAACTGGGCGCCCACGGTCAGGGCGTAGACGAAGCCCGAACAGGCGGCGGAGAGGTCGAAGCCCCAGGCCCTTCTTGCGCCCAGGTTCGCCTGCACCAGGCAGGCGGTGGCCGGAAAGATCATGTCGGGGGTGACCGTGGCCACGATGATGAGATCGATCTGGTCGGCACCCAGGCCGCGGCGTTCCAGGCATTCGCGGGCGGCGGCGGTGGCCAGCTCCGAGGAGCCCACGCCCTTCTCGGCGTGATGCCGGGTGGTGATTCCGGTGCGGGTGCGGATCCATTCGTCGTTGGTGGCCACGAACTGCTCGAAATGCTTGTTATCCAGGACCAGGGGGGGTAGGTAACGTCCAATGGAGGTGATCGCGGCGCGTGGAGTCATGAGGGCACTGGAGTATATCGACCGCGCGCCGATGACCCTCGGGCCAGCCCCCGGGTTAGCTTGATAGATTGGTCCATTCGTGAGCCATCCTCTTCCTTCTGAGCGCCTTCGCGCCCTGCCGCGCGCGCCCCTTCTCGGCGCTCCCTCGCCGATCGACCGCCTGGAACGGTTCGAGAAGGCGATCGATTCCCCCGGCCCGATCTTCATCAAGCGGGACGACGCCATCCCCTTCGGCTTCGGCGGGAACAAGGTGCGGAAGCTCGAACTGGTCATGGCCGAAGCCATTCGGGATGGCTCCGACTCGGTTATCACCTGCGGGGGGATCCAGTCGAACCATTGCCGCGCCACCGCGGCCGCGGCGGTGCGTCTGGGGCTTCGATGCCATTTGGTCCTGTCGGGCGAAGCCCCGGCGAGGCTCAGCGGAAATACCCGCCTGGACCACATCTTCGGGGCGACCCTTCATTTCGTGCCCGACCGCCTCGACCGCGCACCCACCATGACGTCCCTCGACGCGTCTTTGCGGAGAGAAGGCGGCCGGCCAACCATCATCCCGCTCGGGGCGTCCACTCCTCTCGGCGCTTCGGGGCTGGCCCTCGGGATTTTCGAGATGGTCGATCAGGGCCACCGGCCGGACGTGATCGTTCACGCCTCCTCGTCTGGAGGTACCCAAGCGGGACTCCTCGCCGGAATCACCCTGGCCGGGCTCAAGACCCGGGTCATCGGAATCAGCGCCGACGAGAGCGAGGCTGCGCTTGTGAGCACGGTCGAGGGGCTGGAGCGAGGCGTCCTCGATCTTGCCGGATCAACCGCATCCATTGCGCGGGCGGAGGTCCTGGACCGCTTCGTGGGTGGCGGCTACGGGATTCCCACCGAGGGTTCGAAAGAGGCCCTGAATCTTCTCGCCCGTACCGAGGCCATCGTGGTCGATCACACCTATACGGCCAAGGCACTTTCCGGCCTCATCGCTCTGGTGCGGGATCGATCCTTGCCCGAGGACTCCTCCATCCTGTTCTGGCACACCGGCGGGCAGGTGGGTGTGTTGGCCTGATGAAGAAGACCCTGGCCGCTCCTTTCATTCTCCGGCTCGCCTTTCGAAACCTGTCCCGCCATCGCCGCCGCACCGGCCTCACCATCGGCGCCCTGGCCTTCGGCATCGCTCTCATGGTCCTTGGCGAGGCCTGGACCGACGCCATGGAACGAGCGGTGGTGGATCCGGCGAAGAACGCCACTCTCGGGCACGTCCAGATCTATCGGAGCGACGCGGCCGCGGACGAAACGGGCCAGATTTCGTTCATCATGCCCCAGAACAACTATCGACTGATCCAGGACCCGACCGGCCTGATCGAGGAGGCCAAGCGCATCGATCCGAGAATCCAGGCGGGGATTTCGCGTTTGATGGCGGGGGCGCTCCTCTCCTTCAAGGACAAGACCATGGAGGGCATCCTCATCGGCATCGATCCCAGGGGCCGGGCGGCCACCTATCCCGATCTTGCCCTGGTGGAGGGCCGCCATTTCGAGCCCGGAGAGAAGGGCGTTCTCATTAACCGAGGCGTGGCCCGCCGGCTCGGCATCGGTCCGGGCGACGAGCTGGTGGCCCTGGGGACCACTTCGGATGGCCGTCTCAACGGGACAAAGCTCCGGGTCACCGGCATCTATTCGATCAAGGGCCTGGAAGCCTACGAGTGGGGTTCCTGCTACGCTGACCTCGCCGCGGTCCAGGAGATTCTGGATGTTCCGGGCCAGGCCGGCCTGGTGGTGCTGCGGATGAACGACGGGGGACGCGAGGCGGACGTGGTGAGGGACAAACTGAACGCGGCCTTTCGCCAACAGGGGAAAAACGCCACCGCCTTCAGCTGGGAGGACATGGGCGGACCGTTCATCGGCGGCATGCTGATCACCCGGTTCATCGCCACCATCATGAATTTCGTGATGGGCGTGATCGTGGCCGCCGGCGTGCTCAACACCGTCCTCATGGCCACCTTCGAGCGAACGCGGGAGATGGGCACCATGCGGGCCATGGGAGCGCGAAAACGGGACGTGCTCTCCGTCTTCCTCTCAGAAGGATTTCTCCTGGGCCTTCTCGGCTCGGCTCTGGGCGCCCTTTTGGGCGCATCGGCCATTCTCTTCTTCTCCCACTACGGCATTCCCGCGTTCTCGGAGGCCCAGAAGTACACCTACGGGGGCGACCGCCTCTTCCCCCTGCTGCGGGTGGGAGATGTGGCGCGGCCACCCGTCATCATGCTGGTGGTGAGCGTCCTCGCGGCCCTTATCCCCTCCATCTCCGCGGCCCGACACCGGCCGGCGGAGTCTCTTCGATACGTGTGACCATGGGAGGGGGGGAACTCGCGGTCTACGGCCTGTGCGGAGCGCTCACGGGAATGCTGGGCGCTCTGCTCGGACTGGGTGGCGGGGTGTTTCTCGTCCCTCTGCTGGCCCTTGGCTTTCACCTGCCCCCGCGCACCGCGGTGGCCGCGAGCCTGGTCGCGGTGATCGCGAGTTCCGCGATCGCCACCACCGTGAACATGCGGCGGGGACTGGTGAATGTCTCGCTGGCCCTCACCCTGCTGCTCTTCACCTCGACCGGGGGATTCATGGGAGGCGTCTTCGCTCAGTACATTTCCACCCGCACTCTCTACTCGATCTTCGCGGGCACTCTGTTCGTAATCGCCATGATTGTGACCTCGAGGTCGAGATCGCGTAATGTCCTGCAAGACGCCACCCTCGAAGTCGGATGGCTGGGGGGGCGGGTGGTGGAGGAAGGGCGGACGCTCAGCTATCTGATGAAGCGCCTCCCCTTCGCCATGGTGGTGGCCCTTCTCGCCGGAGCGATTTCCGGCCTCCTTGGGGTGGGAGGCGGGGTGGTCCTGGTGCCGGTGTTGAACTCTTTCTGCGGGATCCCCATCCGAGTGGCGGCCGCCAGTTCGGCTTTCATGGTCGGCCCGACCGCGGCGGTCTCGGCCTTCCTCTACGTGGGCCGGGGGGACATGGACCCTTTCATCACCGCGGCCATCGCCCTCGGCACCCTCCCGGGAGGCGCCCTCGGAGCCTGGCTCTCGAAGGAAATGCCGGTGCGATCGATCAAGGGCATTCTCGCCACCTCCCTCATCCTGGTGGCGTTGCGGCTTTCCATGGCCGCCCTGGGTATGTGACCCCGATCACTTGTGTAGAAACGGGGACGCTTTGGGAACTGGCCGGTCTGATATGGTCCTGAGCGTTCTCCTCGGGCAATGAAATGACTGGTGCACACTCTCGTCCCAAACTGCGGGGGCTCGCCTCCGGCGCGCCGCCGGAGGAGTCTCGGACGACTCCTCTCGCCCGGGCTCGCGACTCCGAGACCACGGGAACGAAGATCGAGGAAGCGCTCGATTCTCTGCTCGAGGGCAATGCGAAACCGACGCCGCGCCCGACCTTCCCCAAGATCTTTGGCACCTATGTGCTCGAAGATCTGCTCACCCGCGGCGGCATGGCCGAGATCTATCGGGCTCAGCGCACGGGGCCGCACAGTTTCCGCAAGACCGTGGTCCTGAAGAAGATCCTGCCCGCCTTGGCCGGGAACGAGGACTTCCGGCGGCTCTTCATCGAGGAAGCCAAGACGGTGGCGCTCCTCGACCATCCCCACATCGTCCCCGTCCACGAACTGGGCGAGATCAACGGCGAACTGTACATGACCATGGAGTACGTCAACGGATTCGACCTCAAGACCATGCTTCGCAGAGCGCACGAGAAGGGCTTGAACCTCCCGCTCGATCTCGCCGTCTACATCGCGGCCCGGATCGCGAGCGCGCTGGATTTCGCGTTCACCCGCGAGGGGCCCGACGGCCGGCCCCTGGAAATCGTGCACCGCGACGTGAGCCCGCCCAACATCCTTATTTCCTTCGCGGGCATGGTGAAACTTACCGACTTCGGCATCTCGAAGCCCTCCTCCTACGTGGAGGCGAGCAAGCACGCGCCCCAAGGGAAGATCCAGTACATGAGCCCCGAGCAGGCGAGCGGCGGGCCCCTCGATGCCCGTTCCGATATCTTCTCGCTCGGGGTGATCCTCTACGAGATGATCGCTGGACGCCGTCCCATCGCCGGAAACCCCGACATGCCCTCGATGGACGAAGTGCGACGCGCCGACATCGTTCCCCTCCGATTCATCTCCGCGCGGGTGACGCCACGGCTGGAAAAGGTGGTGATGAACGCGGTGGCGAGCTCACCCGACGAGCGCTACGCCGACGCCGGCAAGATGGCGGCCGCCCTCGACCGGGTTCTGCACGAGCGACCGGCGGTGGGCTCCCCCCAGCTGGCTCAGTTCATGCGCATCCTCTTCGATGCGACCTCGAGAGAGACCACCGCCACTCCGTAGCTCCGTAGCTCCGTGGTCCCTCGGCTCCAGCGGGCGACGCGGTACACTAGTGGGGAATTGCCGCGTCCGTCAGGACTCCCGGCCCGAGCAGGCTTCATGAAGTGCGAAGATGCTCGGCAAGTGAAAACGGAGGGTTAAGTCTTTTGGCCTGGTTCAAGCGTGAAGATCAGAAGCTTCCGGCGGGCGAACAGGTCAATCGGGTGCCCGAAGGCCTCTGGATCAAGTGCACGAGCTGCCGGGAGATCATTTATCGCAAGGATGTCCTCCAGAACTCGTCGGTCTGCCCCAAGTGCGCGTTCCATTTCCGCATCACCGCCCGGGAGAGGCTCGAACTCCTCTTCGACGGTTCCTACGAGGAGTTCGACCGCGAGCTCGCCAGCGCCGACCCCCTGAAGTTCAAGGACACCAAGGCCTATGCGTCCCGCCTCAGCGCCGGCGAGGAGAAGACCGGCGGCAAGGACGCCCTGGTCAGCGCCTCGGGAAAGCTCGATGGCCGGGATGTCCTGATCTGCGCCATGGAATACGGGTTCATCGGCGGGTCGATGGGAGTGGTGGTGGGCGAAAAGATCACCCGGGCGGCCGAGCGCGCCATGAACACCAAAGCGCCGCTGATCGTGGTCTCCTGTTCGGGAGGAGCTCGCATGATGGAGGGGGCTTTGTCCCTCATGCAGATGGCGAAGATCTCCGGCGCCCTCGCCCGGCTGGACGACGCGAAGATCCCCTTCATCTCCGTTCTCACCGACCCCACCACCGGCGGGGTCACGGCGTCGTTCGCCATGCTCGGCGACCTGAATCTCGCCGAGCCCGGAGCTCTCATCGGTTTCGCCGGGCCGCGGGTTATCGAGCAGACCATCCGGCAGAAGCTCCCCGAGGGCTTTCAGCGGTCCGAGTTTCTCCTCGACCACGGGATGATCGACGCGGTGGTCGACCGCCGGGAGATGAAAGCCTCAATCGCGCGAAGCCTGCGCCTTTTCCTCGATTAGCGATTCCACCAGGATCATCATGACCGACATCATCGACCTGAACGCGGACGTGGGGGAGAGTTTCGGAGCCTGGATGATGGGCAACGACGGTGGACTCCTGCCCTATCTGACCTCGGTAAACGTGGCCTGCGGTTTCCACGGAGGCGACCCCCTCACCATGGACCGCACGGTGAGCGCGGCCCTCGAACGAGGCATCCGGATCGGCGCTCATCCCTCCTTTCCCGACCTGCGGGGGTTTGGGCGACGTGAGATGCAGGCCTCTCCCGATGAAGTGGAAACCGACGTGTTGTACCAGGCCGGCGCTCTCCGGGCCTTCGTGGAGTCACGGGGCGGGCGGCTGTGGCACGTGAAGCCTCACGGAGCTCTCTACTCCCAGGCGGCGCGGGACGTGAATCTGGCCCGGGCGGTTGCCCGGGGGGTGCGGCGTCTGGGCGGCGGCGTGACCCTCGTGGGTCTCGCCAGCTCCGCCGTCTTTCGGGAGGCCGCGACCGCGGAAGGGGTTTCGTTCGCGGGAGAGGCCTTTGTCGACCGATCCTACGAAGCGGACGGCACCCTCACGAAACGCGGGATCCCGGGGGCGCTCCTGGAGAGCGGCAAGGTGGCAGCCCGGCAGGCGGTCTCCATCGCGAAGGAGGGACGGGTGGCGGCGCGAGATGGAACCGTGGTGACCCTGACCGCCCAGACCCTGTGTGTTCACGGCGACAATCTGCACGCGGTGGAGATCGCTCGTGCGGTGCGAGCCGCCCTCCAGGCCGCGGGCGTCATCGTGCAGGCCCTCGGACCGCACGGTCCGGCCTAGTCCCCAAGGGATCGCGGACACCCGACGATGAGTTATCCGCGGGTATTGGCGGTCGGCGACCGGGCGGTGACGGTGGAGCTGGGGGCAACCCTCGATGAGCAGACGGTGGGACGGGTGCGCGCCCTCGACCTTCGGCTGCGCCAGCGCAATCTGTCCGGAGTCCTCGAAGCGGTTCCCACCTACGCGGCCTTGATGGTGATCTACGATCGGCGCCGCCTCCCTTTTGCGCGGTTGAGGGAAGACCTCCTGCGTCTCGCGGAGGGACTCGAGGCCGGAGAGGGAGCCGGACGGCGGATCGAGATAGAGACTACCTACGATGGTGAGGACCTCGGAGAGGTTGCCTCCGCCTGCGGCCTTTCGAAAGACGATGTGGTGGAGCTCCATTCGGGACGGGATTACTCCGTGCTGATGCTGGGCTTCTCCCCCGGCTTCGCCTACATGGGATTCGTGGACGAAAGACTGCGCCGGCCCCGGCGCGACACCCCCCGCACGCGCGTCCCCGCGGGGTCGATCGGGGTGGCCGGCGCACAGACGGGGATCTACCCAAAAACCCTTCCGGGCGGCTGGAATCTGCTGGGTCGGACGTCCCTTGAACTGTTCAACCCCGAAAGGCCCGAACCTTCCCACCTCCGCCCGGGCGATCGCGTGCGCTTCGTCCCCGTCGCCTCCCTGGAGCCCCGGCCACCCGCTCCGAGGGCCTGCTATCTGGGCCGCGGTATCCGCGTGATCGACCCGGGCCTGCTGACCACCATTCAGGACGCGGGTCGTCCAGGACGCCGCCGAACCGCGGTGCCGCTCGCCGGCTATGCCGACGCGGCCGCCGCCACCGCCGCCAACATCATGGTCGGAAATCCGAAAGACGCCCCGGTGGTGGAGATCTGCGGTCCGGGGCTCAGGGTCGCTTTCGAGAAAACGACCTTCGCCGCCATGGCCGGCGCGCGCCTCTCCGGCCGATTGGAGCGGAGCGATCTCGAGGGTGGATCGATGCCCATGCCGATGAACGCGGCGGTCCGGGTTCGGGCTTCGAACCTGCTGACCATTTCCGCGCTCGAGGACGGGGCGAGAGGGTACGTCGCCATCGCCGGCCTGCAGGCGCCTCGACTCATGGGCTCCGCTTCGGTCGATTTGGGCTCCGGGTTCCTGCGCGCCCTGGAGGCGGATGATCGACTCGATGTGGGCCGCTTCGATTCCGATCGGATTCAACGGGAAACTGAGCCCGCGCCGGGACGCCGGGACCGCGTCCGAGTGATCCTGGGCCCGCAAGCCGACCACTTCGATCCCCTCGCCATCGAGACCTTCCTCTCCTCCGAGTGGCGCGTGGGCCTGGATTCGGATCGGGTGGGAGCGCGTCTCGATGGGGCTCGCCTCGTCCACTCTGGCCCTTCCGAGATCGTGTCGGATGGGATGGTGCCGGGCTGCATTCAGGTTCCACCCGACGGGCGGCCCATCGTGATGCTCTCGGAGAGTCCGACCACCGGGGGCTATCCCAAGATCGGATGCGTGATCGGCGCCGATCTGGGACTCGTGGCCCAGGCCGTCCCGGGTCGAACCGCGATTCGATTCGTCGCCATCCGGATCGAAGATCTCGAAAACTGAGCCCGCAGGCTGGTCGAGTGTTTCCTCCCGAGAGGGGGACGCTTTCCGCGCACCCGGATCTTCTATCGTTGAGAGATCTTGACCGCTTCGATGAATTCCGGATTGAGACCCTGGTTTCTGATGGCGCTCCTGGCCGCCCTCGCGAGCGGGTGCGGCCCGGGCCAGGAAGATGAGAATGGAACGTCTCCGACGAGACCACGCCCTTCGATTCTCCTGGTCACTCTCGACACCACCCGCGCCGATGCCGTGGCCCCCGAGGCCGCTTCCGAAGGGACCCCGAACCTTGCCGCCCTGGCGGCGCGCGGAACCCGTTTCACCCACGCCTACTCCACCGTTCCCACCACCTTCCCGGCCCATGCCTCGATGATGAGTGGCCTCTACCCGGCCGGCCATGGCGTGCACGAGAACGGGCGACACCTGGGCGACGACGTTCCGCTGGTCGCCGAACGCCTGCGAGAGCTCGGCTACACCACCGCGACTTTCGTCTCCGGCTATCCGCTCGAGCGCCAGTTCGGTCTCGCACGTGGCTTCGACCTCTACGA
>JAQBHL010000375.1:0-4584 GCA_032127745.1 Acidobacteriota bacterium
TTCAAGGGAGTCGACATCGTCGTCGAGGCCGTGGTCGAGAATGAGAAGGTCAAGAAGTCGGTCCTGGCCGAGGTCGAGGGCCACGTGAAGGAGACCGCGATCCTCGCCAGCAACACCTCGACCATCTCCATCACCCGCCTCGCCGATGGCCTCAAGCGCCCCGAAAACTTCTGCGGGATGCACTTCTTCAACCCGGTGCACAAGATGCCGCTGGTCGAGGTCATCCGCGGCGCGAAATCGAGCGACCACGCCGTGGCCACCACCGTCGGCTACGCGCTCGCCATGGGCAAGACGCCGATCGTGGTGGGCGACTGCCCGGGCTTCCTGGTCAACCGCGTGCTTTCCCCCTACTTCGCGGGCTTCATGATGCTGGTCAACGAGGGAGTCGAATTCCAGAAGATCGACAAGGTCATGGAGAAGTTCGGCTGGCCGATGGGGCCGGCCTTCCTCCTCGACGTCGTCGGCATCGACACCGCCTACCACGCGAGCGCAGTCATGGCGAAGGGTTTCCCGGACCGGATGGCCGCCAAGGAGCGGACCGCGCTGGACGTGATGTTCGAGGCCGGGCGTTTCGGCCAGAAGAGCGGCAGCGGCTTCTACACGTATGCCAAGGACAAGAAGGGCGTGCCCAGGAAGAGCGAAGACCCGGCGGTCAAGGGCCTGCTCGAGCCGCTGGCGCGCACGGACAACTCCGCCTCCATCAGCGATCCGGACATCGTCGACCGGATGATGCTGCCCCTGCTGATCGAGTGCTCCCGGTGCCTGGAAGACGGGATCGTCGCAACCCCCGTGGAGGTCGACATCGCCCTCGTGTACGGACTGGGCTTCCCGCCGTTTAGGGGCGGCCCGTTCCGCTATGCGGACGCCGTCGGGCTCAAGGCCCTGTGCGACAAGGCCGCCAAATTCGCTTCCCTCGGGAAGCTCTACGAGCCCACCGCAAAGATGCTCAAGCTCTCCGAAGCCGGCGCCGGCTATCACGAAACGAGGTAAGCCATGAAGGAGGTTGTGGTCGTTGACGCCGTTCGCACCCCCATGGGCCGCTCCAAGGGTGGCATGTTCCGGAACGTCCGGGCCGAGAACCTCTCGGCGGCCATGATCACCGCCCTGCTCGATCGCAACCCCAAGGTCGATCCCAACGAGATCGAGGACGTGATCTGGGGCTGCGTGCAGCAGACCCTCGAACAGGGATTCAACATCGCGCGCTTCGCGTCGCTGATGACCGCCATCCCCCATACCGTGAGCGCCCAGACCGTCAATCGCCTCTGCGGCTCGTCGATGAGCGCGCTCCACACCGCGGCCATGTCGGTCATGACCGGCAACGGCGAGGTGTTCATCGTGGGGGGGGTGGAGCACATGGGCCACCTGCCCATGACCCACGGCGTCGACCCCAACCCCGCCTCGAGCAAGTACACCGCCAAGGCCGCCGGCATGATGGGGATCACCGCCGAGGTCCTCGCCAAGATGCACGGGATCACCCGGGCGCAGCAGGACCAGTTCGCGCTCCGCTCGCACCAGTTGGCCCACGAGGCCCGGGTGCAGGGGCGCTTCAAGAACGAGATCGTGCCGCTCGTGGGCCACGACGAGAACGGCTTCTCCGTGGTGTACGACTACGACGAGGTCATCCGCGAGGACACCAACATCGAGAGCCTCGCGGCTCTCAAGCCGGCGTTCGACCCCAAGAACGGCACGGTGACCGCGGGCAACTCGTCTGCCATCTCGGACGGCGCTGCGGCGCTTCTGGTGATGTCCCTCGACCGCGCGCGCTCTCTCGGGCTCGAGCCCATGGCCCGGATACGGGCCATGGCCACGGCCGGCGTGGACCCCTCGATCATGGGGTACGGCCCGGTCCCCACGGTGAAGAAGGCGCTCGCCCGCGCCCAGATGAAGAACAAGGACATCCAGCTCTGGGAGCTGAACGAGGCCTTCGCGGCCCAGTCCCTGCCCGTAATCAAGGACCTGCAACTGCGGGACCAGATGGACAAGGTCAACCTCAACGGGGGCGCCATCGCCCTGGGACACCCGTTGGGCTGCTCCGGCGCGCGCATCACCACCACCCTCCTCCACCTGATGAAGGCGAAGGGCTGTGAGACCGGTGTCGCCACCATGTGCATCGGCCTTGGACAGGGCATCGCCACGGTATTCGAGCGTGTTTAGTCGTGTGTTTCACAGTTGCGACGCCTTAACACCCTGCTCGTCACCCCGGCGAAAGCCGGGGTCCAGACGCGTTCGCCGCGTCATTCACCGCGAACATGCGATCGGCTCAAGCGGTTTTCTCCCTGGCCTATCGTCGACGGGCCTGGACCCCGGCTTTCGCCGGGGTGACGGCGGGGAGATTGCCGCATGCAGGATGCCGGATAAGTCGCCAACAGCGTGGAACACATGACTAGCGACAACTACCCTGAGTTCTATTTGCCTGAGTTCTATTTGGAGGAGCAGTGGCCCAGATACTTGCGGACCGCAGAGACATCGATTTCGTCATCTACGAGCAGCTGAAGGTCGAGGAACTCGCCAGGCACGAGCGGTTCTCCGAGTTCAATCGAAAGGCCATCGACCTGGTCATCTCCGAGGCGCGAAACCTCGCGATGAAGGAGATCCTGCCCACGCAGAAGGACGGCGACCGCATCGGCGCCCAGTTCGAGAACGGCAAGGTCACGCTCCCTCCATCCTTCCACAAGGCATGGAAGGCCTTCCGGGAAGGCGAGTGGCTGTCGATGACGGCGACACCCGAGTGGGGCGGCCAGGACATGCCGCGCACCGTCGCCCGCGGCGCGTCGGACTACTTCCTGGGCGCGAGCTTCTCGTTCCTGATGTACGCCGGCCTGTCCTTCGGCGCCGGCAAGCTCATCCAGGCGTTTGGCAACGACAAGCTGAAGAAGCTCTTCCTGAAGAAGCTCTTCTCGGCGGAGTGGTGCGGCACCATGCTGCTCACCGAGCCCGAGGCGGGCTCGGACGTGGGGGCGCTCACCACCACCGCCAGGCTCAACCCGGACGGCACTTACTCCCTCACCGGCCAGAAGATCTTCATCTCGGGCGGTGAGCACGACCTTACCGAAAACCTCATCCACCCCGTGCTGGCGCGCATCGAGGGCGCCCCCGCCGGCACCTCCGGCATCTCCCTCTTCATCGTCCCCAAAGTATGGGTCAATGACGACGGCAGCCTGGGCGAGCCCAACGACGTCATCTGCTCGGGCATCGAGGAGAAGATGGGGATCCACGGGAACAGCACCTGCTCGATGGCCATTGGAAGCAAGGGCCACTGCCGCGGCTGGCTCCTGGGCGAGCCCAACAAGGGCATGCGCGTGATGTTCCACATGATGAACGACGAGCGCCTGATGGTGGGCGACCAGGGCCTCGGCTGCGCCAGCGCCGCGTACATGTACGCGGTCAACTACGCGCGCACCCGCATCCAGGGGCGCCACCTGCTCCTGGTCGCGGACAAGAGCGCCCCGGGCGTGCCGATCATCCAGCACCCCGACGTGCGCCGCATGCTGATGCTGCAGAAGATCTACGTGGAGGGCCTGCGCAGCCTGTCGTACTTCATCGCCAACTGCTTCGACCGCATCGCCATCTCGTCCGAGAGCGACGAGAAGGAACGACTGCAGGGGATCATCGATTTCCTGATCCCCATTGCGAAGGCCTACACCACCGACCGCAGCTTCGACGTCTGCAGCCTCGCCGTGCAGACCTACGGCGGGTACGGTTACATGAAGGAGTACCCGGTCGAGCAACTGCTGCGCGACTGCCGCATCACCGCCATCTACGAGGGCACCAACGGCATCCAGGCCCTGGACCTGCTCGCCCGCAAGCTCGGCCAGAACGGCGGGCGGCCCATCATGGACCTGGGCGAGGAGATCCGGCGCACCGTGGCCGAAGCCGCCGAGGTGGAGCGCACAGCACCCATGGCCGGGAAGATGGAAGAGGCGTTGCTCCGGTTCGAGGAAGTGGCGCGGCACATGGGCATGACCGCCATGTACGGCCAGTTGATGACCGCGGCCGCCCACGCTTCCCCGTTCCTGGAGGTTTGCGGCGATGTGGTGGTGGGGTGGATGCTCCTGTGGCGCGCGCGGATCGCCGCCGAGGCGCTGGCCGGCGCCGGAGGGAAGGGGAAGGATGCCGCCTTCTACGAAGGGCAGATCAAGAGCGCCGAGTTCTTCACCCAGACCCTCCTGCCGGTGACGCTCGGGAAGATGGAGGCCATCCTCTCCGCCAGCAGCGTCGCCGTGGACATTCCCGAAGACGCCTTCGGAGGCAAGTAGCTTTCCGACCGTCTTTGGGAGGACGCCATGACCCACGAGCCGTTTTCGCCCGCGACCGCTACGCTTTTCGGCATGCCGGCGTGGGTGCTCTTCGTGCTGATCCCGCTTGTCGGGCTCGGTTGCTTCGCCTGGATCATGGCGCGCCGTGTGGTGCCTCTGCGCCGGGGCGCTCCGGATCCCCGCTTCGAGCGGATTCCGGAGCGCATCCTGCTCGTGGTGAAGATCTGGCTCGCCCAGTGGCGCCACCCTCGCTACATGCTGGCCGGAGTGCTCCACATCGTCGTGTTCTTCGGGTTCCTCATCCTGGCCGCCCGCTCCATGCAGATGG
>JAQBHL010000376.1:0-2908 GCA_032127745.1 Acidobacteriota bacterium
GTGAAGACGGCAAGCTTCCCGTTCCCCGGACTCCTGGCGGCGGGACTTATCGTTGTGGCAGGGGCGATGCTTTATCGGGCCTACGCGGAACTGGCGCTGATCTACGCTGTGAGCCCCCTCGCCCTGGGCCGATCCCCCAAGGGCGTCGTTTCCGGTACGGTCCGCCGACAGGTGTGGGAAGGGCCCGAGAACGGCCCCAAGAAGCTCGTTTACGTGAACGTGGAGGGAGCCGAGGTGAGCGGCTTCGACACCGACGGGGTCACCCCGCTGATGACGAAGGAAGGCGGCCTCAGCGCGGTCACGGGCAAGGAGGGGAACTTCGCGTTCTGGGACGATTCCTTCTCGGGCGGCACGGTCAAGGTGATCGTGAAGACGCCCACCGAGACGAAGGAAGTCCTGGCCATCGAGTCCACCAGCGCCGATCTCACAGGCTTGAGGCACTACGACCGAAGCGCGATCATCAACGTTACCTTGGACCCGGCAGACCAGCCTGATCCCATACCGGACGTCGAAGTGGTACTCCTCCGAGCGTCCGACCGGGCGGATCTGCGGGGCATCACACTCGCGGATACGCCCGTTCTGATCGCGTTCAAGAACAACCGGAAAGACGGCACAACGTTCCTGATCCAGGGCGTCGAGGTTGGCGGCGCGCAGTTCAGCGTGATCGCCGACCCACTCGGCAAGTACGATGCGATCCAGCAGCCGGGCACACCTTTCACCCCCGCCAACCCCGGCACCTTCGTAGTCAAAACCACCGCTCTGCCGCCCTTCGGAACGCCCGCGCCCGTGCACGCCGCTTTCAGGGCCTTGGCCCCAGGGGGAGGCATCGATACCGACAACAATGCCGCGCCCGATCTGATCACATCTCGCACCACCCCCAAGAACAACGCTCTGGGAGTGGCGGTCACCACCCTGCCGAGCGTCGCCTTCACCGAGCCGGTTACCCACATCCCCGGCAACGTCACCCTCACCGCGACGACGCCCACCGGGACGGAAGAGGTGCCGATCAAGATCTCCGGCATCACCACCCAAAACGCAGTTGTCGACGATCTCGGCGCCAATCCAAACGCCGTCGTGACGGCGATCACGATCGTGCCCCTTGCCGGTCTTCTCTTCGGCACGAAGTACACCCTGTCCCTGGGTGCGGGTATCGAAGATCTCGACAAAGACGCCACGAACCAGCCCGCCCCCAGGAACCTCTCCCCGCGCACGACCACGTTTACGACGTTCGGGCCGGTGCCCATCAACGAAGGCGCCACGGGCGATTTCGGGGCGAGAGGGATGTACGTCTTCGGGCAGAAGGCCTATGTCCTGAAGCACGTCATCTCGGGGTACGTATGGAACGGCATCGTCAACCGGTACGACATCTCCGACCCATCAAGCCCGGCGGACGAGGGCGCACAAGCATCGCTCCAGGGCCGTCCCTCGCACATCGTGGGCGAGGAGAGAGTGGTGGCCGCGGTGGCGGGGACGAGCTTCAAGCCACTGCCGAGCACAGCGCACATCTATAGCATCAGGGACGACGGAGGTCTCGAAGAGAACGCCCTGATCTCTTTCGCGAACGGCGGGGCCGAGGGGAACGTCGAGAGGCTGGTCCTCCGGGGCGAGAAGCTCTACGCGGCCACGTTCCGGAAGGGCATCCAGGTGGCTGACTTGAGCCAAGCCCGGCAGGCCTATGTTCCGTGCTGCTCGGCGCAGTACTTCCAGATGGTGACGGCGTCGGCCACCGACGGGCAGGGCTTTGGCGGGGAAGCCGTCATCCACACGATTCCGGTGACGTCATCCTCAGGGAACGGCATCGCCTGGTTTACCGGCCTAGCTGTGACCGATAGCGCCGATCCCATCATCCTGGCCACTGGCGACTTTGGCCTGGCGGTGGCGCAAGAATCCGGAGGCCTCAAGTGGAAGGGCCAACTGAGCTTCACGGGCGGAGCCGAAACGCTGATCGGCGTTTATGGATTGGCTGTCGCCCCTGGGCTGCATGGTAGCGCCCCCCTCGCCTATGTGGTCACCGCGGCCCAGGACGGAGGCAACGCCATCCTGTTCGTGGTGAACCTCCAGAACCCCACCAGCCCCGTCGTCCTCGGCGCCACAAGGCTCAAGGGTCCCCGCAGTGTCGCGAGCATGCTCATTAAAGATGGCAAGGCCTACATCGGCTTCACGGAATTGACCAACCAGCCGTCCTTGACCGAGATCGTGAGTGTCGAGGATCCCGCGCGGCCCCAATACGCCGGCCAGATCCAGGGCATCGGAGGCCATCTCTCGATCACCGAGGACGGGCTACTCCTCGGAATCGCCCATTCGACGTTTGGAGCCAAGCTGTTGAATGGTGGCGTCCAGGCTGCCGTTCTGGAGCAGTCGACCTTGATCCGCAAGATCACGGAGAACCCCATCATTCTGGACATCAACCGGACGAGCATCGAATCGCAGCAGGTGACTGCGCGGGTCGCGCCTCCTATGAGGCCGGAGGACCTCCTTTCAGCTGAGCTCGAGGTCCTGCGCGACGACACCGTAGTTCAGACGATCCCAATCGAACTGGACCCCACAACTTCGGAAGGCACGGCGACCATTCCTGAAGGCCTCAGCCACCCTGCGAACGCACGGATGACAACCCGCCTTGTCGTCAACCGAGGCGACGATCTGGCGCCCAGAGCCCGGGCGGTTCCGCTCGCGGCAGAGCAGTTCACTATCGTGCCCAGCACCCCCGAAGTGGTGGAGGTCGCCGCCGAGACGTTCGATGTTGTTGCGCACAGCGCGGCGGTAGAGAAGCGACTCAACCGCACGAGTCCTGGTGTCGCTCCGCCTGTTCGCTTCGAGAGCCAGCTGACTCTGATTGAGGAAGAACCACAGGGCACGAACGGGATCTACATAGCCAGCTATCTTGTGGCCGGTGGTGCGGCAACTGAAC
>JAQBHL010000377.1:0-5641 GCA_032127745.1 Acidobacteriota bacterium
GGTCCCAGCCGAAGGCATAAAGCGGCTCGGCCTGGGTGGCGAACAGCAGGTTCTTGATCGCGTCCTTGAGCAGCGCCGGGTTGTTGCCTTCGATCTGCGAGCGGGCGAGACCGACGCGCAGCAGCGCCGAATCGGGCAACAGCCGCACCGCGAGCAGGTGCCCCTCGAGGTGGTTCACGCCCACCAGCGGAGTTCCGAACGTCATCGCCAGCGACTTGGCCACCTGCAGCCCGACCAGCAGGGCACCTTGCAGCCCCGGCCCCCGGGTCACCGAAATCACGTCGACGTCGCCCAGGCCCACCCCCCCCCGGGTCAAGCCGAGGCCCGTGCCGTCGATTGAGACGAACCGATCGATATGGCTTTTGAGAGTCTCGCCGAAGAGCGCCTTGATGCCCCGCAGATCGCCCAGGCCTTCCTCGCCCACGTCGGCCACGAAGGTGATCGGACCTTCGGTCATCACCTTGGCCTCGTTCATCGCGCGAATCACCCCGATCAGCACGGCCAGGCCTCGGCAATCGTCGCCAATGCCCGGGGCCCTGAGCCACGTCCCGTCCCGCCTGACCTTCACGTCGGTTCCCTCCGGGAAAACCGTGTCGAGATGAGCGGCGACGACGAGGTGAGGCTTCGGGTACTTGCCCGGACGGTCGCCGAGGACGTTGCCCACCGCATCGATCCGGACGTTCTGGAGGCCGAGCTTCGTGAAGATGGCCTTGAACTCGAGGCCGCGCTCCTCTTCCGCGAACGGGGGGGCTGGAATCTCGCAGACCCGGATCTGCTCCGCGATGATCTCGGGCTCGTTGGCCCGGGCTCGTTCGAGGGCCATGGCCACCGTCTTATCGGCCAGGAGCTGGGCGCCCAGATCAGGGGTTTGCGCCCGGGCCGGGCTGGCCGTGAAGCCGGTGGTCAGACAGACAAGAGCGAAAAAGGTGGTTGCTTTCATGATCGCAGTGATGTGTTCCTTGACCCAGGTCGTGGAGGCGGTATTACCGCATATGGCCGTGGCCTTCGGTTGCGAAGGTCAGACTGTGATCTCGCCCTTGAGGTACGGGATGACGCGGCCGGCGATGTCAACGCGGTCGCCCTTCAGTTCGCAGAAAAGCTCCCCGCCGCGGGCGGACCTTTGAAGGGCGGTCAGGGCGATCTTCCCCAGTCGCTCGGCCCAGAGGGGAATGAGCGAGCAGTGCGCTGAGCCGGTGACCGGATCTTCATCGATTCCCACCGCGGGAAAGAAGCAACGCGACACGAAGTCGACGTTCCGGCCCTTCGCGGTGGCGAGAACGCCGAAGGTGGAAGCGGCGGCGAGCTTCTGAAAATCGGGCCGCAGGCCGACGATGTCGGTCTCGCTCTCGTAGACCACGACCAGATCGCGGGATTGGAGGACTTCGATCGGACGCTTCCCCATGGCCTCGGCCAAAGCCTCCGGGGTCTCGATCGGCTTGGGCGGTCGCGAGGGGAAATCGAGGGTCAGCCGGCCTTCGTGGGTCTCCACATCCAGGACGCCCACGCCCGAACTGAAGGCCACCCGGGAAAGGCCGGGCTCGAGCTCGGTCATGGCCACGTAGGCGGCAGCGAGGGTGGCGTGGCCGCACAGATCGACCTCCACCGCGGGAGTGAACCAGCGAATGGCATACCGGCCGGGACCGGAGCGTTGAATGAACGCGGTCTCGGAGAGGTTGTTCTCCATGGCGATCGCCTGCATCAGCTCGGTGCTGAGGGGTTCGACGTAGGGGATGACGGCGGCGGGATTCCCACGGAACACCTCGCTCGCGAACGCGTCCAGCTGGTAGATGGGAAGCTTCATGACCTCCGAAGGTTAAGCGACCTGGTCGTGTTCCCTTATGGCCCCCATGAAGGCGTCGCCGAACTGCGTGAGCTTTGCGGGCCCGACACCGCTCACGGCCAGGAAATCGGCCGGGGTAGTGGGCTTCTCACGCGCCATGGCCCGGAGGGTGGCATCGCCGAAGATCACGAATGCGGGGACGTTGCGCTCGTCGGCGAACCGGCGTCTCAAGCCCTTCAGGCGCTCGAACAGAGTCTCGTCGAACGGCGCTTCGTCGGCGTTCGCCCTGGCGCCTTTGGCTCGTTTTTCTCCCGCCGCCGCCACCGCCTTGCGGGGCGCCACCGGACGCGGCATCTCGAACGGACCCCTGGACTTCAGGAATTGGGCGCCCTCCGAGGTCAGATCCACGGTCGGATAGTCGCCGGTCATCTGATTGAGCAGGCCGCGGCGGATGGCCTCGCGGCCGATCTGCTGCCATTCCTCCCGCGAAAACTCCTTGCCGATGCCATAGGTGGAAAGGCCCCCGTGATTCCAGCGGGTGATCTGCTCGGTGGTCCGGCCGGTGAGGACATGGGCGTGGTGCATCAGTCCAAAGGTCGACGACCTGCCCATCGATGACGAGGCCGATCGGGCCCGATAGATGGTGGACAGCAGCTTCTGCATGGGGATGCTGGCATCGAACATCTCCCGGGGGGTGAGGCAGTTGTCGCAGCCGGCGCAGTTCGTCTCCGCGAAACTCTCGCCGAAGTATTCGAGGAGGTTGGCCCGGCGGCAGGCGGTGGTCTCGCCGTAGTCGATCATCCGGCGGAGCTGCGCCTTGGCCACGCGCTTCTCCACGTCGTCGGTGATTTCCTCGATGAAGCTGAGTTGCTTGGCCACGTCGGAGGGACTGAAGAGGAGGACGCATTCGGAGGCCAGGCCATCGCGGCCGGCCCGGCCGGTCTCCTGGTAATAGCCCTCGACGTTCTTGGGCAGATCGTGATGGATGACGAAGCGGACGTTGGGCTTGTCGATTCCCATGCCGAACGCGATGGTGGCGCAGATGACCTGCACCTTGTCGCGCACGAACGCTTCCTGGTTCTCCGAGCGGTCGCGGTCCGAAAGGCCGGCGTGGTACGGGCGGGCGCGGAGGTCGGCCTCGCGCAGTCTCTCGGCCACCGACTCGGCGGCGCGGCGGCTGGCGCAATACACGATGCCCGAGCCCCCGCGATGGCCGGTCACCAGACGCCGGACCTGATCGGCCGGGTTCGACTTGGGTATGACCCGGTAGGCGAGATTGGCGCGGTTGAAACTGCCGACGCACACGAAGGGATCCTTGAGGCGAAGCTGGGTGACGATGTCCTTGCGCACCCGCTCGGTGGCGGTGGCGGTGAGAGCCATGAAGGGGATGGCGGGAAACCGTTCCCGAAGCTCGACCAGACGCCGATACTCCGGCCGGAAGTCATGGCCCCACTCGCTGATGCAGTGGGCCTCATCGACCGCCACCCGGGTGACGCCCCACTCGGTGAGGCTTTGGAGGAAGCTCGGTTGAAACAGCCGCTCGGGCGCCACATAGAGAAGGCGGTACTGATTGCGCCAGAGTCCGCGGAAACGGCTACGGGCGTCTTCGGATTCGAGCGAGGAGTTGAGGAAGGTGGCCTCGACCCCGTTCGCCTGCAGGGCATCGACCTGATCCTTCATCAGGGCGATGAGAGGCGAGATCACCAGGGTGAGGCCCTGGCCCAGAACGGCCGGAAGCTGGAAGCAAAGCGACTTTCCCCCTCCGGTGGGCAGCAGGGCCAGGACATCGCGCCCGGCAAGGGCGGCGGCCACGATCTCTTCCTGATACGGCTTGAAGGTGGAGTAGCCGAACGAGTCTTTGAGAGCCTGAAGGGACAAAGTCATCTTTGAAACCGAGGTGCGGGTTGATCGTCGCACACCCGCTCATTCTTCCGTGCGCAGTCTGGAGTTGGGCCGGCCGCTCGTGCTCGCGCGGCGTCTTTGCGGGCGAAGGCTGAGGGGCCTCGCCCACCCTGCCGGCCCTCCGGCCCGGCGGGCCCAGGCGAACTCCGCGGGCCGGGACCTCGGCTGAGGCTTGGCGATGCGGTCAGCATCGCTCCATTCATTGAGGACGACATGCGGCCCGCGGATGTGAAGGCGAGTACGGGCCCCTCGGCCGTAGCGCGGCCACCGTCGCGCGGTGATCGGGGGCCTCCGACGATCAGGCGAGTGGCAGCCTTCATGCGAACATGAGGGCGGCATGGAAGAACCATCGAAAGAGACACAGTTCGAGCATTTTGTCAGCATCATCGACCGTTTGAGGTCCGATGGCGGATGTCCCTGGGATCGCGAGCAGACCCACCTCTCCCTCCGGCAGGCCACCCTCGAGGAAGCCTACGAGGTGGTCCACGCCATCGAAACCGGCGACGCCATGAACCTCAAGGAGGAGCTGGGCGACATCCTGCTCCACGTCGTCTTCCATTCGGACATCGCCAAACGCGCGGGCGAGTTCAGCATTGACGACGTCATCTCCTCGGTGGCGGACAAGATGGTTCGCCGCCATCCGCACGTCTTCGGGACGGTTGAGGCGGCCACGTCCGAGGCCGTCCTGCGCAACTGGGAAGAGCTGAAGCGGCAGGAGCGAGCGGCGAAGGGCGCCGAGAATCATGCGTCGCTGCTGGATGCGGTTCATCGGCATACGCCGGCCGTGATGGAGGCCCAGGCCCTGTCCGAGAAGGCGGCCAAGGTCGGCTTCGACTGGAACAAGCCCGAAGACGTGCGAGGCAAGATCGAGGAAGAGCTCGACGAGATTTCCGCGGCGATGCTCGAACCCGAGGAGGGCCGGCAGAAGCGGCTCGAAGACGAGATGGGCGATCTGCTCTTCGCGGTGATCAATCTGGGACGGAAGCTCGGGGTCGATGCCGAGACCGCGCTGCGCGCCACCAATCGGAAGTTCAGGACCCGGTTCGCTTTCGTCGAGGAGGGCCTCCGGAAAACCGGGAAAGCGCCGAAGGAGGCTTCGCTCGACGAAATGGAAGCCCTCTGGCAGGCGGCGAAGGTCAAGTAGCCCGAGGCACATCGTCGCCCTGCCCGCCCCGACCTTTCGGTCGGCGGATCAGGAGGCGCTCCGCAGGCCGGCTCTCGTCGAGCCGAAGCCTCTCTATACTGGGCTCCACCCCCCGCCCCTGGATCCTCCTTGACCCCAATCATTCGCTCTCCGGACGACGCGGCCTTTCGACAACTCCTCGGTGAAGCCGAGGGCGCGCGGGCGATCGTGGTGGACACCGAGTCGGACAGCCTGTACCACTATCACCAGAAGATCTGTCTCATTCAGATCGCCACCGAGGCCCGCTCGTCCTATCTCCTCGACCCCCTCGAAGGCTTCCCGGTCGAAGCGCTCCGAGAGCTGCTGGAGAACCGCCGCCTCACGAAGGTCTTCCATGGCGCCGACTACGACATCGCACTCCTGAAGGCGAAGGCGTCGATCGGAATCCGCAACGTCCACGACACCATGATCGCGGCGAAGTTCCTGGGCCGCACCGAAGTCGGACTGCAAGCCACGCTTCGCGACGAACTCGGTCTCACCATCTCCAAAGGCAACCAGAAGGACGACTGGTCGGCCCGACCCCTCTCGGAACAGCAGCAGAACTACGCCATCACCGACGTCAAGCATCTCCTCGATGTCGTCGCCCGGCAGCGTTCGGCCCTGGAAGACCATCGCCGCCTCCGCTGGGTCCGGGAGGAATGTCTGGCCCTGGAGTCGCTGAACGGCCTTCCGGAGAAGGCGGACCCACGCGAGATCTTTCGCGGCGTCAAGGGCGTGGGCGCCTTGTCGCCCCGCGCCCTCGCCATCTTTCGCGAACTGATCGCCTGCCGCGAGTT
>JAQBHL010000378.1:0-3376 GCA_032127745.1 Acidobacteriota bacterium
CCCGGTCTCGCCCTCGGTCAAGCCCTGGATGCGGGATATCTCGGTGATCGACGTGAACGGCGAGTCCATCATCGCAGTGGCGTCGGCCATAGGCCTGGTCCTCGCGAACGAAGCCCGGGTGAGGGTGGTCTACGGCGGCCAGCCCAGCCACGGCGGACGGACCATGGCCTACGCCTACGCGGTCGAGACGGCGCTGATCGGCAGCCGCCCGGTGGTCCTGGTCGCGGGCATTGATGCGACCGGGCACAACATCCTGATCGTGGTGGACATCACGGACCCCGAACACCCGATCGGTTCGATGACTCTCGCTACCCGAGGCCTGGCTGTCGCCGACATCGAGATCGAAGGCGACAAGGCCTACATCGGCTTCGACGACCCCGCGAAGCCGCAGATCGAGATCGTGCAGATCGGCGACCCCGCGAACCCGACGTCCGCCGGAGTGCTCGAGGGAGTAGGCGGACGACTCCAAGTCCTGGACGGCATTCTCTACGGAGCCTCCTACGGCTACGCGACAGAAGGCGTAGTCGGCGGTATTCGTACCGCGGCATTGGCTACGATCATGCTCATCCGCTCAGTTTCCGCAACGGACATAAGGTATCGCGAGGGCGACGAGGAGACAGGCCGGCCCGTCGTCGTGAAGGCTGACCTGATTCCGGGACAGACGCTGGAGAGTGGACGTGTGGAGATTCTCCGAAATGGCACTGTGGCCCAAACTCTAGAGACAACAATCGACGGCGCGACTCTGATCGCTACCTTGCCGGCAGGCTCACGTGTCAACCTCAACGAGGAGTATTCAGCCCGCGCCATCGCTAACCCAGACACCCCAGAGCAAGAGATCTCACTTCCAAGGCATCTGCCCCTCGTCCGCATTGTCTACGTCGGCCGAGACGGCTTGGAACGGATTGCGCCACCCATATCGGACCCTGAGCCGATCGTGACGCTCGCTCCCCTGACAGCTAGTAGCGTCACCCTTCTTGGCAACGGGCGGGCCCGGATAAAGGTTTCAGGCTACGTGACCGACCCCCTGGCCGATATCACTCCCGATCGGAAAGCCGATATCGTCGCGGTTTCGGTAGAGGGCACGACCTTGCCTCTGACCCGGGTGGCAGAGGCGGTATCGGGACAGCGTCCATTCGCTTTCAAGGCCACGTTCAACGGCACTGTGGACATCAACCTCGAAGACGGCGACAACACCCTCACGATTGAAGCGACGAGTCCGACCGGCCGCACCGGCTCGGCCAGCGCCAAGATTCTGGTTTCACAGCAGGTGGACTCGTCTGGCGGATCCGATCCAATCGTCAATCTTGAAACACCGATCTCCATCGAGCCCTTCGGTCTCGTGGCATCGGTGAGCAGCCCTGACCTGGTCGACATCATCACGCTTCTTCGCGGAGCAGACAACCCGAGCCAGACCATTCTGACGGAGACAGGCCCGAACACGCTTGAGTTCCGGGGAGATTCTGTCGCGCTCGGCAGTGCCGCTCTCCGGTTGAGCGCGCCCATCACCGAGGGTGCCCCCGCTGATCGAGAGTTCATCGATGTCCGCCTTGACGCCCCGGTGCTCGCCTACTTCGACAAGCCGCTCCGGTTCGCTGAGACGACGCCATCATCTCGGTCGTTCAAGACATTCGCCAAGGGCCTTCCCGCGAACGAGGTGGTGACGCTTGAATTGCGCAGCTCAGCAGGGCAGCTGGCCTCCGTGGCACTCAAGCACGGCCTCGATGGCACGGTGAGCCCGGCAGTGCTCTCGCTGGACGCTGTCGGCGGCTACGCGGGCTCAGTTCCGGGTCTCGGCCTCGCGAGGGTCGAGTTGTTCGAGATCAACCCTGCCGAGGTTCCTTCAAGCACCGTGCGGCTGTTCTTCGACTCCTCCGAGTTGGGCCTGTCTGCGTACCCCTTGGAGTTGAAGCTGATTGGCTCTGAAACCAATTCGACTGGCGATCTAAAGGAAACGTACGGTTTCCCCACACGGGTGTACGCCGAAGCCGCTCAGTTCACCGTCCGCAGTACGCAAATTCTGAGCGCCAGCAACGATACGCCGGCAAATCTCGGGACCTTCGATCCGTTCTGGGTGGTTGCCAAGGGTCTTTGGGATGCCACAGCCCAAGACGTGGGAGAGTTCGGCGGCGCTACCTTTGAGCTCACACGGGAAGCGCTCCCCGTGTCGCCCACCACCTTCTCAGGTGCGTTGGCGCGGAGTGCGAGGTTCAAGCTCCCCATCGCAGCCGTTCGCACGGCGGGCAGTCTCGATGCGCCGACCGTCCAGCGCGCGGTCACCGAAACCGATCAGCTTCTGACAAGGCAGGCGCAACCGATAGAGAAGCGTGTAGGAATCAAGCGGTCTGACTCATCCGTCGTGGTAGCGAACACCAAGGCCATCCAGTTCAGCAAGCAAGCCGCGGTGCGCGGGACCAAGAGCGTACTGGAGATCACCGGCAAATGGCGCCGAGATCTCATCCCGACCGCGTTCGAGATCCGAGGAGGCGGGGTGCAGGTTGAAATGCAATCAACTCCCAATCCCTGTCCTCCGCTCCAGAACGAGTGTGACGTGACACTCGTCGGGAGTGTGAACGTCGATGACGGTGACGGGGCGGCTCTGGGCGCACGCGAGGTGCGCATAAAGATCCCGAACGCTGGAGACGTGGTCGTGTCCACGGCCAGCGAGGAGGTTTCGCAATTCTTCGTCGAGAAAAGACGCCTCTACGTCATGGCCGTTGATGGACTCGGTTGGGACGCCTTCCAGAGTCTGCAGCAGGAGAACACATTCTTCAAGAGACTCTTCGACACCAGCGCGAGCGCCGGCGGTCAGGTGGTGGCGGCTGAGCAGGCCACGACCTTCACGCCCATCACCTTTGGCCGCTGGACGACCGTGTTCTCCGGTGCCACGCCGAGCCAGCACGGTGTCCCGTCCAATCACTTCCTGAATCGCCGGTCGTTCCGCGAGGGTGGTGTTGCACAGTATGGCCGGCTCGACCAGTGCCTTGGATGCACCGGCTTGGACCACCTCAACTACCCTGGCGATTTCGCCAATGAATCTGGGGCCCCCTACACCGGAGCTTTCCAAGTGAGGTTCGCCTATGACTACCTGCGCGACGCGGGACTGAAGCCAGCAGTAATCTTCCAGCAGGCTGGCCTTGGGCAAGGAAACCGGGATGTTGCGTGGCGGAAGGCGCAGTTCGTACAGGCCAATAAGGGGGCGATTGGGTTTCGCGGAATCACGCGCATCCTGGCCGGGAACCTCATTCCGGGTCTTGCGCGCTGGCAAGAGGAGACTGTCGATTCGGCGGCGGCGAAGCACGCTGTGGACCGCCTCGCTGCACGCGACGATGATCTGATGACTGTCTACTTTGGTGGGTTGGATTCTCGGCTCCACCAG
>JAQBHL010000379.1:0-10154 GCA_032127745.1 Acidobacteriota bacterium
GCTCAAGCGGGTGGGCCTGGGAATGCTGACCACGGCCAACCTGAACGTGGGGGAGTTCCGCTCCCTCACCCCGCGGGAAGTCACGTCCTTCCTGCGCGGCCGCGGGAACACACGCTCGGACCGGTTTGCCGCGCCGTCTCCGGCCCCGTTTCGCCCTCGCACCGGCCCTCGATCGGAGACGGCCCAAAAACCGGTGAAGGCGGTTGACTCGAAGAGGGCCGGATCGGCGCCCTATGGTCATGGCCCCGGGCCTCGCCCCACCCGCCTTTCGCGCCCATCCAGCGCGTCGACGGCCCGACGGCCCGAGTCGGCGACCCGCCGCCGGCGTCCGCATTGAGCGCCGGGCCGGGCGAGGCTCACAAGAGGGGCCTGGTGGTCGCGATCGACGGGCCCTCCGGCGCGGGGAAGTCCACCATCGGCCGGGCCCTGGCCGAAGAGCTTGGGTACACGTATCTCGACACCGGAGCGATGTACCGGGCCCTGGCCGTGCGCGCGCTCGAGCAGAACATCCGCACCGACGACGTCGCGGGCCTGGCTCGGGCGGCCTCTCTCGCCTCCATATCCTTTGACGAAACCGGGACGCGTGTTCTCCTCGACGGCCGCGACGTGACCGACCTGATCCGGAGCCGCGAAGCCACCAAAGCCGCATCCGAGGTGGCGAAAACCGGAGCGGTGCGTCGCGAACTCGTGCGCCGGCAGCAGGACCTTGGCCGCGAAGGCGGGGTGGTTCTGGACGGACGCGACATCGGAAGCGTCGTATTTCCCAACGCGGAGGTGAAGTTCTACCTCGACGCGGCGCCCGAAGAGCGGGCGCAGAGGCGGTTCGACGAGTTGCGGGCGAAGGGCCAGGAAGCTTCCTTCGATGCCATCCTTCAAGACATCCGGGCTCGCGACCACCAGGACATGACCCGGATCGACTCGCCCCTCATGCGCTGCGCCGACGCGATCGTGGTCGATACCACGACGATGTCGCCGGACGATGTCGTCGCCCGCCTGCTGGAACGGGTGCGCGCGCGCATCGGCGGAGGCGGGGCCAGTGGACCTCCAGGGTGTGCAGCCTCCCCGACATCAAGGTAATCTCCAGACCGTCATGACCTCCAGCCCCAAACCCCGCATCGGCTTTGCCGGCCTCGGTCTGATGGGAATCCGCATGGCCCCGCATTTCCTCGAAAAGGGGTATGCGCTGACGGTCTGGAACCGCACCACCGAAAAGTGCGAGGCCCTGCGAGCGCGCGGGGCCGCGGTGGCCGCGACCCCGAAAGATCTGGCCGCGGCCAGCGACGTCGTCTTTTGCTGCCTCAGCGATCCGGCCGCGGTGGAAAGACTCATCTTCGCGGAAGACGGCCTGGTTCACGGGGCCCGCCCCGGTTTCCGCTATGTGGAAACGTCAACGATCTCACCCGACCTTTCCCGGAAGGTCGACGCCGCTTTGTCAGCCAAGGGTGCGGCCATGCTCGAAGCCCCGGTCACGGGCTCGAAAAACGGGGCCCAGAACGCTTCTCTTCTTCTCATGACCGGCGGTTCGAAGGACGTCTACGACGAACTGCTGCCGTTGCTGCAGGTGATCGGCTCGAAGGCGATCCACTGCGGTCCGATGGGCTCCGCTTCTTTCGTGAAGCTCCTCGGCAACACCTACATCTCGTTCATGCTCGAAGCCCTCGCGGAAACCTCCGTGCTCGCGAAGAAGGCCGACATTCCGCTCGAGAAGGTTCTCGAAGTGGTGATGGCCTCGGGCTTCGCCTCGCCGTACTACACATTCAAGGGCGCCGCGCTGGCCAAGCGCGACTTCGACCAGCACTTTTCGATCGATCTTCTCGTCAAGGACCAGAATCTCATGCTCAAGGAGGCGGAGGCGCTCGCCGCTCCCATGCCCGGGCTCGTCGCCATACGCGACGTGTGCCAGGCGGCCAGGGATCAGGGTTTCGGTCAGGACGACATCATCGGGGTCGCAAAAGTGCTGGAGCGCGCCGCGGGACTCAAGTAGTTTCCGTGAGCCAGGGTCGCCTTTCACGCCTCGCGGTCGCGCGACCGCTGCGCGCCGGCGGGGTTCTCCGGCGCAAGGCGCGGGCCTCGAGGTCGCCCGGAGTGGTGGCGATCATCGTGGCCGCCGGCCGCGGTGAACGACTGGGGGGCGATACGCCCAAGGCCTTCGTCGACATCGCCGGCAAGTCCCTTCTCCGGAGGAGCGCCGAAGCGCTCGCGGCCAGCGCCGAGGTCGGCGCGCTCATCGTGGTGGCCCCCGACGGACATGAGGTCCGGGCCCGGGGCGAAGCGCTATCGACGGGCAAGCTGCGCGCGGTGGTCACGGGCGGAGACACTCGCCAGGATTCGGTGCGGGCGGGATTGAGCCGCACTACCCCGCGCGATCGCGTGGTGCTGGTGCACGACGCGGCGCGTCCGTTCGTGGACGGCGAGGTGATCGCCCGGGTGATTCAGGGGGTTCGCGCCCATGGCGCGGCCATCCCGGTGGCTCCGGTGGTCGACACCATCAAGCGTCTCGAAGGGGGCCGCATCGGCGAGACCGTAGATCGAGACTCCCTGGGCGCCGCCCAGACGCCGCAGGGGTTCGACCGCGCCGCCTTGATGAGCGCTTATTCGCGCGCGGCCCGGGCCGGAGTGGTTTTGACCGACGAGGCCATGTCCATGGAGCGCGAAAAGCACCCGGTGGCCGCGGTCAAAGGTTCGGCCCGGAACTTCAAGATCACCACCGGGGATGACCTCGACCGCGCCCGAAGGCTCCTCGCTCCCTCCGCGGCCGCGATGCGCGTCGGTCACGGTTTCGACGTTCATCGTCTGATCCCGAAGAAGAGCCTGATCCTGGGCGGCGTGCGCCTGCCCGGAACCCTCGGGCTCGAGGGTCACTCCGACGGCGATGTCCTGCTCCACGCGCTGTGCGACGCCCTCCTCGGCGCCGGAGCCCTGGGCGAGATCGGTTCGCTCTTTCCCAGCCGCGACCAGACCCTTCGAGGCGCCGCTTCCTCCCGCTTCGTGAGCGAGACGATGTCCCGCCTCGCCCGCGCCCATCTTTCCATTGTCAACGTGGACGCCACGCTCATTGCCGAGCGGCCGCGTCTTTCCGGACATCTAAGGGCGATGAAGAAGAACATCGTCGCCCTGCTCCAGGTGGAGCCGGACCAGGTGTCCATCAAGGTCAAAAGCGCCGACACTCTCGGGGCCATCGGTCGCGGCGAAGGAATCGCCGCCCAGGTCCTGGTCTTGCTGGCGCGCTCATGAGTCGGCCCCAACGCCGACCTTCCCCTAAGGATCTCGAATGCCCATAGTCTGTGGAATCCATCCCGTCCTCGAAGCGCTCGCCGCTGGATCGAGGACGATCGAACGTGTCGTCGTCACCAAGGGAGTCCGCAACAAGCGAATCCTGGAGGTGATCCGCAAGGCCAGCGAACGAGGCGTGCCTCTTCGTTTCGAGCCCCGCGAGGCTCTTGACCGGGCCGTGGACGGCGAGCGACATCAAGGCGTCCTCGCCGTCGTGGCCGAGAAAGGCCTTCTGACCCTCGAGGAGCTCCAGAAGAGCGCGCGCACTCCCGCTCTGTTCATGCTCCTCGACGGGGTCGAGGATCCCCGCAACCTCGGAGCGATCATCCGCAGCGTGGACGCTTCGGGCGCCGACGGCGTGATTCTGCCCGACCGGCACACCGCGTCGCTCTCCGACGCCGCCTCCCGCACCGCCGCCGGGGCGCTCGAGAGCGTGAAGATCGCCCGCATCGGTAACGTGGTGCAGACCCTCGAGGCCCTCAAGGCCAAGGGATTCTGGATCGTGGGCTTCGACGGCTCGGGCAAGGAGCGCTGGGACACCATCGACTACAAACGACCGGTGGTCCTGGTCCTCGGCGGCGAAGGAAAGGGAATCAGGCGCCTGGTCAAGGAGCACTGCGATCATGTGGTCTCCCTGCCCGTCTTCGGCCAGGTGTCCTCGTTGAATGTCTCGGTGGCCGCGGGCATCGCCCTGTACGAGGCGGTGAGGCAGCGCGGCACGGTGCCGACGCTCGCGCGTCCGATCCCGCCGCGGGCTCTCGTGGCCAAGAAGCCGGTGGTCATCGGCCCGCCGCCGGAGGACCGGGAGGAAGATCCGGGAGCGCGTCGCCGGGCCGCGGCCATCGCCTCGCTCGCCCGGGCGCCGGAGCCCGCTCACGAGAGGCCGGTCGAAGCCGCAGCTCCGGAGGTTGCGCCCCCTCCGGTCTCGATCTCCATTCCCGGGGAGGCTCTTCCCCCGCCTCCTCGGACCGATGCGGCGCCGGACACCCTCGTCAAGGAAGCCTCGCTTGAAAGCATCGCGCCGGATGAGAGCTCGGGTCCGGACGAAGGGCTTCTGACTTCGGGGGAGGCGGACGTCTCGGCCCTTGACCGCGACCGGGGTGATGAGGATGGAGAGGGCGACCTCGGCCAGGAGGGGGATGAGGGAGAAGAAGGCGAGGAGAGTGATGAGGACGACGACGGCGCCGGAGACGGTGAAGGCGACGATGAGGATGACCCGGACGACGAGGATGATGAAAACGGCGATGACGACGACGAGGGCGACGAGGACGAGGACGAGGACGACGACGACGGCGATGCCGAAGACGACGAAGGTGGAAATGACGAACGTGGAGATGACGAAGCGGAAGGCGACGACGATGGAGACGCCGAAGATGAGGATGACGACGACGACGAAGAAGATGAGGATGACGATGAAGTAGACGAAGAAGAGGATCAAGGCGACGCGGCCTCGGACCTGGCCACGCCGTTCATGCCGGAGGACAACTCCGGTGGAGGCGAGGTCACGTGGGGATCCGAGAAGGAACTCCATGCTCACCGGCCGCGGCGCGAAGGAGAGCGGCGGTTCGGCAAGAATGGCAACCGCCGTTCGGGAGGGCCCACCGACCGGAAGAAGAAGCGGAAGCCTCAACCTGGCGGCGCGGCGCCTCAAGCAGCCGGGCCGCAGGGCCAGCAGCCTCCCGGACGCGATCCGTCCAGCCCGCAGCCCTCTCGTCGGGGTCGGGACCAGAATCGGGGCCCGCGGTCTCCCCAGGCCGGTCGTGGCCGCGATCCGCAGGGTGCGCGCGAGAACCAGAAGCCGGGTGATGGTTCGAGGCCCGAGGATGCGCGTCTCTCCGATTCGACGGCCGCGCCCGATGGCCAGCCGGAACAGAACCGATCCGATCAGGGGCGTGACCCGAATCGGCCCGCGGGGAACAAGCGCCGGAATCGCCGCCGTCGCGGCGGCCGAGGCCGGAGCGGCGGCGAAAAGCGTCCGGACGACCCGAACGCGCCCCCGGGCCAGCCACGCGAAGGTCAGGGGCCGCAAGGCGAGCGAGGATCGCGTCCCGAATCGCAGGGCGAGCGAGGACCGCGTCCGGAGGGGCAGGGTGCGCGAGGACCGCGTCCCGAATCACAGGGCGAGCGCCAACCGCGCCCGGAGTCGCAGGGTGAGGGTGACCAAGGTGGCGGTGAGCCTCGTCCCCCGGGAGAGGGAAGCCCGCGCGAAGGCGGCGGCGGTTCAGAGCAGAGCCGGCGCGATCGCGATCGTCGTCGCCGGCGTCGCCGAGGGCGGCGGGGCAGCAGCGGCCCCGGCGGAGGTCAGAGCGGCGGCCCGTCACAAGGCGGGTCGGATGGCGGATCCAATGCCGGATCCAGCGGCGGAAATAGCGGAGGCGGGGGAGGCGGCGACCAGGGCGGCTCTGGCGGGGGCCCCACCGGAGGATCCGGCGGCGGTGGCGGCGGCGGGAACGGCGGGAACTCCGGATCGTCCGGAGGGTCGGACGGGGCTGCCTCCTAGCCCGGCCGGCCTGAGAAACCGGCATAAGGTCGATCGCTTCGGGCGAGGCCTTATTCTTCAGGCCTCCAAGCCATGCGCAGCTTCATCGTCGGCACCGCCGGGCACATCGACCACGGCAAGAGCACTCTGGTCAAGGCCCTCACCGGGACCGACCCGGATCGCCTGAAGGAAGAGAAGGAGCGCGGGATCACCATCGATCTCGGCTTCGCGCACGCGCCCCTTTCGAGCGAGGTGGTGGCGTCGTTCATCGATGTGCCCGGGCACGAGAAGTTCGTCCGCAACATGCTGGCCGGGGTGAGCGGCATCGATGCCGTGCTTCTGGTCATCGCCGCGACCGAGGGTGTGATGCCTCAGTCCGAGGAGCACTTCCACATCTGCCGTCTCCTCGGAATCGAGCGCGGCGTCATCGCCCTGACCAAGGTGGACGCGGCCGAGGGGGCGATGGCCGACCTGGCGGAGGCGGACGCGCGCGATCTGGTGAAAGGCTCGTTCCTGGAAGGGGCAGAGGTAGTCCGGGTATCGGGGCGCACCGGTGCCGGCCTGCCGGACCTTTCGAAGGCTCTCCTCGCTCTCGCCGAGCAGACTCAGGCGCGCGCCCGATCGGGACTGCTTCGCCTGCCCGTGGATCGCGTCTTCACCCTTCGAGGCTTCGGCACCGTGGTCACGGGGACGCTGATGGGGGGGCAGGTGAGGGTCGGCGAGGAACTGATCGCCCTGCCCGCGGGGAAACACGCCCGGGTGCGGGGACTGCACGTGCATGGCGCCCAGGTCGAGACCGCGGTGTCGGGAGAGCGGACGGCCATGAACCTGGCCGGGGTGCTGGTGGAGGATCTGAGCCGAGGCGACGTGCTGGTGCGAGAAGGAACGCTCCGGAGCACTCGAGTGGCCCACGTGGCCCTGCAGCTCCTCGACGGTTTTACGTTGAAGCATGGCGCCCGGGTCCACTTCCACGCCGCCAGCGCCGAGGTGCTGGGCCGGGTGAGATTCACGGAGACGGAACTTCCGAAGGGGGGACGGACGGTGGCGGAGATCCGGCTCGAGTCGTCGGTGGCGCTCGGCCGCGGCGACCGGATCGTGCTCCGCCGCTACTCTCCCGTGGACACCATCGGCGGCGCGCGAGTCCTGGATACGATGCCGCGGCCGCGGCGTCGCGCGGAGATGGCGGCGCTTCAGGCCATCGAGCGCGAGACCGATGCCGAGGCGGCCGGTCGCTTTCTGCGCGAGGCCGGATCGCTGGGCCTGGATCTCCAGACCGTGGCCGCGAGACTGGCCGTGCCTCTCGAGACGGCCCGCGCGGTGATGGCCGTCGTCCCGTCCGTCCATGTTCTGGCCGGAGCCTCGGACTCCTTCGTGGACGCCGGCGTCCTGAGCAGCCTCCAGCAGGCGGCCCTCGACCGGCTGAAGCAGCTCCACGCCAAAGACCCGCTGGCCAGGGGCATCTCCAGGGAGGAGCTGCGCCGTCGCGTTTTTGGCAAGGCGCACGCCGGAGTCTTCGAGAGCGCTCTGGCGGGTCTGGTGAAGGCGGGCGAGGTGACGGAGTCCGCCGACCTCATCGCCCTGAAGGCGCATCGAGTGCAGCTGAGCGGGCCGGAGGGCGCGGCGCGAGCGGCCATCGAGGGCGCACTGGCCGGCGCCGGCCTCGAAGGAGTGTCGCTGCAGAATCTCCACGTCCAGCTTCGTCAGGATCAGAAAGCCTGCGAGAACGCGGTGCGGGTCCTGGTGCAGGAGAAGGTCGCGGAGCGTCTGGGCCAGGGGCTTCTGGTCGGAAGTACGGCCCTGGAAGTGTTTCGCGCCGATGCTCGGGCCAGGTTCAAGTCGGGCGCGAAGCTCGACGTGGCCGAGGTGAAGGAACTCACCGGGCTCTCGCGCAAGTACGTGATTCCGCTGCTCGAATGGCTGGACCGGGAGAGAGTGACGAGGAGGGTCGGGGCGGAGAGGATCGTCCTGTGAAGGCGAAGTCGAAGAAGGCGGCCATGGGCCCGACGAGCGAGCGGATCGCGACCCTCGACGTCGGCGGACGACCGGTCAGCGTGAGCATCCATGGTGAAGGCAAGTGCGCGGTCATCCTCGGCCCGGGGGCGGGAGGCACGCGCCAGACCCCGCAGTTGCTCGCGGTCGCGGCCTTCCTCGACCCGAAGCGATACACCACGCTTCTTTTCAACTTCCCCTACCAGGAGGCACGCCGGAAGTTCCCCGACCAGGCTTTGGTGCTGGAGGACGCCGTGGCTGGTGTGGCCGACTACGCGCGGTCGGATCTCGGCGCCACGAAGGTCATCCTCGGCGGCCGATCAATGGGCGGGCGCATGGCCTCGCAGGCTGTGGCGAAGGGTCTAGCCTGCGACGGCCTCGCCTTCCTCGCCTACCCGCTTCATCCCCCCGGGCAGGAGACGAAGCTCCGCGACGCGCACCTGGGCGCGATTCGAGCCCCGATGCTGTTTCTCCAGGGCACCAGAGATGTCTTCGCCAGCCTCGACCTGCTGAAGGCCACCGTTGAGCGACTCGGACCACTCGCGCAGCTCACGCTCTTCGAGGCGGCGGATCATTCTTTCAAGACTCCGAGAGGCGCGGCATCGACATCCAGGCAGACCGAGGCCCAGGTCATGGCCCGGCTCGCGGAGTGGCTGGACGGAGTGGTGCGGTTGGAGAGTTAGGGAAAAGAGCGGATCTTCTCGCCCGCCACCGTCCCTCGCCCCATCATCGTCATCGCGAGCCTTCGACGGCCTGATGGCCGTGTCGAACGACAGAAACACCCAACCGTCATCGCGAGGGACCCGGAGTTCTGTCTCGGAGCGCGCCAGCCTGCCCTCGGGGCACCGAAGCGATCTCGCCGATCTCGGGCGTCTTCGCCGTTCGCGTCCGCCGAAGCGGATGCTCACGAAAGAACGCCCACATCTCGCTCGAGGCGTCGACGCTGTTGCTCGTGGTCCCGGCGAACCATTCCGGCAAAGGCCCGCCGCCCGGCCAGGTGTGGCCTCCCCCGACGATGGTGTAGAGCACCACGGGGGCTTCTTCAGCGCATTCTGTGTACTCGCGCCGCCTGACATCGTTCGCCACCATCGAGTCGATCGGGTTCGGTCCGCACCGGTTTCGCTGAGCCACGGCCGCCATCCACGCTTCGATGCTCGGAAACACCATTTTTCGGGCCACCCACGAGGTGCCACCCTTGTACCAGGCCTGCCGATCGGCGGTCCCATGGAACGCAATCACTGGAACCGGCCGATGATCCGGGCAATCGGCCCAGGGCAGAAACTGGGCCGACGCCACGAGCCCCACGGCCGCGATCCTCTCGGACAGCATGCAGGAAAGCACGAAGGCCATCCCTCCGCCGTTGGAGATACCGTCGGCGTAGACCCGCGTGGAGTCGATGTTGTAGGCCGCCTTAAGCGTGTCGATCAACTCGGAGATGAATCTGACCTCCTTCGCGGAACCGGCACCGCCCGCCGCTCGCCAGGCCCGATGCCTCGAAAGCGGCCCCCTTCCCGACGGGTAGACAACAATGAAGCCGTGCTCGTCGGCCACCCTGTTCCATTGACTTATCACCTGTTGGGCGGCCCCCCACATTCCCCCTCCGTGCATGCTGATCACGAGCGGCGTCCTCCGCGCGCGGTCGTAGCTCTTTGGAACATAGAGCAGGTACTCCCTCTTCTCGCCCGAAGAGACCATGGCGCCATTGTTCCGATTGATGACGTTGAAAGACACCGCCCCGATCAGGGCCATGACGACGGGGACACTGATGAGAGCCAGCACGGCTCCGAGGACTCTCGTTCGCCTCGCCGGGGACGCCGCGTTCATCGATGCCGGTTCCACGCGAGTGCCAGGGGTGCTGCGGAGAGTCGGGCCAGGGGGATCTCCAGGATTGCGATGAGCAGGAGGAAGTAATCCGCGACGTGCGGTGTGGCCCAGAACCACGTGAGCAGACCAAACAGAGCGAGCACGGCGACGAGCCAGGCCGCGGCGCCGGTCACGAGCGCACGGTCGCTGACGAGCCGGCCGTCATAGAGGCGGGTGGCGATCCAGACCGCGGCGGATATCTTGACGCAGACCAGAACCGCGAGAATCCAGGGCAAGGCGTTCAACAATGCGGCCAGCACGTTTCCGTCGTCGTGGATCCAACGGCCGATGGGCCCGATGATGACGAGGAGCGACAGGGCAAGGAGCACGCTCGACTTGATGAGCCATTCACGGCCGGAGAGGTCGAGGAAAAGGCTGTGAACGAGCCGCTTCCATGTCGATGCCATCAAGACCAGGAGGCCCAGGAGCATGCTTACAACGATGCGAGACCTTCCGAAGGTTTCGATCCCCTCATTCACTCGAAGGGTGACTACCGAAAGAGTGCCCGACAGCACGAGCCCAAGGGGGATGGCGACCAGGACCAGGAGCC
>JAQBHL010000380.1:0-2987 GCA_032127745.1 Acidobacteriota bacterium
TCCCCTTGAGGAAGCTGCGGGCGTGGGAGGCGACGCGGTTGTGCTTGAACAGGACCTCCACGGTCGCAGAGGTCGCCCGGATGTCGACCTTCTTCTTCACCAGGGCGTACGGGACGCTGTAATAGTGCCCGTCGAACTCGACGTGGTAGTCGATTCCCACACGGGCATACGACCACTCCTCGTAGGTGTACGGGGTCGCCGGCAAGGGAAGAAGCGCCGGGCGGTCCAGCGTCTCGAACATCTCGCGTCGGTTCCCGGGAAGTTTCTGGAACCGGCGCTCGTTGAGCCGGGTCAGCAACCCTCGGATCGCCTCGTTGAGATCGGCCAGGCTCCAGAAGGTGTTGTTGCGAAGTGCCGCCAGGATCCACCGCTCCACGAGCAGCACGCCGGCCTCGACCTTGGCCTTGTCCCGGGCTTTTCTTACCCGTGCGGGGATGACCACCGTCCCGTCGTGCGCCGCCATCGCGTGATAGGTTGGATTGATGTCCGGCTCGTACCGGCACGCCTTCGATACGCCGGACTTGAGGTTGTCGGGAACAATGATCTCCGGAACGCCGCCGAAGAACGCAAACGCCCGAACGTGGGCGCTGATCCAGTCCGGCAAGGTCTGCGTCCGCGTCGCCTCGGCGTACGAGTAGTTCGAAGCGCCCATCACTGCCAGGAAGATCTGCGCGTCGAAGAGGATCTCGCCCGTGCGGCGATCCACGATCGGCACCGTCTGGCCGACGTAGTCGACGAACAGTTTCTCGCCGGCCCGGTGATCCTGCCGCATCACCAGGTCGACCTTGCCCGCCCACTCGCCGTACAGTTCGCAGAACCAGGAGAACATGTAGCCGTCCGGGTTCGCTCGCCGGTACTCCTCCCACAAGAGGTACTTGGTGACGCTTTTTCTGCGCAGCTCCAGATGGACGTACGCCCAGTCCGGCATCGGACGAGCATCTACCGACGGCGCAGGCCGGGGAAAAAGCAGCCGGTCCAGCATGGCGTCGTCCATCCCGTCGGGCAACGGCCACGACAGGTCGGCCGCCCTCGCCCGGGTGACGTAACTCGACACCGTCGCGTGGGAGATTCCCATGCTGCGTTCGATCTTGCGCAACGCAAGCCCGACGCCAAACGCCAGGCGAAGCACTTCGCGGATCTTTCTCATGGACAGTCTCCTGTTCGCCAAATACCACCTCCACGGATGATTGAATCCGTGAAGTGTGGCACAGGCGAAAACGAAGTTGTCCCGCGTCGCGAGCGCACCGGCAGGGGGGGGCTTACCCCCTGGTCAGTTTGGAGCGGAATCGCTGGTCAGTTTGGAATGGAATGGCTGGTCAGTTTGCAGCGGAATCAGTGGTCAGTTTGCACCGGAATACGCACGTACTCATGCTTTTCCGCCTTTGCAATACCCCCACCAGAAGTGTGTAGCGAGCAAGCGATTTGTCCGGTCTTGTAGCACACGATCTGTCCGGTTCTGATGTTCACTGTGGAGGTGACCATGAGACCGGCGGAGTGGCTGCAGGAGGCCCGGATGAGGCGATTCGAGGAAGCGTACGACGGTTGGATCGAGGAACGGCTCTCGCAGGAGGAAGCCGCCCGGATCCTGGGGGTTAGCGACCGGACGTTCCGGCGCTACGTCGAGCGGTACGACGACGGGGGGCTGGATGCTCTTGTCGACAGGCGTCTGTCCCAGGCATCGCACAACAAGGCCCCGGTAGACGAGGTGATGGCTCTGACCGAACGGTATCGGGCTCGCCATGACGGATGGAGCGCGAGGCATTTCCACTCCTGGTATACACGCTCCGGAGGAACCCGCAGCTACACGTGGGTCAAGACACGACTTCAGGAGGCCCGGTTGGTCAAGAAGGCGCCGAGGCGCGGCGTCCACCGCAAACGACGGGAGAGGGCCCCCTGGCCTGGCATGATTCTCCACCAGGACGGCAGCCGCCATGAGTGGGCCCCGGGACAGAAGTGGGACCTCATCGTAACCATGGACGATGCCACCAGTGAACATTACTCGATGTTCTTCGTCGACGAGGAAGGCACCAGGAGCAGTTTCCGGGGCGTTGGAGAGGTCATCCGGGCTAAAGGGTTGTTCAGCTCCCTCTATACCGACCGGGGAAGCCATTACTGGCACACCCCCGAAGCAGGTGGAAAGGTCGACAAGAACAACCTCACTCAGTTCGGACGCGCCATGAAGCATCTTGGCATCGAGATGATCGCTGCGTATTCGCCCGAGGCCAGGGGGCGCTCCGAGCGGGCGTTCCGGACTCACCAGGACCGGCTCCCCAAGGAGTTGGTTTTTCACGGCATCACCGACATCGAAGAGGCCAACCGGTACGTGCGGCAGACCTACCTGCCCGCTCACAACGCAGAGTTCTGCCAACCGCCTCTCGAAGAAGGCCTGGCCTTTGTCGTGTGTGTCGTCCCCACCCTCGATGACATCCTCTGCGAACAGTACGACCGGGTGGTCGGCCGCGACAACTGCGTCTCCTTCGAGGGAATCAAGCTCCAGATCCCCCCGAACCGGCACCGATGCCATTACATCAAGGCCACGGTCAAGGTCCATCGATACCTCGACGACACCCTGGCCGTCTTCCATGGCCCAAGGGAACTGGCACGCTACGACGCCATCGGAATCCAGATCGATGAAAGGGAGAAGGCCATTGCGTAACGTCCGCCGCAACCGGCCAGGGAAAGTGCCCGAATCAAAACCACAATCCGGGCTCGCAATCCCGCAAGCAAAAGCGGACAATTCACTTGCTACTAAACCGGACAAGTCTACTTGCTCCTAACATACCCCCACCAGAAGTGCGCCTAACGCCCAGGCTAAGCTGGGGGCCTCGGGCCTTCCTTTGGGCAGCCGCCAGCTTCAGCCTGTGGTTAGCCAGCCTAAAATCCATATTATCTTTCGTCACTAGATGATGTTTTATGATTCTTTCGCACTTCACGAAACTGTGCGTTGATCTTGCCAGCAGAAACAGCCATTACAATAGATTGTGTGG
>JAQBHL010000381.1:0-5934 GCA_032127745.1 Acidobacteriota bacterium
CGAAGCCGGCCCCACACACGCAATGGACCGTCTTCGTCTTCACACCCGGCTCTTGAAAGATCTTGCGAATATGGCCGTGCCTGTGGACGCGGACACTCCTGGTCGTGGGGATCTTGGCTCGGGGGCGCCAGCATTCGACGATCTCGTCTCCTCCTCGGAACTTGGTATTCCCACTCCAAATGAACCAGTCGGCAACAGCGCCTCGCGTGCCAAACTCTTTGAGAACTCTTTTGTTCACCTTCTCGACAACTTGCTGATCGCCGCGGTACGTGACATCTCCATGGAGGCTGACTAGCCACGATTTCTGTTCCAGGGGAGGGTTGGCCCGTCGCTTGGCCCTCGTCCCTGCGGGAGCGCGCGGCACTCTTGTGACTGGAATCGCCAGAATCCGCTTGATGAAGGCTTGATCAACAGGTTCCCCCTCCTTCGCGAGGAACGTCACCAGTTTCTCGGCTTGCCCAGTCAGCGCAGGCCGGTCAGATAGGACCGCCGCTTCAAAGTAGACAAGGGCAGAGTGCTGCGACGCATTAGCAGACCCAACCACGGCCCAATCATCAAGAACAAGCACTTTGGCGTGCAGGTTCGGAAGGTTGTAGAGGAGTACCCCAGATTTGTAATACTTCTCCAAGGCAGCCGCGCTTGTACGGCCCGCTGCGATGGACGCGTTGGACGCATCAGTCACCAGCACGTCTCCCGCCCGGAGTGGCAGCAGGTCTGGGTCGGTGACGTAGGCGATCGCAGCTCGTCGATACGTCGACCCCTTGGCCTTCCTCTGGATTGTGCGCCAAATGTCGGCGCTGATGACCTTGAGCATGAGCCCCTCCGATCATTGGCAGCATACAGGCCCACCCCTCGGGGCTGCTTCGTCGCGTTGGTCCTGGATGTCTTGGGATTGCTTCGGCCGTCGCAGACAGACGGCTCGCAATGACGGTGGTGGGTTTCTCCCAAACCCAACGTCCGAAGGGCGTGCCTGACTCGCAATGACGGAGAACGGAACCGCCGAGTTGCGCGCGGATAGTGAGGGGAGGCGGCGGCTGGCGGGGTCCGAGAAGCGGAAGCCGACCGAGCGGGGATAAGAGGCCCCTGTCCGTTGGTACTTGGCGCTGCCTACTGCCCCTTCCGGTTCAACTCAACCGACCGGCCGGCAGGAACCGAGTAGGTCTTCAGAATGTTCTCGTGCCGGCGCGGTACCGCCCTCCGCCAGTTCCAGGGCGCGGGCGAGGTCACGCGGTCGGACACCGTCGATTGTCTTGACGATTTCCGGTTCGAGGTTGTCGTAGCCCCGGTTGACCTCGTCGGCCAGGACGCGCTGCAGCACCACCAGTTCCCGCACGGGCTCCTGGGCATCCCCGTTCCGGTATGCCGCGGCCAACAGCTCTGGCGGAGCATCCCTCCAGCCCAGGGAGCTGAGCAGGTTCTTCGTGAGGGGGGGCGAAGACGAGGCCGCCATAGATGAAGTAGCGAGGGTTGCACGGCCTCGCCCACCTGTTTCAGGTCGCAGAGCAGGCGGTAGCTCGTGCGCTCTCGCGGACGGAACTCGATGTTCTTGTCGTTCCCGATCGCCTTGCCGTCGATGGACGTGATCACGTCGCGCGGGCGAAGGACGCGCGCGGCATCGGAGCCGGGCACGAGCGCCGTCACCAGCAGGGTGAGGAGGTGCAGGAACTGCCTCACCACCGGCATGGGAATCATGTAGGAAATGCTCTGCGAGCCGCCAGAGGCCCTGGTAGGCCACGCCGACCACGCGCCCGGAGGCCAGCACGGGCCCGCCGGAGTTGCCTGCGTTGACCGCGGCGTCGATCTGCGCCGCCAGCAGCTCCACCCCGCTGTGCGCGCCGCCTTGATGCTCGACGCGAGAGACCACGCCGCGCGTGACGCTGAGGGTGTTGGCTGGCCGGGAGTGTCCACGTGGCTCGCGCACCTTCTGCCTATGTCGCGAGATTGCTTCCTCGGCTGCTTCTCGATGGCCTCGTCGCAATGACGGAGGACCGTTCCTCGGATGCGAGGAGGTCGGGGCCCGCGTTCGCGGGCTCGGTGGGGCTACGCGGCTTCGACCTCTACCACTTCGCTGACCGAGGTCGGCCGAGGCACCTCGCGGCCTTCGCTCTTCAGGTCGCTGATGTGCAGCTCGATCGCTTCACGGATCAGTTTGAGAGCTTCCGCCTTGGTCTCGCCGGCCGCGACGCAGCCGGGCAAATCGGGCACGTAGGCGCCGAATGATGTCGGGCCTTGTTCGACGACAACGAGGTATCGCATGGCTTCGCCTTTCATCCTACTTCTTCAACCCCGCTTGTTTGAGAACGCTGTTCAGTGTGCCCGGCGGAAGGTCGACGTTGGGCTTTCCTGCAACCGTGACGGTTCCGGGCTTGGATGGGTGATGGAACTGGCGGTGGCTCCCCGTAACTCGGACCTGGGTCCATCCGTCCGATTCCAGCGCAGCGATCACCGCCTTGACCTTCACACCGCCCACGGTACCCGCGACGAATGCCGGATCGGGTCCCGTGAGTATTTGTGATGTTCCCGAACGGCCCCTCTTTGAGGTCGCAATTTGCGACCTTAAAAGACGCGAGTTCTTCGGGCTCGGTGCGGCGCGATCCGCGATCATGCGATCGCCTCCATGTTCGGGCGCATCACGTTGGCAGGAATTTGGATCGGCTTTGGCTCATTTGCGGGGAGCCGCGTCGGAGAGAACTCGCTTAGGAACAGGAGGTTACAAGAGGCCTTCGGTCGGCTTTGGAGCGTTTCGAGTGGCGGCAGCCCCGGAATTCGGCCGCTCTTGCTCCAAATGATTCGCTCGTTTCTGCCGACACGAGCAGGGGCTTGTATCCTAAAGCGCGAGGAGCGAAGCGATGACAAGACCCGTATCGGTACCCCCAGCCATCCATAGCGACCCTGAGGTCATGGGCGGGACGAGGGGGGCGACCCTCTGTCGGAATTTCTGGAGGACTTCCCAACCGTGAAGGCAGACTTGGCGGTCGCCGCTCTCGAGCAAGCGAAGGAGGCCCTCTTCGCCAGTGCGTATTCTGCTTGACGAGTGCTGAATTCGCCGTTCGGTTTAGCCTTTGCCATGCGCTTTCCTCGCATCACCGTTCGCGCCGACGTTTGCACGGGAAAGCCCTGCATTCGGGACCTCCGCTTTCCCGTGTCGCGCCTGCTTGGCCTTCTCGCAGCGAATGAGACGCCCGCCCAGATTCTGAAGGCCTATCCGTACCTGGAGGCCGCTGATATCGAAGAGGCCCTTCATTTCGCGGCCATGCTTGCCGAGGACGAGACGATCGAATTCGCCGTCGTGTAACTCTCCCGCGTGTCGAGTTTGAACCGCGTGGGTCAGGCGGGGACCACAGGCGAGTGAGAGCGAAATCGATCGGCGGCTTGAAGAGTGGCTTGAGGAGCGCCCTGGTGACTCGCCGGGCCGGCTTGTGGACATCGACGCACGAATTGGGTGACCGCCGCCTCTCTTTAAGGTCGCAATCTGCGACCTTAAAGACCCGAGCTCAAATCTGAAACATGAAATCGGTCGTGGAAGCTGGCCGTCGCGCCTCCTCAGGCCGTCTCGAGCTTGAGCGGAAACACGTTCGCCAGATCAACGCGCCGTCGGGCCCGCCCGGGGTCGTAGCTGTGCTGGAGAGAAAGCCAGCTCTCCGGCGACCTGCCGAGCGTCTTCGCCAGCCGAAGGGCCATCTCCGGACTGACGCCACTCGTGCCCATGAGGATCCGATTCAGAGTGGAAGGGGCAACGCTGAGCTTCGCGGCGAGTTGGCGACCGCTGATGCCGTGGGGCTCGAGGTAGATGGCGGTGATGAACTCGCCGGGGTGGGGTGGGTCGTGCATGGTCATTCGCCGCGCTCCCGAACGTCGCGGAGAATGGCTGCCGAGTCGAGCAATCCGCGCCGCCGGAAGATGCTCTCGCGGCGTGCCCGAACCCGCTCCATCAGGCCGTCGGTCTCGGTGGCCGACCGCCGCGCGCGGAGCCCGCCGAGCGCGCCAGTCCGGCCTTGGGCCACGAATTTCTCTACCGCCTCGCGCTCGTCGCGGGGAAGAGCCTCGATCTTCTCAATCAGTGCAGCAGTGTCCATGGTGATTCCCCGCGACGACCCGGGTCACAAAGTCCTGGCGCCGACGATTTCGGACGTGAGTTCTTCCGGACTCATCTGGATGAAGGGGATGCCGAGCTTCCCGGAGGACTTGATGAACTCGACATGGGAGAGGCCAAGGAGTTCGGCCGCCTTCCCGCTGGAGATGGTGGCGCGCCGGTACAGGTCGAGGACGATGGCCTCATAGGTCATCTTCTCGATGGGCAGGCCTTTCATGAGAGCCGCGAGGCGTTCCGGGATCTCGACGGTGACGCTCGGCATGGGTTGCTCCTCGGCCCGTATTGTAGGCCGCATGCGAGGGCCACCGCCAAACGCCTGCTACGATTCGTCATCTACTCCCCGCTCGACACGCCTCACGGCCTTGGGCGGGGTTATTTGTTTGTGGCGGGACGCGGCCTCGTGGGGCTCCGCCCCATCGACCATTTTGTTGACGTCACCAAAATGGCCCCGCGGGGGGCGCTCTAGAGCAACTGGTAACAGCTTGTTACCAGTTGGGGGTGACTCGCGCTATTCCGATCACGCAGGAAGCTGAAGCCTCTCGTAGAGGAACGCGGGCGCCAGATCCGCCCCGTTCGGCCACGCGATGGTGTGGAGGCTCGGGTTCAAGGCGAATCGACCGAAGTAGTCGGCGTCTCGAAGGGGTTCGAAGATGGGACCCTGGAGTTCGCCGGACAGGTCCACTTCGCCCTCAGTCCCGTCGGCGAATCGGAGCCAGATGACGAAGTCTCGTACATAGCGGGCCTCGACGAGCCAACAACCCTTGGCCTTGAGCCGTTCCATGCGTTCGTTGGTCATCGCCGGGGCCACTTCGGCCTTGGCGGCACGGGCGATCTCGGCGCGACGCGCCGGGGACATCTTGTGCTTCAGGTCGGCAAACCGCAGTGTCTTCATGTCACGCGGCGGTCGTTTGGACCTTGAAGGGCAGGCCCGCGCGATCCACGATGTCCTGCAGGGCCAGCCGGACGAACTGAGCTTCGCTGAGTTGAAGGGCGCGAGCGAAGCGAGCGGCCCGATCCGGACTGACGGCCTTGCGGCCGCACTCGATGTCGGAGAGGTGCGACTTGGAGATCCCCAGCAGCCGCGCGAACTCCGCCTGGGACATCTCCTCGCCCTGTCGGTGCGCGAGCAGCAGGCCGTGCAGGGTCAGGGGCCCGATGAGCTTCGTGAGGAATGCCTCGGCGTCGACGCCCTTAGTACTCGATCGGCTCACGACTGCATCGTACACCCCCGGGGTGTACATCGCGACACGAAGCTCGACCTGGCCTCACGGCCTTAGGATTGTCATCCCGTGAAAGTCACGCCCACCATCTATCTGATCACCGGCGCCAACGGCGTTGGCAAGACGACGTTCGCGAGGGAGTTCCTTCCCAAGGAGGTGAACTGCCTCCGATTCATGAACGCGGATGAGGTGGCTCGGGGACTCTCCCCATTTGCTCCCGAGGCTGCTTCCATTCGTGCCGGCCGAGTCCTGATCGGGGAGATCCGGGCGGCGCTTCGATCCAAATACTCGTTCGGGTGGGAGTCGACTCTGTCGGGCCGCAGCCACGCCCCCATCATGGCAAGGGCGCGGGAACGCGGCTACGAGATCGAGCTGCACTACCTCAGCGTTACCTCGCCTCGGGTTTGCGTCGAGCGCGTCGCTCAGCGGGTCCGGGAGGGCGGCCACGATGTGCCGGTGGCGGACATCAGGCGGCGTTTTTACCGGAGTCTTCAGAACCTGGTGAAGTTGTACCTTCCGCTCTCGGACCGTTGGAACGTCTGGGACGCAACGGCCACGAAACAGCGCCCTCTTCTCGACTACACGCGGGCGACAGAAGCGGACGTGCGATCTATACTTTTG
>JAQBHL010000382.1:0-12567 GCA_032127745.1 Acidobacteriota bacterium
CCGCTGGCTCTAGCTTGGGGGCCTCAGATCGCCATCCTTTGGGTGTGCTTTGCCCCCCAGACCCCCGTTCGCTTCGGCGGGAGTGACAAACGAGCGCAAGCGACTTTGCTCTGGATTGGGTCCGCGCAGCGGAGCCAAGCAGGAATCCCGCCTCCGCTCAGGTGCCCGGGGCGATAGGGTCTTCGGGGGGTAGTGGGCGAACGGAGGCGGCTCAGCCCACCAGCAAGGACCTTGTGAAGCGGTTTCGATTGCGCTCCCCTCGCCTGCCCCGGTGGCGGTGGGCATCCGGGCGGCTTGAGTGGCCGTTGTTGGGGAAGGCGTCCTGCGTCGTGGCAAAGCTCCCTGCTCGACCGAGCGAGGCCTCGACCTAAAATTCCGGGACGATGATGCGCAGCCCCCTTCACCGGAGGAGAGCGCCTGTCTCGTCGTACGACTATGAGCACGACCAACGTCGTCATCCCACCTGGCCCGACTCCGACCCTGCTCGACGGTCTCGTGCGCCGGATCCGCTCCCTCATCGAACCGAAGCGCATCGTCCTGTTCGGCTCGGCGGCGCGTGGGACGATGGGACCTGACCGCGACCTCGACGTTCTTGTCCTGGCCCAGGACGGCGTCCATCGCATTCACACGTCGCAGGCCATCTAAGGCTCCCTTAGAGGCTTTGGCCACGCCACCGGCATCGTCGTCGTCACGGACGAGGACATTCGTCGCGACTTCGGAAAGTCGTGGAGCGTCATCACACCGGCTCTACAAGAGGGCCGGGAGATCTATGCCCAGCCCCGGTGACGATCTGCACGACGCTGGGCGTTGGCCAGCTTCGCCCGCGCCAAACTCCTCCACGCCGAGGCTGGTCGCGCAGCCGGCGTAGTGATCGAGTATCTCTGTTTCGACGCGCCGCAGGCGGCCGACTCATGCCTCTTCAGAGTACCGCGGACTCGCGTAACCCTTGGAAATCGTCATCCTCGACTCGTTCGGCGCGACGCTCTCGCTGGCGTCCGAGAGGCTGATGGTGCGTCGGCCCGAAGCCGCGGCGCGACCCCGTCGATACCGATCAGATGTGGCTGCCGTTTGAGTCGGCGCGCGATCCGACAAAGCTCAGTGTCCTCTCCACCTCGGGCGAGAAGACGCCTCCTCCTCCACTCCGCCTGACCGCGGGGGTCGTTCGGCTTGGCTGCCGGGCATGGATCCGCGCTCCCAGGCGGATAGCTATGTTCATAGGTATACTTCTCCCCATGATCACCGTTCAGATGACACTGGAGCCCGGCCTTGTCAAGACCGTCGATCGCATCGCGAAACGTCGGGGGCTTTCGCGCTCGGCCTTCACCCGCGAGGCCCTGGCCCGGGCGATTGAGGTCGAGAACGTCCGTGCGCAGGAGGAAAAGCACCGGGAGGGATACCGGAAGCACCCGGTTCGCAAGGGTGAGTTCGAGGTTCCAGGCGGGCACCAGGTATGGCCCGACTGATCCGGCGGGGCGAGATTCGCTGGTACGAGTTCCGCCCACCCGACAAGCGGCGTCCGGTCCTTGTCCTGACCCGAGACTCGGTCGCTTCGGTCCTGGGCGTGGTGACCGTCGCTCCCCTCACATCGGTCATCCGCGGCATCCCGAGCGAAGTCGTCCTGGGCGTGGTGGACGGGTTGTCACGGGAAAGCGCGGTCAATCTGGATCACCTGCAGACCGTTCCAAAAACCCGCATCGGGGCCGTCATCACGAGGCTGAACACGGGGCGCCTGGATGAGGTTCAACTCGCGCTTCTCTTTGCTCTTGGCTTCGATCACCCCGTCCTCCGCTGAGCGCTTCCGCCCGGATTCCTGTCGTGACGGAGGTCCATGACGACCTTGCCTCGTCCTCCAGGGTACTCGCCACACCTTCGTCCTCCGTCGGGGCTGGAGGAGGAGTCTTGATTGCGACTTGAGCGGCTGGGAATCAGCCGCGAAGGGTAGCGCCCGTTCGCGCCGCCGTTTTGTCCGGCGGTGGCGGGTCGCATAGGTTCAGGGCCATGACCAGACCACGCGTCTTCGTCGGAGTCGTTCTCATCGCCCTCTTTGCCGCCCTGCCCGGCGCGCCGGCGCAGACGGGTACCGCCCAACCCTTGGTGAGCGAGGGCGACTTCCAGGTCCGCGACTTCAATTTCGATTCCGGCGAAACCCTGCCCGTGCTCAACCTCCATTACCGGACCCTCGGCCAGCCGGCCCGGAACGTCCGGGGCCAGGTGACCAACGCGGTTCTGATCATGCACGGCACCGGGGGCACCGGGGCGCAGTTCCTGACCGACAACTTCGCGGGCGTTCTTCTCGGTTCGGGGCAGCTTCTCGACGCCGCCACCCACTTCATCATCCTTCCCGACAACATCGGCCATGGCAAGTCGAGCAAGCCCAGCGACGGCCTGCATGCGAAGTTCCCGCGCTACGGCTACGGCGACCTGGTGACCGCTCAGTACCTTCTCGTCACCGAAGGCCTCAAGGTCAACCATCTCCGGCTGGTCATGGGTACGTCGATGGGCGGCATGCACTCATGGATGTGGGCCGAGCGCTATCCCGATTTCATGGACGCGGCCATGCCTCTGGCCAGCCTTCCCGTGCAGATCTCCGGCCGCAACCGGATGTTCCGGCGGATGGTGAGCGACTCCATCCGCAAGGATCCGACCTGGATGGGCGGGGAATACAAGGCGCAGCCCGAGGGCCTTCGCGGCGCCGTCTACACCGGCATCTTCATGTCCAGCGTGCCCCTGATGTGGCAGAAGCTCGCACCCTCGCGCGACGCCGCCGACGCCTTCTTCGACCGGATGGTGGCCCAGCGCGTGGCCTCGAGCGACGCCAACGACATGCTCTATCAGTTCGAATCGTCGTTCGACTACGACCCTTCGAAGGACCTCGAGAAGGTCCAGTGCCCGCTGGTCGCGGTCAACTCGGCCGACGATCAGGTCAACCCGCCCGAGCTCGGCATCCTGGAGGCCGAGATCAAGCGGGTGAAGAAGGGCCGGGCGGTGGTCATTCCCATCTCCGAGCAGACCCGCGGCCATTCGACTCATTCCTGGCCGGCGATCTGGGGTCACGAGCTCGCCGCGCTGCTGAAGGTTTCGGAACCGAGCCACTGAGTTCCGGGAGCCCGTGGCCGCCCGCCCACCCCGGGCCGGGGAGGTCTCGGCCGTCAGTCGCCAGAGGCCGAAACCACATCCGAGTCAAGGTGCGAGAGACTTGGGCCTTCACCAACCTGGGAGACGACGAGCGAATGAGTGTGAATCTCGAAAAGCGAGGGGGGGTGGCCGTGCTCACTCTGGACAACCCGCCCGTGAATGCGCTGGGCGCAGCCCTGAAGAAGGCGCTGGTGGATCGCGTCCAGGCCGCTCTCAACGACCCATCGGTGAAAGCACTGGTCATCGCGGGCGCGGGGAGACACTTCAGCGCGGGCGCGGATATCCGCGAGTTCTCGGATCCGGATCCCGCGAGCCCCAGCCTCCCCGAGATCATCGAGCTCATCGAGAGCGCGCGGAAGCCGGTGGTGGCAGCACTCCACGGAACGGTGGCCGGGGGCGCCCTGGAGCTGGCCCTTGGCTGCCACTACCGGGTAGCGGAAGAAGGCGCCTTGATGAGCCTGCCCGAGGTCAACCTGGGCATTCTCCCCGGCGCCGGCGGCACCGTGCGGCTGCCTCGTCTGGTGGGAGTGGAGGCCGCCCTGGATCTGATCCTGAACGGCCGTCGCGTGGGGGCGGAGGAAGGGGTTCCCCTGGGCCTGGTGGACGAGGTCGCGCCGGCCAAGACCTTGCGCGATCGAGCGCCTGCGTTCGCGAAAAGAGTCAGCCGGAAAGCGCCCCGGCGCACCCGGGAACTGGCGGTGGCGCCGCCCGCGGCCGGACTTCTCGACCGTATCGAGAAGGATCTGGGCCAGACCGCGCGCGGAAGGAAGGCGCCGCAGGCCGCCTTCGAGTGCGTGAAGCGCTCGCTCACCCTGCCTTTTGCCGAGGCCCAGGCACTCGAGCGAGAGGCCTTCATGGAACTGGCGCGAAGCGACGAGTCGCGCGCCCTCTGCCACGTGTTCTTCGCGGAGGGGGAGGCGCACAGGGCCGGGGAGCTGAAGAAGGGCACGACCATGAGGGCCGTCCGCCGGGTGGGAGTGGTCGGTTTCGGCACCATGGGCAGCGGCATCGCCATGGCCTTCGCCAACGCCGGCCTTCCGGTGGTGGTCACCGACGAGACCCAGGAGGCGGTGGACCGCGGCCTGGCCCGGGTCCGAGCGACCTACGAGGACAGCCGGGCCAAGGGCAGGCTCAGCGCCGAAGAGTCCACAAATCGCATCGGCCTCGTGGAGGGAGCCACCGACTACGGCGCGCTCGCCGCCGCCGACCTGGTGATCGAAGCCGTGTTCGAAGAGATGGATCTGAAGCTCAAGGTCTTCCGCAAGCTCGATGAGGTCTGCAGCGACAAGGCCATCCTGGCCACCAACACCTCCAGTCTCGACGTCAATGCCATTGCCGAGGAGACGAAGGACCCTTCCCGGGTGCTGGGTCTTCACTTCTTCTCGCCTGCCCACATCATGAAGCTCGTCGAAGTGGTCCGTCCGCTCACGGTGTCGGCGAACGTCCTGTCTTCCTCCCTCGATGCAGTCAAGCGGATCGGCAAGATCGGGGTGGTGGTCGGGGTGTGCGACGGTTTCGTGGGCAACCGCATGCTGTACGCCTACCGCCGCCAGGCGGACTTCCTCCTTGAAGAGGGCGCCTTGCCCCACCAGGTCGACGCCGCTCTGCGCGATTTCGGCATGGCCATGGGTCCGTTTCAGATCGGCGATCTGGCCGGTCTCGACATCGGCTGGCGGATCCGTAAGCGTCAGGCGGCCACGCGCTCGAAGGACCTGCGCTATTCATCCATCGCGGATCGGCTTTGCGAGATGGGCCGGTTCGGGCAGAAGACGAGCGCCGGCTGGTACCGCTACGAGAAGGGAAGCCGGACCCCGGTTCCCGATCCGGAAGTGGAAGCGCTGGTGCGCTCGGTGAGCGCCGAGCTTGGCTTCAAGCGTCGCGAGATTTCGGACGGAGAAATCGTGGAACGCTGCTTCGGCGCCCTGGTGAACGAAGGGGCGCTCCTGCTGGAGGAGGGCATCGCCGCGCGCGCCGGCGACATCGACGTCATCTGGATCCATGGCTATGGCTTCCCGCGGCATCGCGGAGGTCCGATGCACTGGGCCGATGGTTTCGGTCTATCGAAGATCGCAGCGGCGGTGGACCGTTTGCACGCCGATCAGGGGGATCTGGTCCGGCCCTCGGAGCTTCTGAGGCAACTGGCCCGGGATGGCCGGAGCTTCGCTGAGCCGGAGAAGCCTCCGCCCTCTTAGCAGCCTTTCATCTCCAGGCTGAGAGCACTTCCTTGACCTGATGGGCCACGCCGACGACGAGGGAGGCGTTTGGCTCGAGGGGACGGTGAGAGTCCGGGCGCCCGCGCTCCTCGACCTATGATTGCCCCCCGACCCCTCTCGTTTCCAGGAGAACCTGATGATCCCACGACCGATCGCACTTCTTGCCGTGCTCTGGGCCAGCGCGGCGTGGGCCGAGACTGCCTCCGTCGCCCCCGCCGCCGCCCAGTCGGGTGCTGAGAAGGCCTCCGCGGGCAAGGCCGCCGCCGCCGAGGCTCCGAAAGAACCCGAGCTCAACAGCCAGACCTTCAGCGGATTGCGCGCGCGACTCATCGGTCCCGCCGTCACCTCCGGCCGGGTGATGAGCCTGGCCGTGCATCCCGACAACCCCGGCATCTTCTATGTGGGCACCGCCTCGGGCGGACTGTGGAAGACCGCGAACGGCGGCGCCTCCTTCCAGCCCATCTTCGACAAGGAAGGCTCGTTCTCCATCGGCTGGGTCACCCTCGATCCAAAGAACCCGAACGTGGTCTGGGTGGGCACGGGCGAGCGAAACTCGCAGCGGTCGGTCGCCTACGGCGACGGCGTCTACAAGTCGGAGGACGGGGGCAAGTCCTGGAACAACGTCGGCCTCAAGGACTCCCAGCACATCGGCCGGATCGTGGTCAATCCTGATAACACCGACATCGTCTATGTCGCGGCCCAAGGCCCGCTCTGGAACCCCGGCGGAGACCGCGGCCTCTACAAGACCACCGACGGAGGCAAGACCTGGGAGCAGGTCCTGAAGATCTCGGAGAACACCGGGGTCTCGGATGTGGTGCTCGATCCCCGCAATCCCGACATCGTCATCGCCTCCGCCTATCAGCGACGCCGAACTTTCTTCACTCTCATCGATGGCGGACCCGAAGCCGCGATCCATCGCTCTACCGACGGCGGCAAGACCTGGACCAAGGTCATTACCGGCCTGCCCAAGGAAGAACTCGGCCGCATCGGTCTCTCCATCGCGAAGAGCAATCCGGACATCGTCTACGCCAACGTCGAGGCCGCCAATGGCAAGGGCGGCATATACCGCAGTTCCGACAACGGCGTCACCTGGGAGAAGCGCACCGACTTCACCCAGGGCTCGATGTACTACGGCGACATTTTCGCGGACGAGTCCGACCCGGACCGCGTCTATGTGCCGGACTTCGTCACCCGGGTGTCGGACGATGGGGGCAAGACCCTCCGTCCTCTCGGCCAGCGCTACATGCACGTGGACCATCACATCATCTGGGTCGATCCGAACAATGCCAGTCACATGTTGCTCGGAAACGACGGAGGCCTCTATCGGACCTTCGACCAGGGCGCCACCTGGACCTTCTTCGAGAACCTGCCCCTGGCCCAGTACTACGATGTGGATGTCGACGACGCGCAGCCTTTCTACAACGTGTACGGCGGCCTGCAGGACAACAACTCCCTCGGCGGCCCGTCGCGCACCCGTTCCGACCACGGCATCCTGAACGAGGACTGGTTCGTGACCCACGGCGGGGACGGCTTCGTCTCCCGCATCGATCCTTCCGATCCCAACCTCATCTACGCCGCGCTTCAGCACGGGGTGATCGTTCGCTTCGACAAGCGGACGGGCGAGCGTCAGGGCATTCAGCCCAAGGAGGAGAAGGGCGAAGCGCCCTCCCGCTGGAACTGGGACACCCCCTTCATCATCTCGCCCCACTCGCACTCGCGTCTGTACATGGGCTCGCAGCGTCTGTATCGCACCGACGATCGCGGCGATTCGTGGAAGGCGGTCTCCTCTGATCTCACCCGGCAGATCGACCGGAACAAGCTCGAGATCATGGGGAAGGTGTGGGGCCCGGACGCGGTGGCGAAGAACTCCTCCACCGCGCTCTATGGCAACCTGAGCGCCATCGCCGAGTCGCCGCTCAAGGAGGGACTCCTCTATGTCGGCACGGACGACGGCCTCATCCAGGTGAGCGAGGATGGCGGGGCCGGCTGGCGGAAGATCGATTCCTTCCCGGGTATCCCCAAGGATGCCTACGTGGCCCGGATCCGCGCCTCGCAGCATGATGCGAATACCGCTTACGTGGCCTTCGAGAATCACCAGAACGGCGACTTCGAGCCCTATCTCCTGAAAACCACCGATGCCGGCCGCACCTGGACCTCCATCACCGGCGACCTGCCGAAACGCGGGTCCACCTACGCCATCGCCGAGGATCATGTCGATCCGAAACTGCTCTTCGCCGGCACCGAGTTCGCGGCCTGGTTCAGCCAGGACGGGGGCCAGCGCTGGATCAAGATCTCCGGCCTTCCCACCATCGCGGTGCGCGAGATCGCGATCCAGAAGCGGCACCAGGATCTGGTCCTCGGCACCTTCGGCCGCGGGGTGTACATCGTGGACGACTACACTCCGCTCCGCACCGCTACCCTGGAGATGACCCGGAAGCCCGCCACCCTGGTGGGCGCGCGCGATGCCCTGCTCTATGTGCCCACGCAGCGCTACGGCGGCCGGGGCAAGGCCTTCCAGGGCGAGATGCTCTACGCCGCCGACAATCCGCCCTATGGCGCGGTGATCACGTACTACCTCAAGGACGGCCTGAAGACGCTCAAGGAAAGGCGGATCGAGGCGGAAAAGGCCGCGGAGAAAGCAGGAAAGCCGATCGAGTACCCGACCTTCGATGCCTTGCGCGCCGAGTCTGAAGAGGAAGCGCCCGCGATCCTGCTCACTCTCAGCGACGAGTCGGGCGCGCCGGTGCGCACCATCACCGGTCCGGCCGGCGCCGGCTTCCAGCGGGTGGCCTGGGATCTGCGTCACCCCCTGCACACGCTGCCGCGCACTCCTCGTCCCGACGACGACGATGACGACTTCTTCGGGAACCAGACTGGACCGTACGCCATTCCCGGCGCCTACCGCGTCACCATGGCTCAGCGCGTGGGGGGCGTGGTGACGGTGCTTGGCGGTCCGGTCGCGTTCAAGGTGGACCTCGATCCCCTGGGATCGCTCACCCTCGCCGACCACAAGGCGCGCGGCGAGTTCCAGGCTGCCTACCAGTCGCTCCGTCGGTCGGTGGCGGGGGCGCTCGAAGTGGCGAATGCCACCAACACCCGGCTCGACCAGTTGAAGCGAGCCCTCGACGCCACCCCGGCCGCGCCGCTCTCGCTGCATGACGCGGTCCGGGCCGCCGACACGCGGCTCGAAGCCATCCTCATCGCCCTGCGCGGGGATACCGCGATCGCCCGGCGGAGTGAAGCCACCCCGGACTCGATCGGCGACCGGGTGAACGGCATCGGATTCGAGCAGTCGCGAACCCTCGCGCCGCCCACCGCCACCCATCGTCACCAGGTGGAAATCGCAAAGTCGATGTTCGGCGAGGAGCTGGCCAGACTCAGAACTCTGGTCGAGATGGAAATTCCGGCCATGGAGCGCGACGCGGAGGCGGCGGGAGCGCCGTGGACGGTGGGCCGGGTCCCCACCCTCCGCGAACCCTGACTTCCGACCATCGAGCCTCGCCCCAGAGCGCCGGGCCGGCCGGGCACCACCCGGGTGAGAGTGGAGAGCGATTCAGCGCCTCCGCTTCGCCCACGCGGCGCACCGATTAACATCCGCGGGTGAGGAAGGCCCTGAAACCGAGGACCAGCGAGATGACGCGGCCGCGACCAGATACCGGCGCCGCGCGGATCGTCCGGCCGAGCTACCTGCTGCCGGGAACCGAGTCGGCGCGGCCGGAGATTCCGGCCTGGCGCCGGCTCTTCAACTTCTTCCGTGATTCCTGGGGCGGACGGTTGATGCTGGGCGCGTTCGTGTGCGGCGCGGTCGAAGCCGCTCTGAACGTCAGCGTCCCTCTTCCCTGGAAGACCGCCCTGGTCGTTCTCCTCGTGATCCACGGCCGGTCCATTCCCGGTCGCATCATCCGGATCTTCTTCTATCGGGTTCGGGCCAAGCTGCTCATGGCCTACGTCCTGACCGCCCTCGTGCCCCTCGGGCTGGGCGTGGTCTTCATCTTCGTTTCCTGGCTGATCCTGTTCCTCGCCTTTTCCACCCGGCTGGTCGGCAACGAGTTTGACCGGCGCGAGTCCACCCTCGGCGCGGTGGCCGCGACCGCCCTGAGCGTGGCGGGTTCCGGCACCGCCTCGAAGGCCGACCTCGACGCGGCCTTCGCCACCGCCCTCACCCAGCACGCCTCGTCCGCCTGGACGGTGGTTCGCGATGGGGTGGTGCTGGCCAGCCGAGGCAAGGCTCCGAAGGTGGCTCCAGCCTGGATCGAAGGGGATCGCTTCTCGGGCCTGGTCCGGGACGGCGAGGTGAAGCTGCTCCGGGCCGTGGCCCGGCGGGGCTCCGCCTCCGTGATCGTGGAGATTCCCTACGATGCGTCCCTCTTCGCCTCCTTGGAGGACGAATCCGGCATCGTGGTGACGAGCTTCGATGCCCCGTCCGCGGCCCCGGCCACCGGGACCCGGGTGAACACGTCGGTCCGGACCTCTCCCACGAACACCTTTGTGGCCACCCACGAACAGTTCGACTGGCAGACCGGGGCGAGGTCCACGGTCCTGATCCCCTTCAGTGTCAACCCGGCCCGCCTCTACGACTCCCTGACTCCCGGGAAGGAGCGCTTCTCCCAGATTCTCCTCATCGCGCTCGGGGTGGTGGCGGTGATCTTCGCCTTCGTCTACTTCGTAGCCCTGATGTTCGGCACCGCCCTGGTCCGATCGATCACGGGTTCGGTCCACGCCCTGTCCCTGGGGACGCGAAAGCTCCAGATGGGCGACTTCTCGCACCGCATCATCGTTCGGAGCAAGGATCAGCTGGGCGATCTGGCCCGCTCCTTCAACTCGATGTCCCAGGGCATCGAGGACCTGCTCGAGGAGCAGGGGGAGAAGGAGCGGATGGAGGAGGACCTCCGGGTGGCCCGCAACATCCAGATGAGTCTGCTCCCGCAGGAGTATGTCGAAGTGGAAGGCCTGAAGATCGCCGCGGTCTGTCTTCCCGCGAACGAGATGGGCGGGGACTATTACGACCTGCTGCCTCTCTCGAACCACCGCCTGGGGGTCCTGATCGCCGACGTCTCGGGCAAGGGCACCTCGGCCGCGCTCTACATGGCCGAACTCAAAGGTCTGATTCTCTCGCTCTCCCGGAACCATGATTCACCCAAGGATCTGCTGACCGAACTCAACGAGATCCTGGCTCCCAATCTGGACCGGCGGTCCTTCGTGACCATGACCTACGCGATCATCGACTCGTTGAAGCGCACCCTCCGGGTCGCTCGCGCGGGTCACAATCCGCTCATCCATTTCGACGGACGCACGGGTCAGACCCGCCTCCTGTCGCCGCCCGGCCTGGCCCTGGGCTTCGATTCCGGCGATCGGTTCAAAGCCGTGATCGAGGAAGTGGAGATGCCGCTGGTCCACGGGGATTCCTTCCTGTTCTTCACCGACGGGATATCCGAGGCCATGAACGGCCGGGCCGAGCTTTTCGGCGAGGGACGCCTCGCTTCCATCCTCAAGGACGCGAACGCCCTGTCGAGCGACGACCTCAAGGAGCGCATCCTTCATGAAGTGAGGACCTTCGCCGCCGGCGAGAGCCCGCACGACGACATGACTCTGGTCATCGTCAAGGTGGTTTAGGTGTTGGGTCTCATTCTGGGAGCGGTCATGACGGTGCAGTCCGCGGATACGATCTTCGTCAACGGACGGGTGTACGTTCACAAGGGCCGGTTCGAGACCGCGCTGGCCGTGGCCGGCGAGCGGGTGCTGGCGGCGGGGGACGACGCCACCGTGCGCGCCCTCGCTTCTCCCGCGACCCGGGTGGTGGACCTCCGGGGCCGGCTGGTCACCCCGGGCTTCAACGACGCTCATGTGCATTTCCTCGACGGCGGCTTCGGGCTTCTCTCCGTGGATCTGCGCGACGCGAAGGACGAGAAGGATTTCGCGAGCCGTATTGGCGGGCACGCCGCCACTCTGCCCGGGGGAGCCTGGATCCTCAACGGAAACTGGGATCACGAACGCTGGCCGAGTCAGGCTCTTCCCACCAAGGACCTCATTGACGGGGCCACCAGGGACAATCCCGTCGCGGTCAACCGTCTGGACGGCCACATGATCCTCGCGAACTCGGCGGCCCTGAAGGCGGCGGGCATCGATCGAAACACGAAGGATCCGTTCGGCGGGACCATCGTGCGCGACGCTGCGGGCGAGCCCACCGGCATCCTGAAGGACAACGCCCAGGACATCCTCTATAAGGCACTCCCCGAACCGACACGCGAGATGAACGTGCGCGCCGCGAAGGCGGCCCTCGCCCACGCGGCGTCGCTTGGGGTGACGAGCGTTCAGGACAATTCGTCGATCGACGCTCTTCCCACCTATCAGCAGATTCGGGCCGAGGGCGGCCTCTCGGCCCGCATCAACGTATGGCGGCCAGTGAGCGCCATGAAGGCCCTGATCGACGCCGGCGTTCGCTCGGGTCTCGGCGACGACTGGATCCGCATCGGCGCGATCAAGATCCTCTCCGATGGCGCAATGGGCTCCGGCACCGCCGCCTTCTTCGAGCCCTACACCGACGAGCCGACCACGACCGGCCTGTTGCTCTATCCGGTGGACGAGTTGAACCGGATGATCGACGAGGCCGATGCCGCCGGCTTCCAGCTGGCGGTCCATGCCATCGGCGATCGCGCCAACGCCCTCGTCCTCGACGCCTTCGAGAAGGCCTCGGCCGCGCGTTCCCGGGAGGATCGCCGTTTCCGGATTGAACACTCCCAGGTCGTGCGGAAAGCCGATCTCGCGCGCTACGCCAGGCTGCGGGTGGTGGCATCGATCCAGCCTTCGCACTGCATCGACGACATGCGATGGGCCCCGAAACGTATCGGCGTCGCGCGCTGCCGCCTGGCCTACAACTTCAAGTCCTTCCTCGACGCCGGCATCGAGGTGGCGTTCGGCACCGACTGGTACGTCGAACCTCTCGATCCACGACTCGGCCTGTATGCCGCGGTGACCAGAGAGACGGTGGAAGGCGGGCCGAAGGACGGCTTTCTCCCGGAGGAGCGGATTCCGCTCGACCAGGCGATTGATCTGTACACCCGAGGTTCGGCCTATGCCGAATTCGCGGATGACCGCAAGGGAACTCTGGAACCGGGGAAGCTCGCCGATCTCGTGATCTTCAATGAGGATCTTTTCAAAATGGAACCGAAGAAGATCCTGACTACCCCGGTGGACCTCACCATGGTGGGAGGGCGGGTGG
>JAQBHL010000383.1:0-3986 GCA_032127745.1 Acidobacteriota bacterium
TCGGACCAGCCTCCGGTGGGCAGGTCGGGGTGGTCGCGGGTCGAGGTCCACAGAAGGCGCTTGCCGTCGGGAAAGTAGAACGAGCAGGCATCCTCGCCCTTGTCGTTGATCCTCACGATCTTCGTGCCGTCGAGGGTGGTGGTGTAGACGTGATGGGTGGCGTCGCCTTCGCGCTTGGCGTTGCCGATCAGGCTCTTGCTGTCCGGCGAGAAATAGAACTCGGCTCCCTCGCCGAGGTTTGGAATGATCCGGACGGGCAGCTCCTTGGGATCGTGAGGGGGGGGAGCCTCGGACGCCTGGGCCGGAGCCAAGGGGGGAAGGGCGAGGGGGAGAGCCAGGGCCAGCACCAGGGTGGCCGGGGAGTGGAATGGTCCGCGTCGGGTCTTCATGATGGTGAGAGGCTTCCTTTCACAGGTCCTTCGCAGTGCCGCGGGGATCGGCCGCGGTCTCAAGCCCGACGATAGATCACGCGCATCATTTCGAACTCGGCCCCTTCCGGGGAGGGGAAGAGCACGCGGAAGATCTGCTCGGCCTCGGAGACGACCTCGGTGGTCTCTCGCCACTGCATGACCTTGCCGTCGGGCATGGACGCAGTCCAGCGGTAGGTCATGGTCTTCGTGGCCTCGTCCCAGTCTCCTTCGCCGAGGTACAGGTTCGTGCGCATGTCGTCCACCCAGGTGCCGACGTAGCGCTTGGAGGCGGCGTTGTAGCCGTAGATCCCGTGCCCTTCGAAGCCGGTGGTGTGGTTCTTGAAGTCGGTGAGGAGCCAGCGGCCCCCGCTGATCAGTCGGCCGACCAGACGGCCGGTCGAGGCCTGCGGGGGGGCGCCGGGCACAGAGGTGACGGTGATGGCGGCATCCCATTCGCCAACGTCCTTCTCAAGCAACGCCAGCTCGGGGCCAAGAGTCGGATCGGCCATGGGATCTCCTTCGCCGACTATCGGCTGAGCACGCGCAGCCCGACGGTGATGCTTCTCCCGCGGGCGGGGGCGAACTGGAACTGTTCGCGATAGAACGTGTTGCCGAGGTTCTCGACGTTGACCGTGACCCCCACCGTCTTTCCGTCCTTCCGCCAGTCGTAGCCCACCCCGATGCGATGGATGGTGAACCCGCTGAGGCTGGCCAGATCCTGGTAGATGAGGAAAGGGGAGTCCTCGAGTGTGGTGGCCACCCGCTCCACCTCCTTCTGATATCGAACCGAGTACTCACCCCAGAAATGGTCCTTCCGGTCCGACAGACGCAGGCCCGCGATGGTCTTGAAGGGGCTGATGTTGTCCTGGGGGGTGCCGGCTATGGAGGCATTGGTGAGGGGGTTCGTGCCCTTCAGGACGTCGCCCTTGTTGTAGGACGCGTTTCCGAAGACGGAGACGATCGCCGGCCCCTGTTTCCAGGAGCCCTGGATGTCGCCCTCGACGCCCTGAATGCGAACGTCCGCGAAGTTGATGGCCTGGGAGACCGAACTGGAGGCGGTCAGGGCGGTGATCTCGGTGGAAATGAAATCGGAATATTTGTTGTTGAAATAGGACAACGACCCCTGGATCGGCGCCGACCTGAACTTGAGGCCGAGATCGATGTTCTCGCCCTTCTCCGGCCCCACGGTGATGTTGGGCGCGATGCTCCCAATCGTGGCCGGCCCGGAGAACAGGAGCTCCTCGAGGTTCGGGTGGCGGTAGCTGCGGCCGTAGTGAGCGATGAAGCTCAGCCGGTCGCTCTGCCGGATGACCAGGCCCACGTCTCCGGTGAAGGCGGTGCGGCTGATGCGGTCGCCGTCCGGGTTGGGCAGGGTGGCCGGATCGATGGGGGGCGCGGCGCCCGCGATGACCGCGTCGATGTTGTATCCGGGAGTGGCCGAGGTGTTGATCTTGTAGTTGTCGAGGCGGAGGCCGGCGACCAGACGAACCTTGTCGCTCAGGTCCCATTCGTCCTGGGCGAACACGCCGAAGTCGGCAAAGGTGGCGTTGGGAACCCGGCTTGGATTGGTGAAGGTGGGAGGCCCGAGCGGCAACAGGGAAGGGAGGACCACCGGGGCTGGTCCGCGAGGGCCGAGGACCACCTGGCCCACCAGGTTGAGCTGAGTGGAACTGGTGCGGTAGTCGGCGCTGTCGTCCTGGTAGTAGGTGGCGCCCGCGGTGAGGACGTTCTTCGGCGAGAGCAGGAAACGGCCCTGGGTGTCGAAGCCCTGGGTCTTGACCTTCTGCCCGGTATCGCTGTTGATGACCAGCCTGAGGATACTGATGGGAAAGAAGGTCGGGGCGGGGGCCGGGAACTGGATCGGAATGTCGATATTGCGAAGGAGCCGATCCTGCTTCTGGTAGTAGGCGGTGGCGGAGAAGTGGGAAAACCAGGAGTTGATCGCGCGAGCCTCGTACCGGGCCGAGACCTTGTCGAGGTCGCTGTGGGGCAGGATGATCCCCTGGAAGAACTGAGGCGGCACGAAATCGGGAAAGCCCACGTCGGTGGTTTCGCGGTGGAAGTACTTCACTCGCAGGTTCTGCCGGTCGTTCAAAGAGACGAGCGCGTTGCCGTTGACCGTGGTGCCGTCCATGAAGGAGGCGGGTATCTCGGTGGAGGTGCGCACGAACGGCGCGTTGAAGGGCTCCGGGAAGGCGTTGAAGTGGAATCCAAAGTAGGTATCCGCGGTATCAACCTGAGTCAGAGTGCCGTCCGCGTAAAGTGGCGTGGAGTCCTCCAGCACGCTGCCGTCCTCCCCACCGCTCTTGTATTCATCGAAGGCTTCCTTGCCCCCGGACAGATTCAGGGCAAATCGGGGTCCGGACAGACCGAGGGCCAGGTTGCCGCGGCGGCCGTTTTCGTTGGAGCTGTAATACCCGTTGAGGGCCGCGGTGAACCGGGTGTCCTGAGAAAACTGGGGCTGGGCCGTCCGAATGTTGACCGTACCGGATAGCGCGTCCGTGCCGTAGAGGACCGATCCGGCGCCGCTCACCACTTCGATGCTCTCGATGCTCGAGGCGTCCACCAGCCCAACCTCCACCCCCGCCCGATCCGTGGCCGTCCGCGCGTTGTTGAGCCGTTCGCCGTCCACGAGGACGAGCACGCGGGTCGAGTCCAGGCCGCGCAGGCGCGGGCGCATCTGGAACGGGCCGCTGCCCACCGGGGTCACACTGGTGGCCGCGATCATGAGTTCGCCCGGGGAGCCCGGATTCGTGGCCGCCATCGTCTCGGTCCCCAGACTTTCCGCGCGCAGAGGGATCACCAGCGAATCCCGGGCGCTTCGGGATGCGGTCACGGTCACGTCGGTTTGGAGGTTGCCGACCTTCAACTGGAAGTTCAGTTCGATCGTGTCCACGTCGGCGGCGAGAGAGATATTTCGGATCCCGGGTGAGAAACCGGGAGCCCGGACGATCACTCGATATATGCCCGCGGAGAGCCCGCGGAAGGAGTAGGAGCCGGTCTGATCCGTGATGGTGATGGTCAGAATCCCGGTGGCCGCGTTCTCCACCATCACCTCCGCGCCGGGGAGCGCTCCGCCGAGGGCGTCGCTCGCCCTTCCCTTGATCTCTCCGCCGGACGCGAAACTCGCGAGGAAGATCGCGGCCAAAGTCCAGGTAGTTCGCGACGCCGGCGTTTTGCGGGGGCTCATTTATGTCTTATGTCTCCAAGGTTCAGGGTTCACGACCGGTCGAGGATACCTTCCTCGCTCCCTCCCTCGAAAGGCTTCCGGGGAAGAGACCGATCCCTTGGAGGGCTGGCCGGTCAGGCGTGGGACGCTCGGCCTCGAGTGAGCCAAACCAGCAACCCGGATCCGACTTTCCGACCACTGCGGGTACGATTGGGCGGTCATGACCGCACCGGGTTGTAGCCCGACCATCGGGAAGGAGACAGATAACCTCATGAGCTACGACAATTCAGAAGACGCTGTATCGCTGATCCTCTCTCCGCGTCGCAATAGCGATGACGATTCTGACGAGTGGGAGGACGATGATCCCGAGGCGGACGCCGATCTGTTCAGGGATGACGACGGCCTGG
>JAQBHL010000384.1:0-3117 GCA_032127745.1 Acidobacteriota bacterium
CTCAGTTTTGTCTCTCTGTGCTCGAAAACGGATTGAATGACTTTTTCTGTTTTGTCTGCTGCAAGCTGACCTGATTCAATCAAAACATATAAGTCATGAAAATCTTTCATTCGGCTATTGGCAATTCCCAAGAAAACAAGCGCGTGATACTTCTCTGCAACAACGGACTCTCGTGGATAGTGTCAACCGGCATTCAATTTTGACCCAGGATCGGCGTCCAATATTGACCCACCCGTAGGCGTCACTTTTTCCCGTTTTCTCTTGTCTTGATCCTCCAGGATTCGTTCCCCGTTTCGACGATGTCGCAGTGATGGGTGACCCGGTCCAGCAGCGCCGTCGTCATCTTGCCGTCGCCGAAGACTTGCGCCCACTCGCCGAAGGTCAGGTTTGTCGTGATCAGCAGCGAGGTCCGCTCGTAGAGTTTGGAGATCAGGTGGAACAGCAACTGGCCGCCGTTTTTTGAGAACGGCAGGTACCCCAGTTCGTCCAGCACCACGAAGTCGAGGCGAGCCAGGCTCTCGGCCATCCTTCCGCCGCGGTTGGCCAGCTTTTCCTGCTCCAGTTGGTTGACCAGGTCCAGCAGGTTGAAGAACCGCCCTCTCATGCCACTGCGGACGGCATGCCGGGCGATGGCGATGGCCAGATGGGACTTACCGGTTCCGGTGCCGCCGACGAGGATGACGTTGCCCTGGTCGGAGAGGAAGCGCCCCTCGTAGAGAGAGCGCACTAAAGCCTCATTGGCGGGCGAAGCGTTGAAGTCGAAGCTGTCCAGGTCCTTGTCCATGGGGAACTTCGCCAGCCCCATGCGGTAGCGGATGCTCCGGACGCGCCGCTCGGCCAACTCCGCGGAGAGAAGTTCCAGCAGGATCTTCTCCGAGGTCTTCTTCTGCTTAATCCCCGCCGCCAGCACTTCGTCCAGGGAACCCTTCATGCCGTGAAGCCTCAAGGCTCCCATCGCCTCCAGGATCTGGTCACGTAGCATGGGCGCCTCCGGCGAGCAGCCGGTCGTAGCGACCGCAGTCGGCAACCGGGGGCAGCCGGAGGACAGGAAGTCGGGATGAAGGATCGTATGCCTCCGCAGGTACCCCCTCGTTCTTCCGGGCCAGCAGGCTCAAGATCACGTCCTTGCTGACGGTGCCTGCGGCGACCGCGGCGCCGCAGGCGTCGGCAACATCGTCCAGCCCGTAGGTCAGAACGGCGCAGAGGATGCCGACGAACTGGCGGTCGCCGTCGGCATGGCCGCCGAGGATCTCCCTCGCCGCTTGCAGTGCTTCCGGAAGTTCCCATTCCTTGAAGGGGGCGCCGTTGCGCAGCGCCCCGGGCTTGTATTTGAGCACCTCGACGTAATGCCAGGGGTCGTAGGCCGTCTTGTTCTTGCCGAACAGGCGAGGATGGGTGGCAACCACCCGGTCGTCCGCCACGATGACCAATCGGTCGGCGTAGGCCCGGACCGTGGCCGACCTGCCCACGACCGAGGCGTGTACGCTGTACCGATTGCGTTCGAACAGGACCAGCGCGGTGGAGGAGATCCGGGCCATCTCCTCCCGGTATCCGTCAAACGGCACCCGCACGGTAAGGAGGTGCTTCCGTTCTTCGGCGAAGAGCTCGGCGACTGTGCGATCCGGGAACTCGGGATGCTTCTGTCCGGCGGAGACCGTTCGGCACTGGTCTACCAAGTACCGGTTCAGCTCGATGAGATCGGCGAACTTGAGCCGGGGAACGAAGAGACGTTGCCGGAGGACGCCGACCTGGTTCTCGACCTGTCCTTTCTCCCAGGCCGCCGCCGGCGTGCAGGCCACCGGCTCGAACAGGTAATGCGAGGCAAGCGCCAGGAACTTCTTGTTGAACGTCCGTGTCTTGCCCATGAGCACCTTGACGACCACCGTCTTCATGTTGTCGTAGATTCCCCGGCGACACGTGCCCCCGAAGAACTCGATGGCGCGGATGTGGGCGTCCATGACCATCTCCAGCGTCTCCCGGGTGTAGGCTACGCAGAACGGCATCCTGCTGTGGCAGAGCCGGAAGTGCGCCACCTTCACCTTCATGTAGACCCCGCCAAGCTCCACGTACTCGTAGCTCCAGTCGAACTGGAACGCCTCGCCGGGCGCGAACGACAGCGGGATGAACGCCTTGACCTGACGATTCTTCTCGCGGTCCTTCCATTGCTGCACGTACCGACGGACGCTGTCGTAGCCTCCAGCGAACCCTTCCCGCTGCAACTCCTCGAACAGCTGTTGCGCCGTCCGCTGTTCCCGGCGGGGCAGTTCCTTTTCTGTCCTAAGAAACCGCGACAGTTGCTCCTCGAACGCACCCAGCTTCGGCCGGGGCTGGGTCTCCCGCCGGTAGACGAGCTCGGTAACGCCGCTGCGGATGATTTTCTTGACGGTGTTCTTGGACAGCTGAAAATCCCGGGCGATCTGTCGAATCGACTTCCTGTCCCGGTGGTGCGCCAAACGGATCTTGCGGATGGTCTCCACGATTAGCATCTCCCTTGTTGTCTCTCCTTCCTCCGGCGATCTTCAGGAGGATGGAGGAGTTCCAAGGGTGGGTCAATTTTCGACGCCGATTACCCCCGAAAGTGGGTCAATATTGCATGCCGTTTAACACGGAAGACCCTACGGGGCATGAAGGGCCGAAAGAACGAGGGATACTTCGTAGGAGAGCGCACGTTTGGATTCGAATCGATGCCGTCAGAGAAAGTACGCCTCGATAATCGGGGCAAGGGAAAACCCGCCGGAGCTCTGATGCAGATAAACGAAGCCGAGGCGGAAGTGGTGCGACGCGTCTTCCGGGAGTTCGCAGACGGACAATCCATCTTCAGCATCATCAAGCGCCTCAACGAGGAGGGGATTCGCGGCAGAAATAACAAGATCTGCCGATGGAGCACGGGGACGATCCATACGATGCTGCGGAACGAGAAATACAAAGGCATCTGGACCTGGAACCGCACTGGGTACAGGCGCAACCCCCTGACCGGACAGCTCCGGAGGTTCGACAAGGCGAAAAGTGAATGGGACATGAAAGAGTCCCCTGAATTTCGGATCGTCTCAGAGGAATTGTGGGACCGGGTCCAAGTGCGGCTGGCGGAGATCAGGAAAACGTGGCCCGGGGGGAAAG
>JAQBHL010000385.1:0-2505 GCA_032127745.1 Acidobacteriota bacterium
CCGGCAGGGTTGTCGGCAGAAAGGCGCTGGCGGATCTCGGATTCTTGTTTGGACCCGCAGGGTAAGCGTCCGGTAAACCCCACCCTTCCGCGCGGATGACGCCGCGACGATGATCACCGCCTCGAGGGAGGTGGGGAATGAAGACGTCGAAATCGAAGCGTTCGTACTGGACGGCGGCGAAAGCCGGCGAGGTGCTCGACCGGATCGAGCTCAGCGGGCTGTCGATCAGCCGGTTCGCGCTCAAGCACGGTCTTGGGGTCGAGCGTTTGTACCGCTGGAAGAGGCGATTGGCGCAAGAGCATCGCGTTCCCGTGGCGAGTCCACGCTTCGCCGAGGTCACGATTCGACCGAGCGCCGTCACGGCGACGATCGAGATCGAGCTGTCCGGCGGTATGTTCCTGCGCATCGTCGGCGACACGCGCGTTGACGACGCCGTGGCGGTTCTATCCCGTCTTCCCGTGCGGTGATGTTCTCGGTTCCTGCGAGCATCCGGGTCTTCGTGGCCACGACCCCGGTCGATCTCCGCCGCGGATTCGACGGTTTGGCCGGACTGACCCGCGAGGTTCTCAAAGAGGATCCGCTCTCCGGTCATCTCTTTGCCTTCCGGAATCGCCGAGGCGATCGGCTCAAGATCCTGTTTTTCGCGAGTGGCGGCTATTGCCTGTTCTACAAACGCCTCGAGCGCGGCACGTTCCGGCTTCCCGCCGGCGATACCGCGCGTCTCGAGATCGACGCGGGCGACCTCGGTTTGATTCTCGAAGGGCTCGATCTCACGCATGCGCGACGACGGCCGCGCTGGAAGCCGCACGTGAGCGCGACCGGCTGAAAAGATTTCAAATCATCGCGCTCGATCGCGCGTGAGATCGGTTACGATTCGTACGTCATGACTGTCGCGTCGTCCTCGCTGACCTCTCAGATCGAGTCGATCAAGACGACGCTGGCTTCCCTTCTCGAAGCCGACCGCAAAGATGAAGCGCTCGATCTGTTCGTGTCGCTTCTCGGGCAGCTCGCCGCCGACCACGACAAGCTCGCCCACCAATTGCGCTTGATGCTCAAGGACCGATTCGGCCGCAAGACCGAGCGGATCGATCCGGCGCAGCTTGCGCTCTTCCTCGAAGCGCTCGGAAAGGTCGCGACCGCACAAGACGACGCGCGACCCGTCGTGGCCTACATCCGCCGCAAATCCATCGAACGTAAGGGATCGAAAGCCGTGATCCCGGAGTCGGTCCCGCGCGAGGTCGTACGGCTCGAGCCGGACGAAGCGGATAAGACCTGCGGTTGCGGTGCTTCGAAGGTCTGCATCGGCTGCGAGACGAGCCAAGTGCTCGAGCTCATGCCGGCTCAGTTCAAGGTGATCGTCTACGAGCGGGCGAAGTACGCCTGCAAGCGGTGCGAAGGCGAAGGGGTGGTCGTCGCCCCGGTGCCGGCGAAGCCGATCGAGGGAGGGCTCCCGGGATTCGGGCTGATGGCCGACGTGCTCGTCAAGAAGTACGCGGATCACTCGCCCTTGCATCGCATCCGGGAGATCTACAAGCGACACGGGCCCGACATTCCGGTGTCAACGATGGGCGACTGGGTCACGGCCGGGACAGAGGCGTTGGTTCCAGTCGCGCAGGAGATCCGACGGCTCATGTTGGAGAGCGGGGTCGTCCAGGTGGACGCCACGCCATTGACGGTACTTGACCGCGACAAGCCCGGGGGCTCCAAGCGCGGGCACATGTACGCGATGCTCGGGGACGACAAATGGGTCGTGTACGACTACCGGCCGACGGGCGAGGGAACGGGTCCGTGTGAGTTCTTGGGCCTACGCGAGGGATGGATTCAGGCGGATGCCGGCGGGGCCTTCGATCCACTGTTCGCGTTGGGGCGTGCGAAGGAAGCCGGATGCTGGAGCCATGCACGCCGCTACTTCGTGCAAGCACTCGATTCGGACAAGCGTGCCGCAATCGCGGTGAAGTGGATCGCGGATCTGTTCATGCTCGAGCGCGAAGCGGCCGATTACACGCCCGCCGACCGGCTGGCGCTTCGGCTCGAGCGCAGCAAGCCGATCCTCGACGACCTCCAAGCCTGGGTCGGCGAGACGTGGAAGACCGCACCACCGAAAAGCCCCATGGGCAAGGCGGTCACCTACGCCGTCAACCAGTGGAAGCCGCTCAATCGTTTTCTCGAAGACGGCCGCCTCGCGATCCACAACAACGCGTGCGAGCGCGCGCTGCGCAAGATCGCGATCGGCCGGAACAATTGGTTATTTGCAGGGTCGGACGCGGGGGCCGAACGCGCCGCCGTGATCTACACCGTGCTCGGCACCTGCCGGTTGCGCGGGGTCGATCCCTACGCGTGGCTCAAAGACGTCCTCGAAAAGCTCGCCGCAGGCTGGAAACAGTCCGAGATCGCCGCGCTCCTACCCGTCGCCAAACTCGACATCGCGGCCTGATCGGCCGGCCAGATCGCGGCGCACCCTCGCGAGCGCCGACGCTCAGGGGGTGGGGTTTACCGGACGCTTAC
>JAQBHL010000386.1:0-14794 GCA_032127745.1 Acidobacteriota bacterium
GAGACCGTCTACAAGTGGTGCACCGGACCGCTGCCTGCGATCGCCGCATGCAGCGTGCGCCTTACGTACACCGGGATCATAGCCTGACGCCAGGCGGTGTCGCCGGAGAGATTCGACAGGGTGCGGCAGCGGCGAGAGGCCATCTCGGCCACTTCCTCCACCGCCCGGTCGAACTCCGCCGTGCCCGGTCGAATGCCGAGAAGACTCGCGACTTCGCTCAAGCGACGGGGTCGGGCGGCAAGCGCGGTGAGCACCAGTTCAGCGCGTTCGAGGAGGCCGGAGGCATCGAGATCGAGGCGCACGGCCACACCGAGCAGCGGAAAATCGATCGAACCCCGCTCGCGCAGCTTGCCATAGGCGCCGTGATGCCCGGACGGGGTGGGCGGAATCCGGATCGAGACGAGGATCTCGCCCGGCAGCATCCGCCGGTTCGCGAGTCCGTCCGATACCCAGAAGTCCTCGATGGCCACCGCGCGCTGAGCGCCGGTGCGCTCCAGTTCCAGGGTGGCGCCGAGCGTCATCAAGGCGGGAGCGGTGTCCGCGGCGGAGGCGGCGACGCACCGCCCGCCCCCGACCACCACGTGGCAGGCCGTGCCGTCCTTCTTCAGACAGAAGCCGAGGGCGGTGCGCCAGAAGTGGCTCTGGTTGTAGTACTGGCACCGGGTGTCGAGGAGCACGTTGCCGCCAATGGTGCCCGCGCGGCGCAGTTGCGGACCGGCAATCAGACCCGCGGCCTGGGAGAGGCAGGGCGCCCGCTCGGCCACGACCCGCGACTGGGCCACGTCCGCGATCGTGGTCATGCTGCCGATGACCAGGAAACCGTCGGCGTCCTCTCGAATGCCGCGCAGGGCCTCGATGCGCCCGAGCGAGACCACCACCGCCGGGGTCAGCAACTCGTGCTTCATGTTCGGCAGGAGGTCGGTCCCTCCCGCCAGCACCACCGCGTTCGAACCGAGGTCGGCCAGGAGTCCTGCGGCCTCGGCGACCGACGCGGGCTGGCGAAGCTCGAAGCGAGGCAGTCGCAGCATCAGCGGGACCCTCCGACCTGAGCCGATCCGATCGCGAACGCGGAGTCCTGGCCTGCGCGCAGCGAGGCCAGAACGCGACCGGGCGTGAACGGCAAGTGGCGAAGGCGAATGCCCACGGCGTCGAATACCGCGTTCGAGATGGCGGGAATCGAGGGGTGCAGCGGTCCTTCGCCGGCCTCCTTGGCCCCGTAGGGACCCTCGGGGTCGAGGCTCTCCACGATCAAGGCATGGAGCGCCGGCGTGTCGACGGAAGTCGGGATGCGATAGTCGAGCAACGAGGGCCCCTTGTGCAGGCCGGATGGGTGCACGTCGTGGTCCTCCATCAATGCCTCGGCGACGCCCATGTAGGCCGAGCCCTCCATCTGGCCCGCGACCAGCATGGGGTTCAGCGCTCGCCCGCAGTCGTGCGCGATCCAGACGTTGTGGCAGGTGATGCGACCGGTTTCGACATCCACTGAAACCTCGGCCACGTGCGCGGTGAACGAGTAGGCCGGGGAGGCCCCGATGCTGCCGCCGCGATAGTCGCCGCCGAGGGTGGGCGTGTTGTAGGACCCGGTGGCGCCCAGGGTGTCGAACCGCTCTTCGGCGAGGCAGAACGCCTCGGCGGCACTCATCGAGCGGGACGCGTCTTCCAGATCCATGACCACACCGTCCACGAAGCGGACCCGCGAAGCACTCACCTTCCACTTCTCAGCCACCGCCTGCACCAGCTGCGGGCGCAGCTTGCGGCACGCATCGATGAGGGCATTGCCCACCATGAAGGTTTCGCGGCTGGAGTAGGCGCCCAGATCCACCGGGCACAGGTCGGTGTCGGCCGAGACCACCCGCACCTGATCGAGAGCGAGGCCGAGTTCCTCGGCCACCAGATACTGGGCCACGGAGTTCGAACCCTGGCCGATGTCGTTCGCTCCGCTGAACACCGTGACCAGGCCGGAGCGATCGATCTTCAGTTGAACCGCGGCCTGGGGCATCGGGTTTGGATAGATCGGATAGTTCGTGCCCGAGATGTACATGGAGGCGGCCACGCCCAGGCCGCGGCCATGACCCAGTTGTCCCCGCCTCGAGGTCCAGCCACTGGCCTTCTCCACGAAGTCGAGGCACTGGGCCACGCCGTTCGACGTGATGCGCTGGCCATTGACCGTCTTTGTGGAAGCGGCGATCAGATTGCGCCGCCTGATCTCGATCGGATCGATCTTCAACACTTCGGCCAGTTCGTCCAGCTGCACCTCGAAGGCGAAGCGCGGCTGCACCGACCCGTGGCCCCGTTTGGGACCACAGGCCGGCTTGTTGGTGAACACCCGCGTGCTGTCGAACCGATAGGTCGGAAACTCATAGGGGCCGGTCAGCAACTGTCCCGCGTAATACGTGGTCACCAGACCGAAGGAGCTGTAGGCGCCTCCATCGATCAGGATCTTCGCGTCCACCGCTCTCAGGCGCCCGTCGCGGGTGGCCCCGGTCTTGTAGTGCATGTGCATCGGATGACGTCCCCGATGCGTGTAGAACACCTCTTCGCGCGTATAGAGCAACTTGACCGGCCGGCCGGTGAGCATGGCGAGCTTCGCGGTCACGAACTCGAGGCTGAACGGGTCGGACTTGCCGCCAAACGCTCCCCCCAGACAAGGCTGAATCACGCGGATGCGATGCGCGGGCAGGCCCAGCACGTGGGCCAGGGCGCGGTGCACGTAATGGGTGATCTGAGTGGATGACCACAGGGTCAGCAGGCCCTCGGCGCCATACCGGGCCAACGCGCAGTGCGGCTCGATGGCGGCGTGAGTGGTGCCGTGGAAGAAGTAGTCGCCCTCCACCACCGCCTCGGCCTGGGAAAGAGCCGTGTCCACCTCGCCAAAGGACAGGAGGACATGCTTCGAAATATTGCCGGTCTTGTGCTGCTCGTGAATGGGCGGATCGTTCCGGCTCAGGCTCTCGAACGGGTCGATGTAGGCGTGCAGCGGCTCGTACTCGACCTGAATGAGCTTGAGCGCGGCGTTGGCGGTGTCCTCATCGACCGCCGCCACCGCGGCCACCGGCTCGCCCACATGCCGCACCTTCCCCACCGCCAGCGCGGTCTCGTCCTGCGTCCAGGGAAGGATGCCGTACCTGACCGGCAGGTCCTCGCCCGTGATCACGCCGAGCACGCCCGGGAGTTGTCGGGCCCGCGCCGCATCGATGGCGCGGATCCGGGCGTGAGGGTGAGGGCTGCGCAGCAGCTTCGCATGCAGCATGCCGGGAAGGGAGATGTCGTCGGTGTAGACCGCGGCGCCGGTGGCCTTGGCCAGACCGTCCACCTTGCGCGACGCCCGGCCCACATGGCGGAATTCCCCCCAGGGAGGATCGAGGCCGTGGATGTCGCGGGACGCCATCTCAGGAGTTCCCTTCGGGGGAGTTCTCTTCGGGCGCCTCCCACGAACGCGGCGGAGGATCGACGCCGCGGGACCGCGCGGAGGCGAGCAGAACCGCCTGCAGGATCTGGGTGTACCCCGTGCACCGGCACAGATTGCCGGCGAGCGCGCTGCGGATGTCGGCCTCGGAAGGGTTGGGCGTCGCCGACAGCAGGGCGCGAGCGGACAGAATGGTGCCGCTCTGGCAGAAACCGCACTGCAACGCCCCGCACTGGTCGAACGCGTCCTGCACCGGATCAGCGCCGACACCGCCCTCGGCCAGGTGGCGCGGCATCAGCCCTTCGATGGTGGTGATGGAGCAGCCTTCGGCTTCCCGCGCGAGCATGAGGCACGAGATCATCGGCTCGCCGTCCACCAGCACGGTGCAGGCGCCGCAATCGCCCTTGTCACATCCCTGCTTGGAACCGGTCAGGCCCAGCCGGTAGCGCAGCACCTCGAGCAGCGTCCAGTGGTCGGGCGCATCCGCTTCGTGGACATCCTCATTTACTTTGAGGCGCATGCCGTCATTCTCCTCCCGAACCAGCGAACATCGACGGGGTGTAGGCAACGATCTTCCCCATCACCGCGGACGCCGCCACGGTGAGAGGCGACGCGAGATAGAGGGAACCCGGACCGGAGCGATTCTGGTAGTTGCGATTGATCGCGGATACCGTCACCTGCTGCTTGTTCTCCGAGATCCCGGGGCCGCACCCGATGCAGGCGCCGCAGCCGGGCTTGATGACCCGCACCCCCGTCTTCGCGAAGACGTCGAGATAACCCTTCGCGGTCGCGTAGGCCTCCACCGACTCCGATCCGAACTGGATGAAGAAGTTCACCGAAGGCGCCACCCGCTTGCCCGCAGCGACGGCCTCGGTCATGACCCGGGCGTACATGTCGAGATCCTCTTCCTTGCCCGCGGTGCAGGACCCGCCGTAGGCGATGTCGATTCGCACGTCCCCAATGTCACTGATCAGAGCGCCATTCGTGGGGTCGGACGAGATCCCCTTCGCCGCGTCGCCGGGCGTCGCGACCATGGGCTCGATGGCAGAAAGATCGAGGGTGTGAACGCCACCGACATACTCGGCGCCCTGGTCCGGCGCCACCATCTGCGAGCGCAGGAGGGCTGCGTCCGAACCCGGTCGATGGGCCACGATCCAGTTCACGGTCGATGAGTCGCCCTCGAAGACGCCGGCTTTGGCCGCGCACTCCGTGGCCATGTTGGCCATGGTGGCGCGTTCGTCGGGCGAGAGGGCGGAAAGACCGGGACCGCCAAACTCCATGACGAGATCGAGGGTCTTCCCCGGTTTCGCGTATTCCCTGAGAATGAAGAGCATCACATCCTTGGCGGTCACCCCCGGGCGAAGCGCGCCCTCGAGTTCGAAGCGAATGGAACCCGGAGTCTCGATGAAGGTGATTCCGGAATAGACCAGGGCCGCGTATTCGGTGGCGCCCACGCCATAGGCGAGCGAGTTGAGCGAACCGCCCATGCAGGTGTGGGAATCGGTGGCCTGGATGAAGTCCCCCGGCTCGATCATCTTCTCGCGGGCCACGGTGTGGCAGATGCCGGGCGAGACGCCGTCCTTGGCCAGGAAGGAACGGACGCCGGTGGCGGCCTGGAACGCGCGCTGGCGGTCACTCTGCTCGATGAGCTTGGCCTTGAACTTCGCGAGCGACGGCATGTCCTGCGCGTAGAGCATATGGTCTTCGAAGACCGCGAACTTCGATGGGTTCTTGAGCTTGTAGCCCTCGCCATATTCCTCGGTCAGGAAGTAGTGGACCTGGGCCGAGGTGAAATCGTGCGAGAAGCCGCCGTCGACTTTCACCGCGATGGCGTCGCCGGGCTTGAGTGCTTCGGGTCTCGGGTCGGTGGCGACCCTCGAGAGCAGGACCTTCTCGGCGATGGTCATCGGCCGCGCGGGCGTGGTCGGCAGGGGCAGTTGCGCCACGCCTTTGGCCACCGCGCGGGTGAAGGCGAAAAGGCCGCCGGCCTGGATGATGAGCCGGGTCACCGGATCGCGACCGGACATGAAAGCTTCGAGCGGGATGTCTTGGCCAGCCTGGAGCCGGACCAGGACATCGTGACCGGCCATCAGCACCCCGGAGTTGATGTTGTTGCGCGCATGGATCGGAGCGAACCCATCCGCGATGGCGATCCGGATCCCCGCGTATTTCTCGGCCTGAACCGCCTGCTCGCGCGATGAGCCCACGCCCTTGCGCTTGCCGGACACGATGACTTCGAAGTTGCCATCGATAAGAGCGTTATCCCAGAAGAGCCTCTCGCCGTCCACGGTGATGCCGGCATAAGCGCTCCGCGCCAGAGCCTCGGGTCGATAGTCGAAGCAGGCCCAGGCCGGGGCCATGGCGTCGGTGTTGATGTCATCCATCAACTCGCCGACGCTGACGTCCTTCATCTGGAGATCCAGTTCCCCGCGAAGCTGCCTGCGAACGGTCTCGGGATCCCGGGTGAGGAAGAGGATGCGCTTGCCCGGAGTCAGGCGAACCGTCGTATCAGGCATCGAAGGATGCTACTTGACCGCGTCTTTACGAGCCGCCAACGTCCGTCGGACGTTGGCGGCGGCCAAGAAACCCATGCGAGAAAGGCCCATTTCGCGCACTTTGTGATCGGCCTGGGCCCCGGCTTTCGCCGGGGTGACGGGGGTGGGGTTTCTTAGGAGGAACGTCACGGACGGAGTCCGTCACTCGCTGCTGAGAAACTCGTTCAAGTGCGGCCCATCTCACGCAGTTTCCTGGAGCGGGGTCAGCCGGTACCCTGCTGCAATGACGGAGAGGGCCCGAAATCGGGGAACCTCCTTCAGCGCGGTTCGCGGGCCACCCCCAATCTGCCGGCGTTGGCCCGACCGCGAATCCAAGGTTGACGCTGGCCCGCTTCGTCGCCGTCCCTGCGCGGCTCTCCTTCCCGCGCCACCCTCGCGCGGAAATTGGAACCAACCCTGGGATCATGGGAACATGACGGAGAGTCACCCGTGAATGAAGCTCTGATCGCAACCGCCGTCCCCGGCCCTGACACCGCTATCGCCGACGACCCGCTGTGGTACCGCGACGCCGTCATCTACCAGCTCAACGTCAAGGCGTTCATGGACACGAACGGCGACGGCATGGGCGACTTCAAGGGCGTCACCGAGAAGCTCGACTACGTCAGGGAACTCGGGGTCAACACCATCTGGCTGATGCCCTTCTACCCCTCGCCGCTCCGCGACGACGGATACGACATCTCCGAGTACGAGAACGTGCATCCGGACTATGGAACTCTGGACGAGTTCAAGGAAATGCTCGACCAGGCCCACAGGCGCGGCCTGCGGGTGATCACCGAGCTGGTCATCAACCACACCTCGAGCGATCACCCGTGGTTTCAGGCCGCCCGCAAGGCGCCTCCCGGGTCGCCCGAGCGCGACTTCTATGTCTGGAGCGACACCGACCAGAAGTACCTGGGCACCCGCATCATCTTCACCGACACCGAGACCTCGAACTGGACCTGGGATCCGGTGGCCAAAGCCTACTTCTGGCATCGCTTCTTCTCCCATCAGCCCGACCTCAACTTCGACAACTCCCAGGTCCTCGAAGCGGTCCTCAAGACCATGCGCTTCTGGCTGGACCTGGGCGTCGACGGGTTCCGGCTCGACGCCATTCCCTATCTGATCGAGCGTGACGGCACCAGCAACGAGAACCTGCGCGAGACCCATGACGTGATCAAGAAGCTTCGCGCGGCCATCGACGCGCAGTACAAGAACAAGCTGCTCCTGGCCGAGGCCAACATGTGGCCCGAGGATGTGCGCGAGTACTTCGGCGACGGCGACGAATGCCACATGGCCTACCACTTCCCGCTCATGCCGCGCATGTACATGGCCATCGCCCAGGAAGACCGCCACCCCATCATCGAGATCATGCGGCAGACCCCGGAGATTCCCGAGGGATGTCAGTGGGCCATCTTCCTGCGCAATCATGATGAGCTCACGTTGGAGATGGTCACCAACAAAGAGCGCGACTACATGAACCAGATGTACGCCGCCGATCCGCGGGCGCGCATCAATCTGGGCATAAGGCGACGGCTCGCTCCGCTCATGGAGAACGACGAGGATCGCGTCAAACTGATGAATGGCATGTTGCTCTCGATGCCAGGCTCGCCCATCATCTATTACGGCGACGAAATCGGCATGGGCGACAACGTGTTCGCGGGCGATCGGAATGGCGTCCGCACTCCCATGCAGTGGACTCCCGACCGCAACGCCGGGTTTTCGCGGGCCAACCCCGAGCGCCTCTACCTTCAACCCATCCGTGACGCGGTCTACGGCTACGAGGCCCTGAACGTGGAGGCCCAGGCCAAGGACGCGAGCTCCCTCTTGAACTGGACCCGAAGGCTGCTGGCGGTGCGAAAGAGCAGCCTGGCCTTTGGGCGGGGTAGGCGCACCTTCCTCAACCCCGGCAATCGCAAGATCCTCGCGTACCTCAGCGAATACGAAGAGGACACAATTCTTGCCGTATTCAATCTGTCGCGGGCCGCGCAGCCGACCGAACTGGACCTCTCGGCCTACAAGGGCCGGGTGCCCGTCGAGATGCTGGGCCGCACGTCGTTTCCGCCCATCGGCGACCTGCCCTACCTGCTGACTTTGCCCTCCTTCGGCTTCTACTGGTTCCGGCTGGCCAAGGACGCCGATGTCCCCGTGTGGCATCAGGAAGACCGAGCGCTTCAGGATCGTCCGACCCTGGTCCTCTTCGACGGCTGGACCAGCTTCTTCCGTGAAGGGGTCATGCCCTGGCGCATGGGCATGGCCGACCGGATGCGGACTCAGTTCGAAACCGACACTCTGCCGCGATTTATCGAGATCCAGCGCTGGTACGCCACGAAGGGCGACGTGGTCGGACGAGCACGACTCGTCGACCATGCGATTTGGGAGAAGGGTGACTCGAGCTGGATGCTGCCTCTTGTCGCGCTCGACGGTCCGTCCGAGAGTTCGACCTATTTCATGCCCCTGGCTTTGGCCTGGGAGAACACCGAAGAGGAACGAGTCCACCGGCTTGGCCCGGTCGCCCTCGCCAAAGTCAGACATCAGGCCGACGTCGGGGTGATGGCGGACGCCTTCCACGACGAGGTCTTCGGCCGAGCCGTGGTGGCCGCCATCGGCGCCGGCGAAGAAGCCAAAACCGCAAACGGGCGATTGCACTTCAAGCCCACCCACGCTTTCGGGACCATCAACGAGGATATCGGCGGGCTGCCGGTGTCGCGCCCCTCGGCCATGAGCAGCAACACCGTGGTCACCCTCGGTGAGACGCTCTTCCTGAAGGGCTACCGCCGGCTGCGCAATGGTGTGAATCCAGAACTGGAGATGGGGCGTTTTCTGACCGAGGTCGCGAACTACCCGAACTGCGTTCCCGTGCTGGGCGCGCTCGAGTACTTCGGGAACGATGGACAGGTCATGACCCTGGCTCTGGTTCAAAGCTACGTGTCCAACCAGGGCGACGGATGGGACTACGTCCAGCGTTACGTCGAACGCTTCCTGGAGGATGTGCGCACCCCTCCGGCGAGCTCGACCTCGCCATCCGAAACCCATGGCGGCTTCCTGACCTTGGCCGCGACGCTCGGACGGCGCACCGCCGAACTCCACCTCGCCCTGGCCAAGACGACCGGCGACCCCGCCTTCGATCCCGAGCCTCTCACCGCAGGCGATGTCCTCACTTTCAAAGAGAAGGCGGCGAATGAAGCCGCGTCGACTCTGGAGCTCCTGCGAGAGCGAGTCGGGCAATTGCCCTTGGCGACCCAGGAGCAGGCCCAGGCACTCCTGGCCAGGTCTGAACGTCTGCGGACCCGCATCCTGGCCGGCGGGAACGAAAAGAAGGGCGGCCTCAAGACGCGCTTCCACGGCGACTTCCACTTGAGCCAGGTGCTCGTAACCGCCCACGACTTCGTGATCATCGACTTCGAGGGCGAGCCGGCGCGGAGCCTTGAAGAGCGCCGGGCCAAGAGTTCGCCTCTGCGCGACGTGGCCGGGATGCTGCGCTCGTTCAACTATGCGCGCTGGTCGGCGCTCGAACGAGTGGCTCTGAATCTCGAAGAGCGCGAGCGCCTCGAGTCCGCGGCGCGCGACTGGGAACTCGCCACCCGCGAGGCCTTCCTGATCGAATACCGGGAAACCATGGCCCGCGCGGACCCGGCGATGCCCACCGACGCCGACCTGATCAGACTCTTCGAGCTGGAGAAGGCGATGTACGAATTGCGCTACGAACTCAACAATCGGATCCACTGGGCCCAGGTGCCGTTGCAGGGCATCCTGGCCCTCATCGATGCGGGCCTCACGACCTAAGCCTCGAAGTCCCGAAAAACAGGAGAGCAGATCGATGGAGACTTTCGGCATTTACGAAGAGACCGCCAGGGCGTTTCTCTTGCAGGTCGGCGCATTCCTCCCCCGTCTGTTCATTGCCGTGGTGGTGGTCCTGGGCGGCTGGCTGGTCGCCAAACTGACGCGCTTTGCGGTGACCAAGGCGCTCAAGGCCATCAATTTCAATGTCCTGACCGCTCGCTCGGGCCTCGACTCCTTTTTGCAACAAGGCGGCCTCGAAGGCGGCGCCATCCCCATCTTCTCCGGGCTCGCGTACTGGCTGGTCATTCTGGCCTCCCTGCTCATCGCCTTGAACGGGCTGGGTCTGACCTACATCACGGACCTTTTGAGCCGGGTGGTCTGGTTCGTGCCGAATGTCTTCGTCGCGTTGCTGGTGCTGACCTTTGGCTCCTACTTCGCTGGTTTCATCGGCGACAGCGTCGCTGCCTACTGCCGCAACATCAAGCTGGAGGGCGCCGCTTTCCTGGGCAAGCTCGCCCAGTACGCCATCATGGTTTTCGTTATCGTGATTGCCCTGGACCAGGTCAAGGTGGGTGGCGACATCCTTCGCGAGACCTTCTTGATCATCCTTTCCGGCTGCGTCTTTGCGCTGTCTCTGGCTTTCGGGCTCGGGGCGAAGGGCTGGGCCGCCGATCGCATCGAGGACTGGTGGCCGCGGGACAAGAAGGTCCACCCAAAAGACGAGGCGAATCTCCCGCGTTGAGGGAGTGGATCGGTCCGCCAGGCCTCCTGTGCTCCTATTCCATTTCCCGAGCCTTGCCCGCGGCGCCAGCCTCCGCGCTTCGGCGCTGAAGGACCGACCATGAAGACGAACGATCGGATCACGGCGGTCTGGCCCGGCCGACCCTATCCCCGAGGCGCTCACTGGGATGGCGAAGGCGTCAACTTCGCGGTCTTCTCCGAACACGCGCAGAAGGTGGAGCTGTGCCTGTTCAACCAGAGCGGACGGCACGAACGTCAGAGGCTCCCGATGCGCGAGCGCACGGACTTCGTGTGGCACTGCTACCTGCCCGAGGCGCGGCCTGGTCTCGCCTACGGGTATCGCGTCCACGGGCCTTACAAGCCCGAGGAGGGGCACCGGTTCAATCCCAACAAACTGCTGGTCGATCCTTACGCCAAGGACCTGGTCGGGCAGGTGCGCTGGGGCGACGCCCTGTACGGCTACACCATCGGCAGCAAGCGTGAAGACCTGTCGTTCGACCGCCGCGACAGCGCCGCCCTGATGCCCAAAAGCCGGGTGCTCGAACCTGCCTTCACCTGGGGCGACGACCGAAGGCCGCAGATCCCATGGCAGGACATGGTCATCTACGAACTGCATGTTCGCGGCTTCACCATGACTCATCCCGAAGTACCCGAGCACCTGCGCGGCACCAGCGCCGCCCTCGGCTCGGCGCCCGTGGTCGACTACCTGAAGCGGCTGGGCGTCACCACGGTTGAGCTGCTGCCGGTGCACAGCTTCCTGAACGACCGCAATCTGGCCACCCAGGGGCTGCAGAACTACTGGGGCTACAACACCTTCGGTTACTTCGCCCCGGACACCCGCTATCGCGCGTCCGGCAAGGTCAAAGAGTTCAAGACCATGATCAAGGCGTTGCATACCGCCGGCCTCGAAGTGATTCTCGACGTGGTCTACAACCACACCTGCGAGGGCAATCACCTCGGCCCCACTTTGTCCCTGCGCGGCCTCGACAATGCGGCCTACTACATTCTCAATGCAGAGAATCGCCGCTACTACGACGACTTCACCGGATGCGGCAACACCGTCAACCTCGAGCACCCCCGCGGTCTGCAGCTGGTCATGGACTCGTTGCGATACTGGGTCGAGGATATGCACGTCGACGGGTTCCGCTTCGACCTGGCCTCCGCTTTGGCCCGCGAATCGGGGAAGGTGGAAAACCTGGGCGGCTTCTTCGACGCCATCCGCCAGGACCCCACCCTCAACCAGGTGAAGTTGATCGCCGAGCCCTGGGACCTGGGTCACGGGGGATACCAGGTGGGCAACTTCCCCCTGGGCTGGGCCGAATGGAACGATCGCTATCGCGACGGCCTGCGCGGTTACTGGAAGGGGGACGAGGGTATGGTTGGCGATGTCGCCCGACGTCTCACCGGATCGGAAGATCTCTACGGCTGGTCCGGCAAGCGCCCCTACGCGAGCATCAATTTCGTCACCGCCCACGACGGCTTCACCCTGCACGACCTGGTCTCCTACAACGACAAGCACAACGAAGCCAACGGCGAGGAAAACCGGGACGGCAACAACAACAATCTGTCCTGGAACTGCGGGGTCGAAGGAGAGACGGACGACCCCGGGATCCTCGTCCTGCGCGCGCGCCAGAAACGGAACTTCCTCGCCTCCCTGCTTCTTTCCCAGGGCGTGCCCATGCTTCTGGCCGGAGACGAGCGCGGTCATACCCAGCACGGAAACAACAACGCCTATTGTCAGGACAACGAACTGGGGTGGCTCGACTGGGCCTCGACCCCGGACCGTGAGGCGCTCACCACCTTCGTTGAGCGGGTCATCGGGCTGCGCCGGGCTCACCCATCGTTCCGCCGCCGCAATTTCTTCGAAGGCCGGCCGATCGACGGCGACACGATCAAGGACGCCTCATGGCTGAGGCCGGACGGCCAGGAAATGACCGAAGCAGACTGGCGAGAAAGCCATGCGCGGTGTCTCGCCATGCTGGTGTCGGGCCGGGGCATCTCGGAGCACGGACCGCGCGGCGAGACGCTTCTGGACGACGACTTCCTGCTTCTGTTCAACAGCCACCACGACGAGATTCCTTTTACCCTGCCCGCGGGAGGCGAGGCGGGGTGGGCCCTGCTCATCGACACCGGAAGGGACGTAGTGCCTCCCGAAAAGCACGGACCTTTCGCCACCTCGCCTCCCGCCTGGACGCAGCCGAGCTATCCCCTCCAGTCCCGTTCCTTTGTGCTGCTGAGCCGCTCCGCGGCCCGTATCTGAGGCCGAGGTCCAACCGCGCCGTTCCGGGTCGTTTCCGTCTCCGGTAGACTTTTCGAATGTTTGAAGCCATAGCCCTCGTCCTGCTCGGCCTGATCCTGCTCGCTGGGGGCGGCGAAGCCTTGCTGCGCGGCGCGGTCGGTCTCGCCACCCTGCTGCGCCTCACTCCCGCCGTTATCGGCCTGACCGTGGTCGCCGCCGGCACCTCCGTGCCCGAGCTGTCGGTCAGCCTGATCGCGGGCCTGCGGGGTCAGCCGGACATCGCGGTGGCGAACGCGGTGGGCTCCAACCTGTTCAATATCGGTTTCATTCTGGGCCTGTGCGCCCTGGTTCGGCCGCTCGCCATTTCCGGCAACACCATCCGGCTCGAATATCCGGTGCTCGCCATCGTCACCTTGATGTGCCTCGCCGTCGCCCAGGACGGGTCGATCAACCGGCTCGACGGGCTCCTGTTCATCTCCGTCTACGTGGCCTTCACCACCTATATGGTGACGCTGGTTCGGGCCCAGGTCAGCGCGGAGGAAAAGGCGGAATTCGGCGCCGAAGTGGCGCAGATTTCGGGCGAAAAGACCCCGCGCATGTCCCGCAGTCTCCTCCTGCTCGTCGGGGGTGCGGCTCTGCTCGGCCTGGGCGCCAACGCGACCGTGACCGGCTCGGTGGGACTGGCTCGCCTCGTCGGCATGTCCGAACGGGTCATCGGACTCACCATCGTCTCGGTGGGCACCTCGCTCCCGGAGGTCGTGACCTCGCTGGTCTCGGTCATCAGGGGCCGCGCCGACATCGCCATCGCCAACATCATCGGGTCCAATCTGTTCAACATTCTCGGAATTCTGGGGCTCTCATCGGTGGTCGCCACCCTCCCGGTCAATCCCGCCATCGTGCACGGCGACAACTGGTGGATGTTCGGCATGACCCTGCTGCTCTTCCCCCTCATGCGGACGGGCCTGGTCATCAAGCGCTGGGAAGGCGCCGTCCTCTTCGCGAGCTACGCGACCTACATCGGCCTTCTTCTGGCTCGTCCCGCCTGAACCGCGGGCCGAACGTCCTTACTACCTGAGCAGAACCGTGTCTGGAAACTGGGAAACCCAGGCGAACCAGAACGTGCGGCGCGCCGGTTCCCGCATCGCCGTCTGACCATCCGGGCCAAGAAGCCACTCCTCCAAGACCTTCCACGCGCGCCCCTGGTCATCGATCAGATCGTCTTCGGCCAACCGGACGAAGCGGGTCTCACCGGATCGATAGATTCGATTGGCGCCCGCCTCCGTAGTCAGAGCGACGAACTTCGTCGCCGCTACCTCGAAGGGGTGCACCCGATTCTTCTTCAGAAACGACGCGTCGAGGGCCACCGGAACGGCCCGCGCACCGGCGGCGGCGAGGAACGTCACCACTTCGGCCTTTCGCTTCAGCCGCTTATCCTGCCCGGGGACTTCGAACATCAGTTCATCGTTGGAGAAGTAGCTCCGATACGCGACGCCCTCGTCGTAGTCGCGCTTGTAACCGGTGTCGAGAGACAAGACCGTGGTTTCGGGATGCACCGTCCGCCACTCCTTCCAGGTCGTGGTCACCACCGGGCGGTACCTGAGGACGATCGCGCTCTCGGCTAGAGGCCCCACCACCGGGCGGCCCTCGATCGTCGACCAGAGCGATTTCGTCTCCAGATCGAACATCAGCTTGTTCGAGCGATAGAGCAAGCCGCTGGTCCCGAGGGTGAAGGACCGGTCGCCGGCCACGGTCTCGAAGGGGATGACGGTTCCGCAAAGGGTGCAGTACACGACCGCGAGTTTCACTCCCCCCAGCGTATCCAGAGCCATCTCGTGCCAGGCCAGAATCCGCTTCGGATAGGCGCGCGCTTCCCCGCCAACCACCAGCCCGAACACCACGTTCTTGTCGCCCATGAAGGTCGCGTTCGCGGCCGTCACCACCTTCGGTTGATCGAGGGGCGGGATGCCATTCACTCCGACCCCGCCCCAGTCGATTTCGTCCAGTCGGATCCTCGGCTTGGTGCGGGCGGAGAAGAACGCGGTCATGCGCGGGGCGCCCCGCGCATGACCGCGTTCTTCTCCGCCCGCACCAAGC
>JAQBHL010000387.1:0-17638 GCA_032127745.1 Acidobacteriota bacterium
GGCGCGCTCCCCGAAAAACGTCGGGTCCTTCGCGATGACGGAAGCAACGCACCCCCCGTCATTGCGAGGAGGAAATCTGTCGGCGGCCGACGAAGCAATCCCGGCGAGATCGCGTCAGTGGCCCAAGGCCAGGCTGGCGCGCTCCCTGAAAAACGTCGGGTCCTTCGCGATGACGGAGGCACGCCTCGGGTCCCTGCTGAGAAACCCGTGCGAGTACGCCCCATTTCAGGCACTTTTCGATCCGCCTGGACCCCGGCTTTCGCCGGGGTGACGGAGGTGAGGTTTCTTCCCATCGTCACGTCCGAAGGACGTACCCCGCTCGCGATGACGGTGGTGGGTTTCTGCCGAATGTCACGGCCGAAGGCCGTCAACAGGTCCCAATATCGAGGCCCGACTCGCCTGCGATCAGGCCGTCTCGGGCAACGTGTCCGGCACCACCTTTATCTTGCCGGTGATGACGCGTATGGATCGCTGGAGCGACAGAACCAGGATCAGGACCATACAGAACATCATGACCACGGTCGCGATCGTGTCGATGTACCCGGTCACGCGCATCGCCGGATTCTGGGTGAGCGGCCAGAAGTTGTCGCGCACGCTCAGGAAACCCGCGCTGAGCGTGGTCACGGTCACGAAGGCGAGCGGGAGCACGGTCGCCCAGACGTATCTGGCCCGGCCCATGTTGATGAGCATGGTGGTGCCGATGGCGAGGCCCACCCCGGCCAGTAGCTGGTTGGCGATGCCGAACAGCGGCCACAGGGTGCTGATGCTGCCGGTCCACAGGAAGTAGGTCCAGGCCGAAACGATGAGAACAGTGGAGACGAGCGACGGCCAGAAGGCGTCGGTCTTCTCCAGGGGCTTGTAGAAGCGCCCAAGGAATTCCTGGATGATGAACCGTCCGACGCGCGTGCCCGCGTCGACCGTGGTCAGAACGAAGAGGGCCTCGAACATGATGGCGAAGTGGTACCAATAGTCCATCAATCCGCGCATACCCGGCATGGAGCTGAAGATCTGGGCCATGCCCACCGCAAGGGAGACCGCCCCACCTGGCCGGCCGGCCACCTCCTCACCCACCTGGGCGCTCAGGTCCACCAGGTTGACCGCCGGAATATTGAGACTGGCGAAGACCGCGGGCGAGGTGTTGATGGCGTAGAAGTCACCGGGGTGCAGGGCGGTCGCGGCAATCAGGGCCATGACTCCGACCAGTCCTTCGACCAGCATGCCGCCATAGCCGATGGGCCGGACGTCGGTCTCCCGGTCGATCATCTTCGGGGTGGTGCCGGTGCCGATCAGGCCGTGGAACCCGGAGATGGCCCCGCAAGCGATGGTGATGAAGACGAACGGAAACAACGAGCCCGGGATGATGGGACCGCCGCCGCCGGTGAACTGGCTGAAGGCCGGAGCCTCCAGCACCGGATTCACCCAGATGACCCCGATGGCGAGGAAGACGATGGTGCCGATCTTCATGAACGAACTCAGGTGTCCGCGCGGCGCGAGCAGCAGCCAGACGGGCAGGACGGAGGCCGCCGTCGCGTAGATGGCCATCGCGATGATGATCTCGTGACGAGTCAGATCGAACCACGCTCCGTACGAGGATGCGGCCAGAGGCTTGCCCAGGATCACGGCCATGGCCAGCATGAAGACGCCGAGGGCCGTCGCTTCGCCGGTGCGACCCTTGCGGAAGACGAACATGTAGAAGCCCATGAACAACCCGATGGGAATGGTCGCGGCGATGGTGAAGACACCCCACGCACTCTCGGCCAGCGCGTTGACCACGGCGAGGCCCAGTCCGGCGAGCGCAATAGTAATGATGAAGAGGATCGCGAGGGCGGCGGTGATGCCGGCCGCGGAACCGATCTCGAGCCGCGCGATCTCCGCCAGCGAACGGCCGTCGCGGCGAGTGGAGGCCCACAGCATGATGAGGTCGTGCACGGCGCCGCCAAGGCAGCAGCCCGCGACCAGCCAGATGAAGCCGGGCGCATAGCCGAACTGCGCGGCCAGCACCGGGCCGATGAGCGGGCCCGCTCCGGCGATCGCCGAGAAGTGGCTGCCAAACAGAACCCACCGACTGACCGGGTAGTAGTTCTGCCCGTCATACATCCGATGCGCGGGTGTTACCCGCTCATCGTTGAGCACCAACACCTTGGCGGCGAGGAATGCGCTGTAGTACCGATAGGCGATCACACAGACGCCTATGAACGGAATCAGGAGGTAGAGGGCGTGCATGGCGCTGGATTGTACCCCACTGAAAACGGGCATTCGCCCAGGCGCGGGAGGCGGCGCTTAATCCAGGCGAGGTCCCGGGAAGCGGGTCGGGGGCGCGAGCGGGCGCGGCGTTGGAGCTCGAGGCGCTGGGATATGCTGACTTCTTCATGGATTGGCACCAACTCCGTGACAACGCGCGCGACTTCATGCACGGCATGGCCTACGGGCGCTACGAACACCTCCTGCGCCAGCAGGCCATGGAGCTCAACGACCTGTTCATGACCATGTGCTACCTCGAGCTCGTGGGGTTGCCGAACCCGGTGGCCCTTCACCTCCTGGAGATCTACCCCTACTTCCTCGACGAGTTCCATCTCTGGCATCGACGAAGCGGGTTCAAGCACTCACCCATCGGCGAGCTGCCCTGTTGTTGAGTCCCATGCGGGCGCTGGCCGACCGCAAGATCCTCTTCTTCGGCGGCAAGGGCGGGGTCGGCAAGACCACCTGCGCGGCCGCGGTCGCCCTCGCCGCCAGTCGACGAGGCAAGCGTGTGCTTCTCGTCTCCACGGACCCCGCCCACTCCACCTCTGACATCTTCGAAACCCCCCTGACTTCGGACGAGCGGGAGATTCTTCCCGGCCTGAGCGGCCTTGAGATCGACGCCGGTCTGGAGACCCGCCGATACATCGACCGGGTGAAGGAACAGATATCAAAGGTCTTCACCCCGGCTACTCTCAAGAGGGCGGAGTCCCAGATCGAACTGGCCGCGTCCATGCCGGGGGCGGAAAGTGTCGCCCTGTTCGACCGCATGACGGAACTGATGATCGATCGCAAGGACGTTTACGATCTGCTCGTCTTCGATACCGCGCCCACCGGGCACACCCTGCGGCTCCTGCAATCTCCGGAACTGCTGGTGACCTGGGTGAGCGCGTTGACCAAGGCCCGCAGGGCGATGTTGCCGGAAGAACTCGACGAGCCCGATCCGGTTCTTTCCGCACTCGAGCGCCGTCAGGATCGCCTCCAGGAAGTGCGGGCCCTGATGCTCGGGCGGAAGGCCACCGCCTTCGTCCTCGTGACCATTCCCGAGCGCCTTCCCATCGAAGAGGCGTCCCGGGCGATCGAGACGCTGGGCGAGGTGGGGATCGAGGTCGGCGAGGTGGTGGTGAACCGTGTCCTGCCCCCCCACGCGACCGGAGAGTTCTACGAGGCGCGGCGGCGCCAGGAACAGGTGTATCTGGACGAGATCGACCGGCGCTTCTCGGCTCTCCCCCGTCTGCGCGTTCCCCAGCTCGATTCCGACATCCACGGTCTCCAGAGCCTGGAACGCATCAGTGAGCTGCTGCAGTGTTGATCCGACGCCCCGACTGGAAACGGGTCAGGGCCGAGTCGCTCGGCTAGGAGGAAGGCTTCAGCGGGCGGTAGCTGATTCGGATCGGCTGCTCGAGTCGAGCCGCGAGGGCGGCGAGATCGGGACGGTCGCGAGGAAAATCCTTCTCCATGCGCCCGTCGGGATGGATGGTCACGGTCTGGGTCACGCTCATGGCCCACTTCCGGGCCAGCGCCCGGGAGATCTGCAGCCCGTCGCGCGAGATCAGCATCCGGCTTTCCCTCACGTTCCCGTTGCCGATGAGCTGAAAGAGGGCCCCCAGGACCCCGGTTGTGGGGCGGCCGAGCAGCCCTTCGACCTCCCCGTAAACCACCATCCCATCCACCTCGACGAGCCGATATTGGATCAGCCGCTCGTTCGTGACCTCGAGGTGCGGCGTCGAGAGCAGGTCCTCGTACGAGTACGAGTTCGGCGCGCCCCGCCTCTCCGGCCACCAGACCGTCACGTTGGCCGCGAAAGCCGGGCGCGGGCCCTCCGCACTCTCGATGACTCGATCGCCCCGGTAGTCGATCTGCAGGTCCTGCCCGTGTTCGTAGGCCAGGCGCGAGAAGGCTGGCGCCTCCCCGGGGGGAAGGCCGGTTCGTTCCAGGAAGGCCCAGAACCACTCCGCGTGCCCCAGAAAAAGAGGAGGCCCGTCGGGCGCCTGGTGGGCGAGACGCAGGAGGACCTCGGCCTGAAACCGCGCTCCGTTGGTGGTCGCGGTCGGGTCGTAGCCGTCACACGCCCTCATCGCGCTCAGGATCTCCTCGCGGGGGACGTGGCGGGGCGTCGGGTCGGCGGCGAGGAGCAGGAGGAGGACCAGGGCCAGGTTCATCGGGCGGATGTTCGCACGAACCTACAGGAGAGGCTGACGAAAGAGCCGCCAGGTCGAGTGGGGCCCGCGCCGCGGCCGGCGCCGGGATCGCGGAGGGCCGGTGTCGGAGTGTGGCAGAATGCCCCGCCGCCCGCGCTCCGGAATCCGGCCCATGCCATCGTGGAATCGCGCCGTCGCGTTCTCGCCATCTACCCAACTGAGGAGCAGGCCCCGAATTGACCGCAGACACCTCCGGATCCCGCCGGGCCGTGAACACTCCCGGCCAGGTGCTCTTCGCCAGCCTGATCGGCACCACCATCGAGTTCTTCGATTTCTACATCTACGCGACCGCGGCAGTGCTGGTCTTCCCAAGGCTGTTCTTTCCGGCCACCGACCCCGCGGCCGCGACCCTCGCCTCCCTCGCGACCTTCGCCATCGCCTTCTTCGCGCGCCCGATCGGCTCGGCCCTCTTCGGGCACTTCGGCGACCGGGTCGGGCGAAAAGCCACCCTGGTGGCCGCTCTGCTGACCATGGGGCTGTCGACGGTGGCCATAGGATTGCTCCCGGGTTACGACTCCATTGGCATCGCGGCGCCCGTGTTGCTCGCGCTGTTCCGGTTCGGCCAGGGCCTCGGGCTCGGCGGCGAATGGGGCGGCGCCGTGCTCCTCGCGGTCGAGAATGCGCCCCCGGGGAAACGCGCCTGGTACGGCATGTTCCCCCAACTGGGCGCGCCCATCGGGTTCTTCTTCTCGGGCGGCGTCTTCATCGCCCTCTCGCGCTGGCTCACCGACGAGCAGTTCTTCTCCTTCGGCTGGCGCCTGCCTTTTCTGGCCAGCGCCGCCCTTGTCGTGGTCGGCCTGTATGTGCGTCTCTCGATCACCGAGACGCCGGTGTTCCAAACCGCGGTGGCACGGGCCGAACGCGTGAAGGTGCCGATGGTGATCGTCTTCCGCGACCACAGAAGGGCGCTCGTCCTGGGCACGATGATGTCGCTCGCGACCTTCGTCTTGTTCTACCTGGTGACGGTGTTCGCCCTCTCCTGGGGCACGTCCGCGCTGCACTACACGCGCGAAACGTTCCTGCTGCTGCAATTGCTCGGCATATTGTTCTTCGCGATCACGATTCCGGTTTCGGCCGTCCTGGCCGAGCGCGGGCGGCGGATCACCCTGATCCGGGTGACCCTGGCCATCGGCGCCTTCGGGCTGGTGATGGCGCCTCTGCTGGAGGCCGGGATGGTGGGCGTGGCCGTGACCATGATCGTCGGGATGTCGCTGATGGGTCTGACCTACGGGCCGCTCGGCACCGTCTTGTCCGAACTCTTCCCCACTTCGGTGCGCTACACCGGCTCTTCGCTGACCTTCAACTTCGCGGGCATCCTTGGGGCATCGCTCGCGCCCTACATCGCAACCTGGCTCGCCACCAACCACGGGCTGCAGTACGTCGGCTACTACCTGACGCTTTCAGCCAGCCTCACTCTGATGGGGTTGATGGCCTCAGGCGAGACCCGGGACACCGATCTGGGCACCTAGTCCGGATCCGAGACGAACGGCCTGACTCATCTCTCGATCCATGGGGCGCCCGTGCTCGCGGGCCGGTCCACAACCGCCCGTCCCGCCTGGGCTCAGCCCAACAGGGACGAGCGCAGGAAGGCCAGCACCGCACTCTTCGCTTCCCTATCGAGGTCGATGAACTCGATGCCGAACCCCGAGCCCGGCACCGCCCGGGCCACTCGGCCGCGGCCCGAGATCGTGGTGTTGTCGGGCAGGGTGAAGCGGAACTTGAGATCGTCGCTGACGTGGAGGGTGCGCTGGGTGACAAGGAACATGCCCCCGGAACTGAGGTTGAGTATCGCGCCCGGGGCCTCCCCTTCGGTCGCCAGCTCGATGTGGGCCACTATCCGGGCCTGCTGTCGCACCGGCACCGTGAGCAGTTTCGAGAAACGCTCGTCCCAGCCCTGGTCAGGGGGCAGAAGAAAGATCCCGTTGGCGCCCGCGGCGAGGAACTCCAGACCGCTGCCCGGCAGCGGACCGCGGGCCAGCACCGCGATCGAGCGCTCGCGCGTGAGCGGTTCCTGACGCAGTTTCCGTATGAAGGCGGCGGCGGCCGGGAATTCGCTATCCACCAGGATCACTTGGACTCCGAGGCTGGAGCCGACCAGCCGGACGTCGGCAAACTTCTCGACCCGGTAGACTTCGATGCCCTGGCGCCCGATCACGGTTTCAGCGAGATCGCGTCGAAGATCTCGCGCGGAACAGATGAGCACTCGAAGCATAGGAAGTGGCCTCGACCATGCTACCAGCGCGCGGCCTCTCGCAGGCGCAGGAGGATCGCGGGCCGGGTCGCCGATGCGTCGGGAGCGGTCAGCTGGTCGCCCGGGATGGTTCCGACCCGTCGAAGCCGAGAGTGGTCTGGCCGTTCGGCACCTCGCCTCTGGGCCACGGACCGCACACCGTTTCCCCGATCGACTACGCCACCGCGCCCAACTTCGACGGCGATGCCCCGCCTTGGAAGTACGCCTTCATGACCGACGAACTCGGGCAAGAGTGCGGGCCCGGCATGGTCAAGAGCAAGGCCTACACCGGCAGGAAGTAGCGAGTCCCCGGGCGCTCCGCGCCGAACCCTTGACTCCCTCACCCGGGCAGCGTACCGTGCATCGCCGGATCATTCGAGCCGGAGAACCCGAGTCAGGAGAGGCCATGAGCGCAGATCGACGTCCCTGTCTCGGGTGGATCATGTTGTTACTGCTCGCCGCCGTGCCGCCAGGTCCCCTCGCCGCACAAGGAGCGTATCCGCCCAACGGCCCGGCCATCGCGCCCATACCGCTGACCGGGACCGCGCCGCCACCCTTCCCCGCGCCTGGTTCCGGACCGGAGCAGTCCCAGTGGAACATGGAACTCGCGGGGCACAACGACCTGCAGGGCCGCTCCGCCTATCAGCCCATCATTGTCTCTCAGGACGGCCGCTTCATCGCCTACGTCGGCCACCACGCGACCGCTCATCTCCCCATGAACGCCCTAACCGGAAAAGCGGAACCGAGCGGCACCTCCATCGTCGATGTGACCGACCCGGCAAACACCCGGTACCTCGCGCACATCCCCGGCCCGACCGGATCGGATGAAGCGGGCGGGGCCCAGATGGTGCGCGTCTGCAGCGGCAACACCCTGCCCCACGGTGTACGCGGCAAGTGGTACCTGCTCCGGCCGCGCGGGAACCAGGCCCACGAAATCTACGATGTGACCGACCCGTCGAAACCGGCGCTGCTGACCACGGTGGTGGAAGGCCTCACCGGCACGCACAAGAGCTGGTGGGAGTGTGACACCGGCATCGCCTACCTGGTCGGGAACAAACTCTCCGAAGGATGGACGCGCGGGAATCACGTCAAGATCTACGACCTCTCCGACCCGGCGAAGCCCGTTTACATCCGCGACTTCGGACTGCTCGGCTCCCAGCCCAACGCCACGACCTACGAAGGGGTGCAGAAGGGGATCGGCATCCACGGTTTGATCTCGGCCGGGCCCGAGAGGAACCGCGTCTACATGGCCTACGGTTCGGGCAAGACCGGCGTGGTCCAGATCCTGGACCGGAAGAAGCTCCTCACCGAGTTCAAGAACCCGCTGAACCCGACCACGGAAGAACTGCTGGCCCCCCAGGTGGGTTACGCGGTCATGTCGCCCGACAACGGCGCGCACACCACCATGCCCCTGTTCGGCGTGCCCATCCCCGCGTACCAGCAACATACCGTTCTGAAGACCCGGGACCTTGTGATCGTCACCTCCGAACAGGGACGAGGCGACCATTGCAACCCGGGTCCGGGCGGCGACCGGCCCGCGCCGCACCTGGCTTTCCTCCTCGACGTCACCAACGAGGCCACCCCCTGGAACCTGTCCACCTTCCATGTGGACGAGCGCCTGGGAGATTTCTGCGGCAAGGGCGGGAGGTTCGGCGCGCACTCGGGCACCGAGTCGTTCTATCCCCCCTACTACGGGAAGCTCGCCATCTTCTCCTGGTTCAACGCGGGCACCCGGGTCTTCGACATCCGCAATCCCTTCGACGTGAGAGAAGTGGGCTACTTCATTCCCGCGGTGAACGAGAACACGATGTCGTTCTGCGTGGACGGCATCTCCCACCCGGACGGCGACCCGGCGATCACGCCGGCCTGCACGAAGGTGATCCAGACCAACAACGTCGAGATCGACGAGCGCGGACTCGTCTACAGCGCGGACCGGGCGGGATCGGGGCTGCACATCATGCGGCTCACCGGAGCCGCCGCGGCGGTGGCCGCCAAGCCCGAATCCAACTAGTGTCCCGTAACAGAAGTACGTTGCAAAAGTCGGCGCCGAGGCGCCCGGAGCGCAAGGCGCCGAGGAGGCCGCATATCCAGCCATATGCAACGAGCGCGAAGCCTGCCCTCGGGGCGCGAGCAACGCAGCGATCCGGGATGCATCGGCGGCGAATTATGCGACGTACTTCTGTTACAGGACACTAGCAGGGTGCTCAAGAAAGTCAGCACCCTGCGTATCCCGGCGAGAGCCGGGATCCACGAACCACGGCCTGCTGGCCCTTTTGCCCCCCCCGTCGTCACACCGCCGCGGGTTTCCGTTCTTCAGCAACCAACCAGATCCCAGGGCGACCGAAACGTCGCCCCCCGCTTCCCCGGCTCGCGCCGGCCATCCCGCAGCACACGCCATATCGGACAAGATAGAAAGCAGAGAGAGACCATGCGCACACTGAAATACCGGTGCCTTCGGCTGTTCGTGCCGTGCCTGTTGGGCGCGGCCCTCTCCATTCCGGCGGGGGCGCAGACCACCTACCCGCCGAATGGACCGAAGATTCCGCCCGTCACCCTGACCGGAGGGGGATCGCCGCCACCCACGGCCGCGCCCGCTCCCGGGCCCCGCGACCAGCCGTCCGCATGGAACATGGAAGTCGTCGGCTACAACGACCTGCAGGGACGATCAGCCTACCAGCCCATCATCATCAATCAGGACGGACGCGAGATCGCCTACGTCGGCCACCACAACAACCAGAAGCCCCTCATGAATCCGCTGACCGGTGAAGCGGAAACGAACGGGACTTCGGTCGTGGACGTCACCGATCCGGCGAACACAAAGTACCTGGCCCACATCCCGACCGCCGAGGGCCGGCGTTCGGGCGGGGCCCAGATGGTCCGCGTGTGCAGCGGCAGCACCCTCCCCCATGGGGTGAAGGGCAAGTGGTACCTGCTGCGCCCCTATGGCAGCGAGGCTCACGAAATCTGGGACGTGACCGATCCGGCGAAACCGGCCAAGGTGGTCACCATCGTCGACAACCTCACCGGAACCCACAAGAGCTGGTGGGAATGCGACACCGGCATTGCCTACCTGGTCGCCACCAACTCGAAGGAAGGGTGGAAGGGCGGCAACCATCTCAAGATCTATGACCTCTCCGACCCGGCCAAGCCCGTGTACATCCGCGATTTCGGGATGGTGGGCACGCAGCCGGGCGCGGCCGCGGGTGAGGGGGGCGAAGGCATTCATGGCCTCGTCTCCGCCGGGCCCGAGAAGAACCGGATCTACATCTCCTACGGGACCGGAAACGACGGCGTGGTTTCGATCGTCGATCGGAAGAAGCTGTTGACCGAGTTCAAGAACGGCCTGAACCCGACCGAGGAAGAGCTGCTCGCCCCACAGGTCGGCTTCCTGCACATGTCTCCGGATCAGGGAGCGCACACCACCTTCCCGATCTATGACGTTCCCATCCCCGGATTCCAGGGTCACCAGGCGCTGCGGAAACGCGATCTTCTTCTCGTCGTGTCGGAGGCGTCGCGCTCGGACAATTGCGGCCAGAACTTCCCGTCCGCCCAGTTGCTTCAGGGTCGTCCGGCCCCGCACCTGGCGTTCCTGCTCGATATCAGTAACGAGCCGACGCCCTGGCCGCTCTCGACCTTCCGGGTTCAGGAGACCCAGGGCGACTACTGCGGGCGAGGCGGGAGGTTCGGCGCGCACTCCTCCGCCGAATCGTTCTATCCCCCCTACTACGGGAAGATCGCGGTTTTCGCCTGGTTCAACGCGGGCGTGCGCATCTGGGACATCCGAGACCCGTTTGCCGTTCACGAGGTGGGCTATTTCGTGCCGCCCGCAAACAAGAACACAATTCCGACCTGCGCGAACGCCGAGACCAGAGAGGGCGGCGAGGTCGGCACCGACACCGGCCCCGGCAGCTGCAAGAGCGCGGGCGTCACCAACAACGTGGAGATTGACGACCGCGGTCTGATCTATGCCGCGGACCGGCCCGGCAGCGGGCTGCACATCCTGAAGCTCACCGGCTACGCGGCCCAGGTCGTTGCCAGGCCGTAGGGCTCGAACCGGCCTTCCGGACCTCCGAAGACGTCCTGGTCGCTTCTTCGGAGGTCATTCCCTCCTCGAGGTCCCGGCTCTGATCCGCCTGGCCATGCCGGCGCTCGTGGCCCTTCTGGCCGGTTCGGCAACCCCGGCCCCGGCCCAGCAGTCCATCGACTACGCCAGCGTGAGCGGACGCGTGACCGACCCCACCGCGGCCGTGGTCCCCGGGGCTTCGGTCGCCGTTCGTCACACCGAGACCAACACGACGGTAGCCGCGCTGACCGACGGCGAAGGGCGTTTTCGATTCCCCTACCTGAGAATCGGACCGACGGAGATCAACGTCAGCAGGCAGGGATTCGCGCCGGTAACCCGTGCGCTCACCCTGAGCGCGGGCTCGGCCTTCGACCTCCCCCTGCAACTCCGGGTGGAGACCTCGGAGACCGTCACCGTTACCGGCGAGACCACCATTTTCGAGGCGGCGCGCAGCCAGATCGCGGGGACCGTTTCCCAGGCCGAGGTGGCCAGCCTGCCCATGAACGGGCGCAACTTTCTCGACCTGGCCCTGCTCGTCCCCGGAGTGTCCCCGACCAACGTCGGCGGAACGCAGCTCTTTCCCGAGACGTCAGCGGTGATCGGGCCGGGAATTTCGGTGGGCAGCCAGCGGAATCTTTCCAACCGTTTCATGGTGGACGGCCTGTCCGCCAACGACGATGCCGCGGGCCTGAACGGAATCCCCTACAGCGTCGACTCGGTGGCCGAGTTCCAGGTGGTCACCTCCGGCGGCCAGGCCGAACTCGGGCGGGCCCTCGGCGGCTATGTGAACGTGGTCACGAAGAGCGGCACCAACACCCGGCACGGCGACCTGTACGGCTACTTTCGAGACGAGCGCTTCAACGCGCCCAATGCGCTCAGCGGCGAGAAGCTGCCCATCACCCAGGCGCATTTCGGAGCGAGTTACGGCGGGCCCGTCATCCGCGACCGGACTTTCTACTTCGTGAATTTCGAGAAGCGCAATCTCGACCATTAACCAGAACGTGCCTTCCTGCGTTGCCTCGGGAGACAACAACGGATGCCGGCCGAACCCGGCCTACGCCAACAACAACGAGTATTCCGCGGAGGGGACATCCACGTATCACGGGCTGCACGTCTCGTTTCTTCTGCGGCCGACGCGATGGGGCTCATACCGGCTTTCCTACACCTATTCGAAGTCGATGAACGACGTCGGGGAAGCATTCTTCAATGGTCCCATCGACCCCTTCGATCTGTCGAAGGACTGGGGGCGCTCCGATGACGACCAGCGGCATCGGCTGGTGTGGAGCGGCGCGATCCACGCCCCGAAGGAGCCCGCGCACACCACCTGGGGACGCATCGCGCATGGCTTTCAGTTGAGCGCGATGCTGCAGTACTACTCGGCTCTGCCCTTCAACCTCGGGTCCGGAGTCACCACCATTCAGGGCACCGCCGGCCGGCCCATCGTGGACGGAGACTTCATCCTTCGGAACGCCGGCATCGGAAGCGACTTCTTCGGCCTGGACGCCCGGCTGAGCCGCATTTTCCAGATCAGGGAGCGCGTGCAGCTCGAGGCCATCGCCGAGGCCTTCAACCTGACCAATCGACGCAACGACCTGACCCGGAATACGAACTTCGGTTCCGGAGCATACCCACCGGACCCCTCGCTTTCGTTCAACCAGATCACCGCCGTGGGCGAGCCTCGGGGATTCCAGTTCGGCCTAAGGCTCAGGTTCTGAGGCGGCCAGTCCGAAGAGTGCTGACCCAAGGGGCCGTGAGGACCACGCCCTCGGCCTGAAGACCCCAGGAGAATTTCATCGACGCCCTCAGGATGATTCCAATGGCTCATTGACGGGCCCGACTTGACACCTCTGATTCACCAGTGTACGTTCGCCACACTGCTGCAATTGCCGAGCCACCTCCCCGAGGAGGCGCCTCGGTGTGAATCCCCCGAAAACATCCAGCCGTTCGAGGTACCTGCGTATGTCAAATTCCGTTGACTCGCCGTCACGTACCGCACTCTTCCGCGCAAAAGCAATCGTCAATCGGCTCTTTGGGTTCGGACGAACCGGAGGGAGCCGAGGTCTGGTCGCAGGCGCCGTCCTTTTGCTGATCCTGGGAGCGGCGCCCCAGGTCGCAGCACAAGGCGATGGCAGCCTTCGCGGCACGGTGCAGGATCAGCAGGGCGGAGCGATGCCCGGCGTGACCGTCACCGCCACAAGCCCCGGCCTCATGGGCGCGAGCACCGCGGTTACCGACGGCAACGGCAACTACCGCCTCATCAACCTCCCCCCGGGAACCTATTCGTTGCGGGCGGAGATATCGGGTTTCACTCCCTACCGGCGGGACGGTGTCCTGCTCCGGGCGGGCGCCAACTTCCAGGTGGACATCGAGCTGAAGCTCGGCGGGGCCTCCGAGGAAATCGTCGTCGAGGGCTCCTCGCCGATGCTCGAGATCTCCCGGCCCAGCAACGTGTTGAACATCGACGCCGAGTTCCAGAAGGCCATGCCGGTCATCGAGGGTCACTACTGGAGCGACTTCCTCATGATGACCCCCGGCGTGGTCTCGCGGCCCCATAACGACGGCAGCGGCCGCCAGAACTACTTCGGCAACGCGGTCGAGCATCGCGACGCGGTCACCCTCATGGAAGGGATGTACGCCGGCAATTACAACGACTTCAACATCAACCGGACCGGCCTGAGTTCGGAAGCGATTCAGGACACCGAGGTCAAGACCGGCGGGGTCGACGCCGCCTCCCCCATGGGCTACGGCCTGGTCATCAACATGGTCAGCAAGACCGGCGGCAATCAGTTCAAGGGATCGGCCAGCGTCAACTGGCAGCCGAACTCCTGGAACTCCAACAACGTGGGATCCGGCGACCCGGCCACCCGTCAGGTCCACCAGTACGACTTCTCCCTGGGCGGACCCATCAAGAAGGACAAGATCGATTTCTTCTTCGCCGCCCGCTACTCCGACAACTTCAGCGGCACCGGCAGAACCCCTGAATTGGTGGACACCCTCAACCAGCTCTTCCCCGGTGGCGCGCCTTCCGGCAACACCCTGGTGGGCTTCCAGCCCTGGGCCAAGGTCACGGCCAAGCTGAACGCCAACCACAACCTGGCTCTCATCTACCAGGCCGATCGTCTCAAGCTCGATGTCATCGGCGCCGAGGACTACGAGCAGCACGAGGTCCTGTCCACCGGCGGACCGATGTACGGAGGGAAGCTCACCTCGGTGTGGACGCCGGACGTGACCACGACCTTCACGGTCAGCTACAACACCAAGGGCGGCAACAGCATCGATTCGTATGACGGTGGAGACCGCGGGATCCCGCGCATCGACTACCACCTCTCCGCGACGCCGAACCAGGGCACGCTGCTCGGTTCAGGCCTTCTCGCCACCGGCGGCAACTGGACCTCGACCGCGTGCAGTGCGTGTTTCGACCTGGATACGTCGTCCATTCTCATGCTGCGCGGCGACCTGACCTGGTTCAAGGAAGGCTGGGGCGGCTCGCACGAGTTCAAGACCGGCTTCCTGGCCATGCCGCAAAACAAGTATGAAAAGACCATCGTCTACCTGAACAACGGTTTCTCCCTCGAGGAGCGAAGGATGGCCAATCCTGCGGTTCTGAATGCCGCGACCGCCCTGCCCTTCCACCGCCAGTACGTCACCGGCGGCCTCGAGAAGGTCGACCAGTCGGGCAAGGACAGCGACATCGGCGTCTACGTTCAGGACACCTGGAGGCCGACGGACCGGCTCACCGCCACCTACGGCCTGCGCGTGGACTTCGTGAAGCGCAACGACATCCTCAGGGATCTGATCCGCCAGAAGAGCACCGAGATCGCCCCGCGTTTCGGCTTCTCGTACCTGCTGACCGAGAACGCCCATAACGTGCTGCGCGGCGGATACGTGCGCATCCACCAGCAGTTGATGGGCACCCGCCATCCCGTGCCCTCGTTCGGCGGCAACGACACCTCCGGCCTGCGCGACGAGTACGACATCAACGGGGACGGCGTCGCCGAAACCGTGATCGTGACCCCGCCTCGGACGGCGGCCACGGTCGCCAGCATCTTCGATCCCGACCTTCACCAGCCCTACTTCGACGAATACACCCTGGGCTTCCGGAAGCAGTTCCCGGGGCAGATCGCGATGGACATCGCCGGGATCGTGAAGATCAACAAGGAGCAGTACGCGGAGACGGACATCAACGGTATCTATCCGGACGGACCGAATCAACGCTTCATCGGCTTCGGCAAGGTGGACCCAAACGCGGGCATCATCTACCGGTTGACCAACAACTCCTGGAGCACGGTGAACTACCGCGCCCTTCAGATGACCCTGACCAAGAACATGACCCACGGGTTCCAGGCCATGGTGGCTCTCCACCGGCAGTGGGCGAAGGTCGAGGGTGAGTACAACCCCACCGATCCCGCCCGGTTCATTGCCCCCAACGCGTTCCCGAATAACAAGCTGATCTGGCGCACCGACGGAGTGCAGGATCAGAACAGCCTGGCCACCGGCACCTCGCTGACCAACAACCCGATGTGGAATCCGTACTCCGTCCGCGTCGCCGCCACCTGGAACGCGCCCAAGGGCATCATCGTGGCCAGCACCTACACCATCATCGCGGGGACCTGGAACGGACCGCCCCTCATTCAGCTGGCTTCCAATGACCCCCAGGTAACACAGTTCGGGTCCTCCACGGTGACTTCGTCGACAGGCGTGCGGCAGTCGAACCCGCTGGCTACCCGCATCCGGTTTCTGGGTGAGACCCGCGCTGACGGTCAGACCAGGAACAAGGACGTTCATACCGTCGGCATCAAGTTCGGCAAGCGAGTGAACCTGGGTGGCGGCCGCAACATCGAGGCGACGCTGGACGTTTACAACCTCCTTAATGCCGGCAACTACACCGAGTGGGGTCGTCAAGGCCCGAACCGGGTGTACAACCCGGCGAGCTACCTGACCCTCACCAACCCTCAGACCCCGCGAGCGGCTCAGGTCGGTCTGATCCTGCGCTTCTAGAAGGCAATTGCTGCTGGGTTGTGGATCCCGGCTTTCGCCGGGGATTCGCAGGGTGCTGGTGTTCTCCAGCACCCTGCTAGTCGTGTGTTCCACGATGTTGGAGTCTTATCCTCGGCAGGACTTCTTGGGACTCACTCGATCCGAGACTTGGCGGATCACCATCCGTCACCCCGGCGAAGGCCGGGGTCCAGGCCACTCCAGAGTTTAGAGCGCATGTTCGCGGGCAGGGCTTCGGCTGGGAGGCGGGAAAACGGCTGGACCCCGGCTTGCGCCGGGGTGACGGGAAAGGCGATACGTCGTCGTAACTGTGAAACACACCACTAGTTCGCGACGTTCAGGCCGCGGGTTTGCTGAGAAAAGCAGCAGACCCGCGGCAGGTCGCGCCCTCTGGCCCCGAACCACCAAGGCGCCCGGACAGGTTCGACTTCCGCCGCCGTCCGGGCCTTGCGCGCGAGCATCGCCCTTCAGGTTTGACTAGAATCCAATCATGAAACGACTGCTCCTCACGATGGTGGTGATGGCTCTGGGCTCGTCCCTGGGAGCTCAGGACTGGAAGGGCGTGGCCCGTGTGCAGGGCAAGGTGATCGACGAGGACGGGAAACCCATCCCCAACGCAATCATCAAGTTCGACTGTCCCGGCAAGGGCGGTGGCCCCGCGGTCACCGCCAACAACAAGGGCACCTGGGCCTACATGGGCCTCACCGGTTGCGATTGGAAGATCGAGTTCAGCGCCGAGGGCTTCGCCGGGAAATCCATCGTGGTGACCGTGCCCAACGAGCAGCTCCGCCAGCCTCCCGTCAACGTCACCCTGGACAAACTCCAGGGTCCCCCACCCGAGCTCCTGGCCGCAGTCAAGGACGGTGACGAGGCTTTCGCGGCAAAGAACTGGGCGGTGGCTCGGGAGAGCTACGAAAAGATCCTGGTCAAGTGGCCGGAAATGGGCCCGCAGGTCTATCCCAAACTGGCCCGGACCTACGTCGGCGAGAACAATCCGGCGAAGGCGGTCGAGTTTCTGGAGAAGTCCATCGCGGCGGACCCGTCCCGCATGGAGTTGCACTTCGCGGCCGCCCAGGCGGCCCTCGACGCCGGGCTCACGGAGAAAGGGATGGAATTCCTGGCCGGAGTCGATGACGCGGCGGTCAAGGGTTCAGATGGCTATTTCAACATCGGCATCTCCTTCATCCGCACGTCGGACATGCCCAAGGCCATCGAGTACTTCACGAAGGCCATCGCCAAGGACGAGAAGATGGGCGACGCCTACTACTGGCGCGGCATGTCGTACCTCCGCGAGACCAGGCTCGCCGAGGCCAGTGCCGACATGCAGAAGGTCCTGGAAGTCGATCCCACCGGTCAGTACGCCGAGAAGGCCAGGACCGTCATCGACCAGTTGAAGGACGCGCTCAAGTAGCGGCGCAGCCGGACCGGGGGCGGCGGGGACCCTCGACAACAGCCGTTTTGTGCCGTTCTGGGAGGATCCGATGAGAAAGACGCTTCTGGTGTGGTGTGCGGGCCTGGCCCTGTTCCCTGCGGGCGCCGCGATCGGGGCCGACGACGCCCTCAACGTGGGCCTGGTCGGTTACAACGACATGCAGGGCCGGCATGCCCTGCAAGTGGTGACCCGGTCCGACGCGAACAACGGGAACTGGGTCTACGTCGGCCACATGGGAAGCGGGCAGGGCGAAGGCGGGCTCTTCAACCCCATCACCAAAAAGAAGGAGTTCAACGGGACCTCCATTCTTGAAATCTCCGACCCCGCCCATCCGAAGTACGTCTGGCACATTCCCAACGAGGTGAACGCGGCATCCCGTTCGGTGTCGGTGGTCTATGACTTCGGCCCGGGCCGCCGCGACTACCTCGTCCGCAGCGTGGAGGCCAGAGACCGGCTCAAGTTCCAGGTCTTCGACATCA
>JAQBHL010000388.1:0-5014 GCA_032127745.1 Acidobacteriota bacterium
CGGGAGCGCCGCCCGAGTGAATCGGTCGGCGCTTGCTTTCGCCCGTCCGCGCGGAGATTTCGACTCCAGGTTCATAACCGGACCAGGCCGAAGTAGACGGAGAGGGGGAAGGAGAGATTGCCGACCGTGACCACGGCCGCGCAGGCGCCGCCGATCATGGCCCGGAGATTGTTGTAGGTCGGATGAGACAGGCCCAGGGTCTGCAGCATGCTGTTCACGCCGTGGAAGAGGTGGAGAGACAGGGCGGCCATGGACAGGACGTAGAAGAAGGCCACCAGCGGATTCTGAAAACCGATCACCACGTTGTGGTACACGTCCCCTCGAATGAAGTCCGGATGGACGGATCCGACCGTGAAATGGAGCAGGTGGTAGATGATGAAGAGCAGGAGAATCGGCCCGCCCCAGCGCATGGTCCGCGACGCGTAGGTGGACGCCTGGTAGGCGGTTCGCCGGTAGCCGACCGGCCGCGCGGCCAGGTTGGTCAGGGTCAGGGAGGTGGCGGCCCAGATGTGGAGGGTGACGCAGGCGAGAAGAAACGCGCGAGCCGACCACACCACCGCAGGCTTCGACTGGAGCAGCTCCCCGTAGGCATTGAGGGCCTGCGGACCCAGGTACAGCAGGAGGTTTCCCGCCATGTGGACGAGCACGAAGCCGGTGAGGACGCCGCCGCTGAGGGCCATGACCACCTTCCTGGCAATGGTGGAAACCAGAAGGCCGGGAGAGCTTAGAGATTGTGAAACTGCGGTCATCGGTTCAGGAAGTCCCTTGGGGTCGGTCGTGAAGCGGCGGCGTCAAGAGCGGCGACCCATATTCTAATCGGGCGCGCCGCCCCGCGTCTGCTACACCACGGTTCCATCCGGCACCACGGTGTTCTTGGGCACAATGATGATGCCGTCGCGGATATGCCAGCAGGGACCGTCCGCATTCTCGACCTTGGCTTCGTTGAGCAGCCGCACGTTCACGCCCACTCGGGCATTCTTGTCGATGATCGCGTTTTCGATCACCGAGTTGTCGCCGATGCCGATGGCGGGCTCGCCGGTGGAGGGATCGGGCGGGGTCTTCTCGTAGAAGTCCGCTCCGAGGATGAGGCTGTTTCGAATCACGCAGCCTCGGCCGATCCGGCTCCTTATGCCGACCAGGGCCCGATCCAGATCGGCGTCGACGATGATCGACCCTTCCGAGACCAGAACGTTTTTCATCCGTGAGGCTTCGATCTTGGTACCGGCCAGCGCGCGAGCGTGGGTGTGCACGGGCATGCGGACGTCGTAGAAGTTGAATCGGGGCACGGGCTGGCAGAGGCCGAGGTTGGCCTCGTAGTAGGAGCGGATGGTGCCCACGTCTTCCCAGTAGCCCTTGAAGGTGTGCGCGTGCACCTTCAGCTCGCCGATGGAGTCCGGGATGACGTGCTTCCCGAAGTCCATCGAGGCGTCGGCGGCCAGCGTCCTATCGAGGGCCGCGCGCGTAAACATGTAGATCCCCATGGAGGCAAGGTAGCCGGTGCCGCCCTCCGGCAGTTCGGAATCGAGGCCGTCCAGTTCGTCGGACTTTGGCTTCTCGTGGAAGTGGACGATTCGGCCGCCGGCGTCCACCTTGAGAATGCCGAAGCCGGGCGCGGCCGCGGCCTGAACCGGGGTCACCCCGACCGTGATGTCGGCCTTGGCGGCCAGGTGGGTTTCGCGCATGTTCCGGTAATCCATCTGATAGAGCTGGTCGCCGGAGAGGATGAGGGCGTCATCGAAGTCGTGCTGTCGGATGTGCCGATTGGAGCGGCGCACCGCGTCCGCGGTGCCGAGAAACCACTCCTGCTCGTCCTCGGTTTGCTCCGCCGCGACCACCGACACGAAGGCATCGGTGAAGGGGTCGAAGCGGTAGGTCTGGGAGATGTGCTTGTTCAGGCTCTCCGAGAGGTACTGAGTCAGCACGATGATCCGGCGCAGGTGGGAGTTCAGGCAGTTGGAGATCGGAATGTCGATCAGGCGGTATTTGCCCCCGATCGGAACCGCGGGCTTGGACCGATGGGCGGTCAGCGGAAAGAGCCGGGTGCCGCGCCCGCCGCCCAGGATGACGGCCAGGACCTCCTTCACGGGCGCTTCCTCATATGGACGAGGGCCCGAACTTCGTCATTCCTCGGGTTCAGGAAATCGAGCCGGATCCGGTTGTCGTCGGTGAGCGAGATCGTCGCGGGAAACGCGGAGCCTTCAAGGGCATAGCCATCGGGAAGGACGATGGCGTTCTGGGGCCGCCCGAACGAACGATCCCAGACCACGAGGTCGCCTTCGGTGCGGTAGCGCGCGGGATCGGTGTAGGTCTCCGTGATCCGGATGCGCGTGGTCGTGCCCTTCGCCACCTTCGGGAAGCGAACCACCGCCGCCTCGCTCTCCGCCGTCACCGGCTCGCCGATGTCGATGTTCGCTTTCGTGATCTCGTCTCCGCGCAGGGTCTCCACGACCAGGGCCTCGCCGGTGTCGAGGCACCGGGCACTCGGGTGCGAGACTTTGCTGCCCGCCCGGACCACGTTGATGTAGGTCGAGCGGCCGACCTCCCCGATGGTGACGTCGTGATACAGCTCGAAGGAATGGGTTTGGGGACCGAGAAGAAAGTAGACGATCTCGTGATCCTGATGGGCCCGTTCGGAAAAGGCCAGATCCTGGCCGAAGGCCACGAAAGGCGCGACCGCAACTCCAAAAACCGCCATCGCGACTCCAGCCGCCGCCGTCCTTACTCCAGGTACCGCCATCGCGACTCCAGCCGTCGCCGTCCCTACTCCAGGTATCGCCATCGCGACTCCAGACATGGCCGCCGCGGCTGTGAGCGTCCCCCTCCGCGTCATCGAGGCGAAAGAAGGGATCCGGTTGGCGCGGCTCATTTCGTCCTCCGTCCTTTGACCACGTACGAGACCGGGTCGGGGCCGATATTGAAGAAGCTCAGGAGCAGCCGCGACGACCCGGGCTTTTCGGTCGCCGAGGAGACCGGCTCGGGAATCACCTGCGACGGATAGTTGCAGGCCACCACCTCGTATCCCGCCGGCAGCAGCACCGAGTTTCGCTTGATCCCGAGGGAACGGGAGAAGACGATGAAGCCGGTGTCGGGTTCGACGAAGTAGCTCTTCGCGTCCTGGTAGGTCTTGTCGATGAGCAGCCGGACCTCGCCCTGGGCGGGTACCGGACGGGGAAGTTCGATCTGGAGGTAACGCGTATCGAGGTCGGCGCCCTCGAGGCCGCCCGCTTTCGCCTCCGCGCCTGAAACCTCGGTGAACCCGAGCGGCCGTTCGCTCGCCGGGTCGGTCACGCTTTCGTTGCTGGCGATGCTGCCCTTGCGGATCGGATTCCAGAAGCGCCGGGCCCCCGGAGTGGTGGCGGTGACCTCGTAGAGGATCCGGAAGCGGGCCGAAGATGGATCGAGCAACTCGTAGCGCGTGTACTCGTCCGACTCGGTCTGGCGAGGCGCGAGCGCCTCGACCGCGGCGGGCGCGACGCTGGTCTGGGCCACGGCCAGGGACGCGGCCAAACCCAAAAGGACCCCCGCCCATGCGCGCAGAACGGTCCGCTTGTGGAAGGTCATGAATACTCCTCGCTCGCGTGCGGTCTCGTGAATCGCGGCTCCTTCGGAGCCGGGCCAGGGAGGCCCGTCGCCCGGCGAGTATAAGCCGAGGGGCCTCGGCCGGATCCTGGATCCAGCACTCGATTGACCGGCGAAGCGACGAAATCCGGCCCGGGGGCGCTGAAGTGGACGGAGCTCGGGCCGCTCCGGCCGGCCGCCATTTCGCCGCCTGCAGATTCTTCGCCACCTTCTGCACTTCGTCCAAGGCCCGCAGCGGGTTGCCGTTCCAGCTAATGCGATCTGGGATTCGGCGTAGCCCCGGCGCACCGTTTCCAAGTCACGTTGAACGTTTCGTCGGGCCCGTTCCAGTACGGGAAAGTCACCTCCCTGGGTGGCCAAGAAATCCGTTGACAAGCCCCGACCGTACGCCTATTGTGCCGCGTCATACGAACCACAATTGGATAGTCGTTGGAGAACGGCACTGAGCTAAAGGTTTGAGGTGCGCATGCAGAGCTTGAACGGCCGGGGACTGGGTGGGGTGGCGACGCGTCTCGCGGTCATCGCCGCCATGTCCGGAGCAGGGGTTTCGGCGGAGCCGAATCTGGTGAAGGTAAACCATTTCATGGGGGCCGCCGGCGAGTCGATAAGAATCCAGGTGCCGCCTTTCCACGGCCTGGAGCCAAGGTTGGACCTCTCCTACTCGTCAGAGGCGAGCAACGGTTTCGCGGGCATGGGCTGGAATCTGACCGGTTTCAGCGTCATTGAACGCGTGAACACAGGCTGGGGCACTCCGGTGTTCGACTCAAGCGATACCTTCACCCTGGACGGCCAGGCTCTCCTCCCCTGCCCCGGCGGGTCCGCGTATCCGAGTTGCTCGGCCGGAGGCACGCACTACACCCACCAGGAAAGCTACCTCAAGGTCCAAAAGGTCAGCGACACCCTTTGGCGAGTTTACGGAAAGGACGGTACGAAGACGGAGTTCGCACCCATTCACACCGTGAACTACCCGTTTTCAGGAAGCCCCGCCTACTCCCTGCGGTTAGGGCAAAGCAAGGTGGTGGACACTCATGGCAATACCGTCAACTACAACTGGGTGCTCAATGCCGGGGGAGTGAATGGCGCCACCTACCCCGCTTCGGTGGCCTACAACGGCTACACCGTCGAGTTCTTCCGCGAAGCCCGGCCCGATGTGCTCACTCGCGGCGCGCTCAACTTCGCGGCCCGTCTGGGTGACCGATTGAAGAGCGTAGTGGTGCGTCTGAGCGGTGGGGCGAAGATCAGAGCCTACAAACTCTCATATGCCACGAGTGCCGCGACCGGGAAGTCGCTGCTCACGTCGGTGCAGATGTATGGGAAGGACGTTGTCGTCGACGGATCCGGCGCCATCGCCTCCGGGGCATCCCTTCCCGCCCAGACCTTCGTCTACCAGGCCGATGGCTCCGCGAGAACGTTCGGAGGAGACGTTCAACCCAGT
>JAQBHL010000389.1:0-10633 GCA_032127745.1 Acidobacteriota bacterium
GGGTCGAGGTCACCCCCGATACCTGCGCCCTCGAGATCGCTCGCGCCCAGAACGAGGCCCGCGGCCGCCCGGTGGTGGTCTTCAATCTCTGCGATGGAATCGAGGTGGATGGCTATCCGGGCGTCAAGACCGTGCGGGCCCTTGAAGCGAGCGGTCTGCCCTTTACCGGCGCCGACGCCGCCTTCTACGAACTGTCCACCCCGAAGACCTTGATGAAGAATCGTCTGCTGAAGCGCGGCGTCCCGACCTCGCCCTTCGTGGTGATCCGGAATCCGGCCAAAGACGGCGCGAGGGCCGGGCGCGAACTGGGGTATCCGCTGATCGTGAAGCCGGACGTGTCGGCCGCGAGCTTCGGGATCTCGATAAAGTCCGTGGTCCAGGATGAGGCCTCCTGCATCGCTCAGGCGGGCGTAGCCCTCGCGGGGGAGCGCGACCCGGAGAACTACTACGAAGGTGTTTTCGCCGAGCGTTTCATTCCCGGTCGCGAGTTCACCGTCTTGTGCGCGAGCGACCAGGTCGCGGACCAGGGCGTCTTCGTCTATCCACCCGTCGAGCGGGTGTTCCATCCCGCCTTGCCCGCCCACGAGCGGCTTCTCTCCTACGATCGGTACTGGGAGAAGTACGAAACGGAAGAGGCGCTTCCCGAACGGGCGCCCATCTATCGATACGACCGCGCTCCGGTCGGGTGGGCGGAGGCGCTCTCCACTCTGGCTCGGAACGCCTTCGTGGCCCTCGGCGGCACGGGCTATGGACGGGTGGACATCCGGCGCGACTCCCGCACCGGCGAGTTCCTGGCCCTCGAGGCGAACTGCAACTGCGGGCTGTCGACCGACGGCGAGACATCGGTGAGCTGGATTCTTCGTCTGTCCGGGGAGACCATGCCGAAGCTGCTGGACCGCGTCTTTACGGATGCGGTGACGCGGGCCGCATCTGCTCCCGCGCTCCGCGCCCCGAGGCGGCGTTCGAAGACCGAGGCCGTGGCCGCCCAGGGCTGATGGTCCGACCATCCGCCGGGCCCCGGTCGCTGAGCCTCGATCCCTCTCAGGCCCTTCGCGCGAGCTGAGCGCGCAGGTCCTTGATCTTGTCCCGGAACTTCGCCGCTTCCTCGAAGTCGAGGCCGCGCGCCGCCTCTCTCATCAGGCGGTCCAGATCCTTGATGCTTCGTTCGATCTGCTCCGGGGTGCGGTAGCTCCTGGTATCGATCTCGCCGCGCAAAGCCTCCCGGGCCTCGGCCTTCCGCAGCGCCTCGTCGGTCACACTCAGGAGCTGGCCGAGGGTCTTGCGGACGGTCTCCGGCGTGATGTGGTGCTCAAGGTTGTGCGCTTCCTGGATGGACCGGCGGCGATCGGTTTCTCCGAGCGCCTTCTTCATCGAGTCCGTCATCTTGTCGGCGTACAGAATGGCCTTGCCGTCCACGTTCCGGGCCGCCCGACCGATGGTCTGGATCAGCGAGCCGGCCGAGCGGAGGAAGCCCTCCTTGTCCGCGTCGAGTATGGCCACCAGAGAGACCTCCGGGAGATCGAGTCCCTCGCGGAGAAGGTTGATGCCGATCAGCACGTCGAACTCGCCCAACCTCAGGCTGCGCAGGATCTCGACCCGTTCGATGGCGTCGATGTCGGAATGGAGATACCGGACCTTCACTCCAAGCTCGGCGTAGTACTCGGTCAGATCCTCGGCCATCCGCTTGGTGAGAGTGGTGACCAGCACCCGCTGCTTTGCCGCGACCCGGGCGCGGATCTCCGCGAGCAGATCGTCCACCTGGCCCTTGACCGGCCGGATCTCGACCGCCGGATCCACCAGACCGGTGGGCCGGATCACCTGCTCGATGAAGACGCCCCTGGTTCGGGTCATTTCATAGGGCCCGGGCGTGGCCGAGACGTAGATGGTCTGGCCGATGCGGGCCTCGAACTCCTCGAAGTTCAACGGGCGGTTGTCCAGGGCCGAGGGCATGCGAAAGCCGTATTCGACCAGGGTGGTCTTCCGCTGCCGGTCCCCATGGAACATGCCCCGAACCTGGGGCACGCTCTGGTGCGCCTCGTCGATCACGAAGATCGTGTCCTTGGGGAAGTAGTCGATGAGGGTGGGAGGAGGCTCGCCCTGCGCTCGTCCCGAAAGGTGCCGCGAGTAGTTCTCGATGCCGTGGCAATGGCCGGTGGCGCGGAGCATCTCCAGATCGAATCCGGTGCGCTGGCGCACCCTCTGGGCCTCCAGGAACTTGCCCTGGGCGTCGAGGGTGGGCGCGTGTTCCGCGAGCTCGGCTTCGATCTTGAGAATGGCCTGTTCGAGCCTGGGGCGGGGAGTGACGTAGTGCGAGGAGGGGTAGATGGCGATCTGGGCCAGCTTCTGCCGGACCTTTCCGGTCAGCGGATCGAACTCGGTGATGGTCTCGATCACGTCGCCGAACAGTTCCACCCGGATGCCGAAGTCGTCGTAGGCGGGCATGATCTCGATCACGTCCCCTCGCACCCTGAAGGTGCCGCGGGCGGGCTCGAAGTCGTTCCGGTCGTAGCGCGCTTCGACGAGCTTCTGCAGCATGGTGCGCCGGTCCAGGGTTTCGCCCTGGCGCAGGAACAAAAGCATGCCGTAGTAGGCCTCGGGCGAGCCCAGGCCATAGATGCAGGACACCGAAGCCACGATGATCACGTCGCGCCGCTCGAACAGGCTGCGGGTGGCGGACAGGCGCATCCTCTCGATCTCTTCGTTGATCGTGGCTTCCTTGTCGATGTAGGTGTCTGACTGCGGCACGTAGGCCTCGGGCTGGTAGTAGTCGTAGTACGAGACGAAGTATTCGACCGCGTTGTTCGGGAAGAAGCTCTTGAACTCCTGATAGAGCTGGGCGGCCAGAGTCTTGTTGTGGGCGAGCACCAGAGCCGGTCGATTCACGTTCGCCAGGACCGAGGCGATGGTGAAGGTCTTGCCGCTTCCCGTGACCCCGAGGAGGACCTGGTCCTTCTCCTCGCGAGCGAGGCCGTCGGTCAGGTCGGCGATGGCCTTTGGCTGGTCACCCTTCGGCGCGAAGTCGGCCACGAGCTCGAAGCGCGCGTCGGCCGGGGCGGGGACGAGATGCGGGGGCGATTCGGGGGTGGGCGGTCTGGGCGGCATGGGGACTCCGATAGATTAGCCTCTTCGCTCCTCCCTGCTTGAGTCGCCTTGCCGTGCGGGCGACCACGCGACACTCAGTTTGGGGTATCGTCCAAACCATGGCTCGAGCCTCTTCCATTCAAGTCCTGGGCGGTCCTCTTGGGGGGCAAAAGCTGGAGTTCCTGGGCGCAGACGTGATGATCGGATCCGCCGCCGATTGCGAGCTCCGCCTTGATGCGCCCGGGGTCGAGCCCTATCACGCGCGAATCGTCATCGAGGTCACCGGCGCCACCATCTGCGCGGTCGACGGTGTTCTGGGCGTGAACGACGACCTCGTCTCCGGCGATGCCCTGCTGCGTTCGGGAGACTTCGTCTGGATCGGCGAGCCCGGCGGGGTCTCCTCGATGATGCTGCAGTTCACGCTTGGTGAGGTCGAGGATCCGTACCAGCCCCCGGCTCCCGAGACGGCGGTCGTGGACTACCCGGCGGTGATGGTCGCCGAAGAAGTCGTTGTCGACGACCCTGTGCTCGAAGGGGCGGCCCGGGAGCCGGTGGAGGTCGAAAGAGACTCCGGGGCGGACCGAGCGGGAATGACGCCGGACTGGCACAAATTGGCGCCGCCCACGGTCGAAAGCCCGCCCGTGCCTGCGGCCGCAACGGTTGAGTTTCCTCACGCTGCGTCCGTGCTTTCAGGCCCGGTGGAGCCGGCCTTCGAGGCACCCATGGATGAGACCCTCATGGATATGCCGCCCATGGATATGGCGCCCGCGGATATGGCGCCCATGGACATGCCGCCCATGGACATGCCGCCCATGGACATGACGGCCATGGACATGACGGCCATGGACATGGCGCCCATGGATATGGCGGCCATGGATATGGCGCCCGCGGATATGGCGCCCATGGAGGCGCTGCTCACGGACGAGAGGCCCACGGACGAGACCATAGACCAGATGACGCTCGAGGAACCCGCTGCTGACACCCTTGCGGAATTCGAGTCCATCACTGAGATCGAACCACCCGTCGAAGGGTCAGCGGAGCTTCGGGCGAGCCTGCCTTCGGTTGATCCCGCCCCGGTCGTGCCGTCCGCGCCCTGGCAAATGCCCAGCGCTTCCTTGTCCGAGCCCGAGGCCGGATATGCGAGCGCCTGGGAATCGGCGCCTTCGGCCCCGTCCGCGCCCGAAGTTCCGGTCCCCGCTGAGACGGTCGAGGAAACCATTGTCGAGCCCGCCCCCGCTCCTCCTCCTCCCCGACCGGCCCGCTCCGCCACGGGACCGATCACGGTCAAAAGGCCCGTTCCGTCAGCCAAGGTCAGGATCCGTACGACCGAGCAGGATGCTGCGATGAGGACACCGCCCCCGGCTCCTCCGGCCCGCACGACCTCCAGCCCTCCCATGATCGTCGGCGGTCTGGTGGCTCTCATCGTGGTGGCCGGCGGCGGCTATTTCCTTACCCGATCCGCACCCGCTCCAGCCCCGCCCGCGCCCGTCGCCGTCAGCACCCCCGCGGTCCCGACGCCCGAGCCGATCCCCGAGGCCACGGAGATGGCGATCGTCGAGGCCACACCTGAGCCCACTGCTCCTTCGGTGACCGCGCCGGCTCCCACGCCGCCCGTGGCCGCCACCCCCGTCCCCCGGGCCACACCCACACCCCGTGCGACACCCACACCCCGCGCCACTCCGACGCCCGCGCCGACTCGTCCTGATGTTCCCGTTCCATCCGTGGCTCCGAGCGCGGCGGCGCCCGTTTCTCAGGCTCCACGCCTCCTCGGTGAGGCGCGCGCCGCCGTTTCCGCCCGGGATCTGGCCAGGGCCTCGCAGCTTTTCGATCAGGTTCTGAGGCTTGAACCGGGGAATCGCGAGGCCGCGACCGAAAAAGCCGAAGTGACCGCGCGCCTCGCTTCACTGAATCGGAAGTTCAGCGTAGGCGCCACCGCGGTGCTCGGAGGAAAGACCGCCAAGGGGCCGACCGGTTTCGATCTGGGCGGCGCCGCCGTTGTCCAGACGGATTTCTCGGCCCAGATTCGCTGCACCACGACCCCGACCTCGCTCGAAGCGGGCGCCAACGTCAGCGTCCGGTGTTCGATTCTGAATATCGGGACCAAGGCCTTCAGGCTCGCGAACATCTCAGTCAACGAGACAATCGACGGAGCCAAGAGCGCGTGGGCCGGCACGACCCCTCGTCAGGACATCGCTCCCCAATCGAATGCGGTCATTCTGGAGCGCACGGGGGTCTGGAGCGCCAAGTCCCAGTGGTCGATGGAAATCGTCGCCAAGACCAACAAGGACGAATCGTTCCGCGCCGTCTACTCCTGGCGATAGGCGAGGCCCGGAAACGCGCCCGGGCCGCGGACCGGAACCTTCGAGGCTACGGCGATCGTTCGTAATCAACCTGCCTTCAAGTGGAACTCAACTCCATGAAGACCACACCCATCGATGAGACCCACGCGGCGCACCTGAAGTCGTGGGTCGAGAGCGCCAACGAGGCGGGGACCGACTTTCCTCTCCAGAACCTGCCTCTCGGCGTCTTCCGAACCAGCGGCAGCCGATCGACCCGGATTGGAACGGCCATCGGCGACAAAGTGCTGGACCTGCAGGCCTGCCTCGGCCGGAGTTTGCTGACCGGAATGCCCATCGGCATTCTCGCCGCCTGCGGGGAGGAGACGTTGAACGTCCTCATGCAGAGGCCGGATGTCGAGCGCCGGGCCCTGCGTCATCGCCTGTCGCACCTGCTCCGGGCGGAGGGCGCGCAGGTGACGGCCAAACCGCACGCCAAAGAGGTGCTGGTGTCTCAGGGCGAAATTCGTATGGCCTTGCCGGCGCGGATCGGCGACTACACCGACTTCTACGCTTCGATCGACCATGCCACCAACGTGGGGTCGATGATGCGGCCCGACAATCCCTTGCTGACCAACTACAAATGGGTGCCCATCGGCTATCACGGGAGATCGTCGTCCATCGTGGTCAGTGGCACGAAAGTTCGAAGACCGAGCGGACAGCTGGATCCGATGTCGCCCGAAAAGGTTCCGCCCTTCGGGTCTTCGAAGCAACTCGACTACGAGCTGGAAATGGGCATTTTCGTCGCGGAGGGTAACGAGCTCGGGGTACCGGTTCCGATCAGCGGGGCGGGGGCGAAGATCTTCGGTCTGTGCCTGCTCAACGACTGGTCGGCCCGCGACATTCAGAAATGGGAGTATCAGCCGTTGGGGCCGTTCCTTTCGAAGAGCTTCGCGACCTCGATCAGTCCGTGGGTGGTGACCACCGAAGCGCTCGCTCCTTTTCGGGTGGCCGCGGGGCCGCGACCGCCGGGAGACCCAGTGCCCCTGCCCCATCTCAAGAGCGCCGCTGACCAGGCCCTGGGCGCCTTCGACGCGCGGCTTCAAGCGTCGCTTCTGACCCGAGCGATGCGCTCACGCGGGCGCCCTCCGCAACGTCTTTCCGCCTCGAACGTGGCCTCGCTCTACTGGACGCCGGCTCAGATGATCGCCCATCACACGAGCGGCGGCTGCAACCTCAACCCGGGTGACCTTCTGGGCACGGGAACGGTCAGCGGCCAGGCGAAGGACTCGCGCGGGTGTCTGCTGGAGTTGACCATGCGAGGTCGCGATCGAGTCGAACTTCCGGACCGGGAGTCCCGGACCTTTCTCGAGGACGGGGACGAGGTCATTTTCACCGGCTTCTGCGAGCGCGAAGGATTCGCCCGGATCGGTTTCGGCGAGTGTCGCGGCGTGGTGGTGGGGTAGAGACTGATCGTCATGGTCGAGAATCTGCCGTTTACCCGAACCCGAATATCGAACTGCGGGCGCGTGGCGGCGGTGTGCGCCCTCGTCGGCTGGGCGGTTGCCGGTGTGGCCGCCGAACGCCCCCGCGCCCGCGACCTGGGCATCACGCCGGGCGTTCTTGAACCCGGGCCACTCAATGCCATCACGGATGTCGCCGGTGTCCGCGTGGGCCAGGTGACTCTCGTCGCGGGCGACAACGTCCGCACCGGGGTCACCGCGATTCTTCCCCATGAGGGAAATGTCTTTCAGGACAAGGTTTCGGGAGGCGTCTTCATCGGCAATGCGTTCGGCAAGCTCGCGGGTTCGACTCAGGTGCAGGAACTGGGGACCATTGAAACTCCGATCGTCCTGTCCAACACTCTGGCCGTGGGCACGGTCGTTGACGCGGTGGTGGGATGGACCCTGGCTCAGTCGGGCAATGAGGGTGTGAGGTCCGTGAATGCCCTGGTGGGGGAAACGAACGATGGGGGACTGAACGACATTCGGTCACAGCCGGTCCGCAAGGAGCACGTCCTGGCCGCGATCCGCGAGGCCCGGGAGGGCCCGGTGGCCGAAGGGGGCGTGGGAGCGGGGACAGGCACCATCGCCTTCGGCTTCAAGGGCGGAATTGGAACGTCGTCGCGGGTCGCGCCGGTCGAGGGGAAGAACTACGTGGTTGGGGTGCTGGTTCAGACGAACTTTGGCGGTGTGCTGTCGATCGATGGTGTTCCGGTGGGGAAGGAACTGGGCCGGCATTCGTTCGCGAGGTCGGGTTCGGGTTCGGGGACGGGGTCGGATACCGCCGATGGGTCCTGCATGATCGTGGTGGCGACGGATGCGCCGCTTTCGCCGAAGGACCTGAGCCGCCTGGCCGCGCGCGCGATCTTCGGCCTCGCACGCACCGGCTCTTCGTATTCGAACGGCAGCGGTGATTTTGCGATCGCCTTCTCGACCGCGAAGGAACTCAGGGTGGCCTATGGATCGACCGCGCTCACCCCGCGGCCATCACTTCCGACCGACGCGGTATCGCCTCTGTTCGAGGCGGCTCTGGAGGCGACGGAAGAGGCCGTGATCAACTCGCTGCTGAAGGCGGAGACCACGACCGGTAACGGGCGGACGGTGGAAGCCCTGGACGTTGAGCGCCTGAAGGCCATACTGAGGAAGTACGGCCGCTAAGCCTATCCGCACCCGATCCCGACCGCGAGACACGCTACCGCCGGCAGAGATCGGTCACGATCTCCTGGGTAGGGCACTTGAGAACGGTCCCGTAGGTCTTGCCGAAGCTGGTCCCTCCACAAAAGGCAGGCTGGTGATCGAAGAGCGCCATGGCGAAGAGGTGGCGCTCGCCATCGAAATATCTGGTTCTCCCGAAGAGAAAAACGTCGCCCTCTTCCACGGCCACGTAAACGCCGGGACAGTGGCGCTCCTCAGCGTAGGCGTAGGCGCCGCAGGGGATGCCGTCCCTGACTAGGGCCTCAGGGAACACCCTGGTCGCGGCGTCGATCTCGCTGAGGTCTCCGACGCAGCTGTTGCTATTCGGGTTCGGAGTGGGCGTCGGGCTCGAGGTCGTCGAGGCCGCTGGCAAGGCGGGAATGGACCGCCCACAGCCCACGCAAAGAATGGCCAACCCGAGGACTCGCTGGCAGCTGGCCCTCATGGCGGGTTGTCGGCACGGGTCCTGGAGCCCTGCGCGCCCCGCGGGAAGGCTCGAGTGATCGATGGCCCCATCACCCCCGGCATAAGTCTGTGACGATGCGAGGGCCAGGGCAGGTCGGAATCGTTCCATAGACGATCCCGAAGCTGGTTCCGCCACAGTAGGACGCGTAGTCGCTGTGACGCTCCCCGGCGAAAAGCCGCCGCTCCCCATCGTAGTACCACGTGTTGCCTCCCAGGAGGAGGTACCCTCGATCGATCGCCACGAAGACGCCGACGCAGTGAATCTCCCGGGCATATTCCTCGGGCCTGCATTGAACTCCGTCCCTGACCAGAGCCTCGGGAAAGACCTTCGCGGCCCCGCCGATCTCGCTCAGGTCAGCGAAACAATTCCCAGTGCCTGGAAACGTAGTCGGCGTGGGGGGTGGCGCGGACGGACCGGGTGGCGGGTCAAGAGAATCCCGGCAGGCGGCGCCCAGCAAGACGAGAGTGATCGCACATAGGCCGCCTCGGCTCATGGCGGGAGGGTAGCACCGAACCCGCCCCGGCTCTTCCGACTCCCGAAACCGACTACCGACACCGAGCCACCCGCTTCAGGTCCCGACCCCGACCCCGGGAGGCGTAGTAGACGGGCTGGGGATGCGATCGGGTCCGGGGTTCGGACCGGGCGGCGTCTAACGCGGCTTCTTCGGTTTCGTCAGCCTTGCGCGGCGCTTGAGTAGATCGTCCTCGAGAGTGGCGAAGTCGGATCGGCCGGTCACGAGTTCCAGGCCATCGTCCACGATCCGCAGGGCCTCGGCCTTGTCCCTGCGCGTGTGTTCGAGCAGCATGGCCAGCTCGCGGTGCGCGACCGCGCTGGCCAGGCTGACCGCGATGCGCCAGAGCCGCTCGGCTTCGTCGTGCTTCTTGCGCGCCTTGGCGCGGTAGGCCAGTCGCACCGTGGCATCGACGCGAGCCCTTCCAGAACCGTTCTCGGCGATGGCCCGGTAGGCTTCCTCCGATCGTTCGTCGAGTTCGGCTCGCTCCAGCACCCGGCCGAGGGAGAGGACGTCGAAGGCATCCTCGGGGAAGGCGCCCGGCTCGGCGACCATGGCCAGGGCTTCTCCGGTGAGGGCGGCGAGGGAGACGATGTCCTGCAGATTGTGCTCGAGGACCTGGACCATCAGGCGTCCGTCCTTCCGGCGCAGGTATTCGAAATAGCGCTCGGGGATGAAGGCGCCGGGGATGTCGTCTTCGCGATGAAACCCGAGCACGCCGCGTTCCAGCGACTGCAGGGAACACGACTCCAGGCGCGCCTTCCACAGACGCCGACCGGGATGCAGCATGTCGAGGTGACGATTGGTCTGGCGGAAGACGCGTCGCTGCAGCCGGAAGCGGCTCTCCAGCAGGGGCACGTCGAACTGCTTTCCATTGAAGGAGACGATGGTGTCGAAGCGTTCGAGATCCCGCTCCACCGCGCGAATGAGCGCCTTCTCTTCATGGAAATCGCGCATGAAGTACTGGCGAACGATGAAGGCCTCACCCTCGATGAAGCCCACCGCGACCAGGAACGCCGCGGTTCCAGCGCCCCCGGAGAGTCCGGTGGTCTCGGTGTCGATGAAGGCCGCGTTCCGGGGATCGAAGCCATCAAGGTCGACCGAGGCGGTGAGAATCCGCGCCGCGTCGGGCAGGGCGTTGACCAGCTTCTCGAGGGACGTGCGGCCCACCCGCGCGTCGAGCCGGTAGGTGGCGTCGCGCTGCAGAAACTCGCCGTGGACCGAGGTCACGATCTCGCCGCCGATGAGCTTGGCAAGATCCTCGGGGGGTCCCTCCAGCTCGTAGAGCGCGCCAGCCTGGCCTCGGGCCACATCGGAGACGCGAACCGCCTGCGGCCCCATGCGGTCGCCGGTTCCAGGATCCGCGCTGTCGAGTTCGAAGAATGAAGGCTCCTCGACTTCCAGCTCCCCGCTCCGCCGGCTCCGCACTTGCTGGTCGATAAGCGCCTGAAGCCGCGCCTTGAGCGACAGAGCCTCCGACCCCGCCCCCGACCCCGATCCCGACCCCGATCCCGATCCCGACCCCGACCCCGACCCCGATCCCGACCCCGACCCCGATCCCGACCCCGATCCCGATCCCGACCCCGACCCCGACCCCGATCCC
>JAQBHL010000390.1:0-3219 GCA_032127745.1 Acidobacteriota bacterium
TCGCGAAGTTCACCGGTCTCTCCGCCACCTTCGTGGAAGAAGCCAATCTGCGGGTCAGCCCGGCCCGCTTCCGCAAGGAGCTTTTGCGAGACAAGCGACAGACCGTAGGCCGGCTCGACGGCCGCTATACCGGCCTCGATCGCGACGCCGCGGGCGAGAGTCAGGAGTTCGATCCCTCGAACTCCGCGCTGCAGGGTGCTTACACCGCGCTCTTCTCCGAGTACGCGAAGAACGAACTCAAGTGGGAGAGTGATCTTCCCTACGTCACCTCGGCCAACGTGCGCCCCTGGCAATATGACCAGGGCCGCTACTTGAATCTCGTCGACAACCTGCGCACGGCCATGGCCCGCAACCCGTTTCTGAACGTCATGGTGGTGAATGGCTACTACGACATGGCCACGCCATTCGCCGGGTCGGAGTACACCTTCGATCATCTGGGCTACGAGAAGACCTATGCGGACCGGGTCAGCTTCACCTACTACGAAGGCGGGCACATGATGTACATCCGGCCCAACATGCTGAAGGCCCTGAAGGACGACATCGCCGCCTTCGTCAAGCGCACGCAAGGCAATAAATAGAGGCTCGCTCGCACTGTTCGGCTCCGAAACAGCCCCATTTCGGAGCCGGACAGCCTCCCCGGCCGCGGGCTCGCGCCCTCCGAGCTAACTCCCATCCTCTCAACGCCAGACCAGGCCGCCGCTCCTTGGGTACGCGGCTTGCTTCCAACCTTGCATGGACACACTCCGCCAGGACCTGATCTACGCGATCCGGCGCCTCACCCTCGCACCCGCCTTCACCCTCATCGCGGTGGCGACTCTCGCTCTCGGCATCGGGGCCAACAGCGCGATCTTCAGCATCGTCTACGCGGTCCTGTTGAAGCCTCTGCCCTTCCCGGAGCCGGAGAGGCTGGTCCAGCTTTATCAGGTGTCGGAAGGACGAAACGTCGCCTACTTCTCTCCGCCGAACTTCCTCGACACCCAGAAGCAGGCGACGAACCTCGAGGCCATGGCCGCGGTGGACGGCGGCGGCGTGACCCTGACCGGCCGGGGGGCGCCGGCGGTCCTGAACGGGGCCGAAGTCAGCGCTTCCTTCTTCAAGGTCTTCAAAGTCTCGCCCGAACTGGGACGGGCCATTTCCACCGACGAGAACGAGCCGGACAAGGCGACGGTCGTGGTTTTGGGCCATGCCTTGTGGCAGAACCGATTTGGAGGCGATCCCGCCGTCATCGGGGCGTCGATCACCCTGGACAGCCGGCCCTTCACCGTGATCGGTATAGCGCCCAAAGGATTTGCCTTCCCGGACGACGCGGAGCTGTGGACCCCGCTCGCCTACGACAAGCTCTTCACCGGCGACAGTCGTGGCGCCTGGTACCTCAGGGTGTTCGGTCGCCTGAAGGCCGGAGCGCCCGTCACGGCCGCCGCCGAAGAGTCGAAACTCATCGCGGCGCGACTGGCGCAGGCGTATCCCGACGCCAATGAGGGCCTGGGCGGAACCGTGCGGCCCCTCCAGGAAGCGATGGTGGGCAACTCGCGCCCCGCGCTCTACCTCCTGCTTGGCGCGGTAGGCCTGGTGCTTCTCATCGCCTGCGTCAACGTGGCGAATCTCCTCCTGGCCCGCGCGGCCGCTCGAGCGCCGGAGTTCGCGGTGCGCCAGGCTCTGGGCGCCGGGCGGGGCCGCCTGCTCCGCCAGCTCATGACCGAGAGCCTGCTTCTTGGCGCCCTGGGAGGGCTCGCGGGCATAGGGCTTGCCTCAGTGTCTCTCGCCAGCCTGATCGCACTTCAACCGAGCGGCATCCCCCGCCTGGGCGAGGTACGCATCGACCCCGCCGTGATGCTGTTCTCGGCCGTCCTGGCCATCGGTACGGGCCTTCTTTGTGGAATCCTGCCGGGGCTTTCCGCAAGGAGGGCTCCTGCCCAGGCCCTCCGCGAAGGGGCGCGAGGCCTGCTCGGGGGAAGAAGCGGCCGCGTGCGAAGCGGCCTGGTGATCGGGCAGATGGCCCTTGCCATGATGCTGCTCGCGGGTGCCGGGCTCCTGCTCAAGAGTTACGCGCAGCTTCAAAACGTGGACCCTGGCTTCAAGGTGGGCGATGCCCTGACCTTCCGGATCGCCCTGCCCGGCCAGGCCTACAAGGATGAGTCGCTGAGGGTGTCCTTCTTCGATCGCCTGAGAGAACGGCTGAAAGCTCTGCCCGGAGTTCAAGCCGCCGCGGCGACCCTGGGATTGCCGCTCAGCGGAACCCAGGTGAACATCTCCTTCGAGGTCTCGAACCGCCCCCCGCTTCCTCCGGCTCAGCAACCCGCCATGGAGATGCGCTCGGTGACCGCGGGCTACTTCCAGGCCATGGGCATCCCCATCATCTTGGGCCGCGGCATCGAAGCGAGCGATACCGCCGAATCGGCCCCGGTCGTGGTCATCACCCAGTCCGCGGCGAAGAAGTATTTTCCGAATGAAAACCCGATCGGGCAATCGATCACCATGGGATGGCGCCGGCCCGAGGGCAAGCCGAAGGCGGGCGGCGAAATCGTCGGCGTGGTGGGAGACGTGAAAACCTTCGGGCTGGCTAAAGCGGTGACGCCCGAGATCTATCTCGCCTATCCTCAGCTGCCGGTGGGATCGATGGATGTGCTGGTGCGCACCAGCGTGCCCCCTCTCACCCTGCGAACCTCCGTGGAGTCGGTGGTTCACGAACTGGATAAGGACATTCCGGTGGCCCGCCTGCGCACGCTCGGAGACGTGGTTTCGCGCTCGATCTCCCAGCCGCGCTTCTACATGCTGCTGCTTGGCCTTTTCGCCGCCACTGCCATGCTTCTCGCCGCCCTGGGGATCTTCGGGGTGATGTCCTACGCGGTGACCCAGCGGTCTCGTGAGATCGGAATTCGCATGGCCCTGGGCGCGCGCGGCGCCGAGGTGATGTCGATGATCCTTCGAAACGCCGCGGTTCTCGTGGTCTCGGGCATCCTCCTCGGTCTGGCTGGCGCTCTCGCCCTCTCGAAGTCCCTGAGCGGTCTTCTCTTCAACCTGACCCCCACCGACCCCATGACCCTCGGGGGAGTGGCGGTGTTGCTGGCCGGGGTCGCTCTCCTGGCCAGTGTCCTGCCCGCCCGCGACGCGACCCGGGTCGATCCTCTGATCACCCTAAGGAGCGAATAGCCGTTCGACCTTCCGCAACCTTCCCGCACTTCGGTTCATCGCGCTGAGGGGAGAACAAACGCGAGGAAG
>JAQBHL010000391.1:0-3181 GCA_032127745.1 Acidobacteriota bacterium
CGGGAACAGCGGGCCCTCTGGGCGTACCGACACCCTCTCCAACGGTGTGTCGATCAACCACACGTTCGGCCGCGTCTTCTCGGCGTTTGGAAGGTGGGCGCGAGAGCAGGGCACGGAGCCGCGCGGCGCCAGGGTCGCCACCCTGACCAGCGCAACCCTGACCTTCGATCCGATTCCCACCCTCCGCACCTCCTTCCTGTACTCCGGACAGGATGAAACGATTGCCGGGGAACCGAGCGCCCGCGGGGGCTGGTTCATCCAGAACGCGGCCCGGCCCTACCAGGGAGTGGACGTCCTGTTCGGCGTCGGCTGGACTTCCTCGACGCGTGAGACCGGCGAGATCTCCCATGACCGGCTTCTCAACTTCAGCGCCACGATCGTCCCGAGGCAGCACCTGAGCCTGACCTTGAGCCACAACGAGACGAAGACGGAGCGTTCGGGGACCTTCGTCGGCTTTCCCCAGTCCGTGCAGCGCCGGTCGTACGGCTCGGTCGCGGTCGATCCGATCCCCACCCTCCACCTGGTGGTGGGAGGGGAAGTCATTGCCATAACCGGCCAGGCCACGAGGACCACACTCAACATTAACGCGTCCTGGTCGCCGTTTCCGGATGGCACGTTGCAGTTCGTCTTCGCCTCCAACGAAGCCCTCCGCGCCCTCGAATTCGGCCAGGAAAGGAGCACCCTCGGCGCGGTGCGCTGGAACCTGTCACGCGGGTCGTACATCGACGTGTCCTACCAAAGAACCTGGAGTGAGCTCGTGAGTCTGAAGACCGAATCGAGGATCCTCAGCGCGCGGGTGAGGCTGTTTCTGTGATGCGATGGGAGAGGACGGTATGAGAAGAGCGCTAGGAGTGGCGGCCTTGGTTCTGGGGGGGCTCGGGAGTACCGCGGCGGTGTGCGAGGCGCAGGTATCGGACGTCTTCCGGGATCCGCGAATGGACTTCGGCAGCATCCAGACGGTCGCGGTCGTGCCGTTCGCCAATCTCGCCCGCGATCAGATCTCGGCCGATCGGGTGCGTGACGTTTTCATCAGCCGACTCCTGGCCGCCGAGGCGGTGTACGTCCTTCCGGTGGGCGAGGTGGCCCGCGGGATTTCGGGGACGGAGGTTCAGACTCCTTCGGCACCGACGGTTGAAGAAGTCATCAAGCTCGGCGTCTTCCTCAAGGTGGATGCCGTGATCACGGGCGTGGTCAGGGAATACGGCGAAGTGCGGTCCGGCACCACCACCGCGAACATCATCTCGATGAGCATCCAGCTCATCGAGACCGGAACCGGAAGGGTGGTATGGAGCGCCTCGTCCACCAAAGGGGGGATCGGTTTCTGGAACCGCCTGATCGGCGGAGGCGGCCAACCCATGAACAAGGTGACCGAAGAAGCGATCGATGCCCTCTTCGACAAATTGCTGAGTAGTCCCCAATAAAGAAGCATCCATGCTCGTCGGCCTGATCTATCTCCTGTTCTTCCTGTCCGGCGCGGCTGCGCTTGTGTATCAGGTGGTGTGGGTCCGCTCCCTCACCCTGGTATTCGGCGGGTCGCACCTGGCGGTGACCGCGGTCCTTTCTATCTTCATGACCGGGCTGGCCATCGGCAGCTACGTGGTCGGCAGGAGGGTGGACCGCATCGAGAAGCCTCTTCGGCTCTACGGCCTCCTCGAACTCGGGATCGCACCTTCCGCCCTCCTGTTCGCGGGGTTGATGAAGCTCTACCCACAGATTTACGGGTGGCTGGCCCAGGGACGGGATGATGCCACGCTCTACCTCACCATGGTCAGGATCGTGTTCTCCTTCTTCGCCCTCATCGTGCCTACGATGCTGATGGGCGGAACGCTGCCGGTCCTCTCGCGGTTCGTCTCCCGCCAGCCGGAGAACCTGCGCCGCCACCTCTCCTTCCTGTACGCCTTCAACACCCTGGGCGCCGTCCTGGGGGCGCTGCTGGCGGGCTTCGTTTTTCTCCGGCTGTACTCCGTCAGCACGGCGCTCTATATCGCGGTGGCCACGAACACGCTCATCGGCCTGGTCAGTCTGGCGCTGCAGAACAAGGTCGTCGGCGCCTCCCCCTTGGAGGGCGCGGACCTGGCTCCGGCGGCGGATGCTGCCCCGGGTGGGCCTCCCCCCGAGCCGGAGGAGAGCCAGGACCTGCTCCCTCCCGCCTGGATCCTCTGGGGGATCGGACTCAGCGGATTCTGTGCGCTCGGCTACGAGGTGCTCTGGACCCGAATCCTCACCATCGCCGTGGGTGCCAGCGTGTACGGTTTCACCATCATCCTGGTGGCCTTTCTGACCGGGATCGCCCTGGGAAGCGAGGCCTACGGCGTACTGGTGAGAGTCTTCGGGAACAAGATTCCAGGAGCGAGGCGGGTGGCCGCCTGGTTCGGGATGACGCAAGTGGCGATCGGGATCACCGCCCTCATGGTCACGGTGTATCTCCGTGACATTCCGGCCAACGCCATCCGGCTGCAGAGCTACTTCCTCGGAGCGGGGTTCGAGTCCTTCCAGGTGAGGGTCTGGGCCAACTTCTCGCTCGCCTTCCTGTACATGGTCGTCCCCGCGCTCTTCATGGGCGCCGCGTTTCCGCTTGCCGGCGAGGCGCTCGCGAGGTACCGGAAGGAAACCGGGCGGTCAGTCGGAGATGTGCTCGCCGCCAACACCGTCGGCGCCATCCTGGGGGCTGCGGGCAGCGGACTCCTGATGATTCGTCTTTTCGGTATCGAGAGGTCTCTTCAGATCCTGACCATGCTGAACATCGGCCTGGGACTGTTCGTGCTCGCCACCCAAAGGAAGCAGCGATGGCTCCCACGCGCGGTCGCGGCGTCGACCCTCGCGATCATCGCCGTCCTGGCCCTGAATCCCGAGGCGGCAAGGCTATGGGACCGCAGGTATTTCGCCATCTTCCGGAGCAACCAGCCCGAGGCCTTCTCCACGCCCGCGAAGGTTCGAGAAGCGGTGGAGAACACGGACGTTCTCTACTACGCCGAGGGCACCGAGGCGATTGTCAGCGTCATCAGGGTCAAGGGCGGCGAGCAGGCCTTTCTGACCAATGGCAGGGTGGAAGCCTCCTCCCACGTTCAGGCGCAGCAGGTGCAATTCACCCTCGGACACCTGCCCATGCTCCTCAACCGGAATCCGAAAGAGGTCCTCGTGGTGGGTATGGGAAGCGGGATGACCGCAGGGGCCACCGCTG
>JAQBHL010000392.1:0-28808 GCA_032127745.1 Acidobacteriota bacterium
GGGAGGCGGGGATCCCGCGAATCACGAAGCCGCCGCCACATGGCCTGCACTGCCGCGAGACCACGAAACAGGAAGACACATTGACAAGCAGCACAACCGAAGAGCAGCGCATCGCGCTCTTCATCGACTTTGAAAACATAGCCATCGGCGTGCGCGACGCGCACTACCGGAAGTTCGACATCAACCTCGTCCTCGAGCGTCTGGTCGAGAAGGGCAAGATCCTCACCAAGCGCGCCTACGCCGACTGGGGCCGCTACGGTGAGTATCGACGCAGCTTCCACGAGGCCGCGGTGGAGCTCATCGAGGTTCCCCAGAAGTCCGTGGGCGGCAAGAACTCCGCCGACATCCGCCTGGTGGTGGACGCCATGGACATGTCGTTCCAGAAGGAGCACATCGACTGCTTCTGTATCGCCTCCGGCGACTCCGACTTCTCGCCCCTCGTCAGCAAGCTGAAAGAGAACGACAAGTACGTCATTGGCCTCGGAGTGAAGAACTCCACCTCGGATCTCCTGATGGAGAACTGCGATGAGTTCATCTTCTACGAGGATCTCGTCCGCCGTCAGGAGAAGCCCGCGGTGGTGATTCCGAACATCCCCGAGAAGCTCCAGGAGGCGTTCTCCATCCTGGTCGACTCGGTGGTGGCGCTCCAGCTGGAGAACAAGGGCGCTTTGTGGGGCTCCATGGTCAAGGAGACCATGAAGCGCAAGAAGCCGTCGTTCAATGAGACCTACTACGGATTCCGCTCGTTCTCGAGCCTGCTCGAAGACGCTCAGCGGCGCGGTGTGGTGACCTTGCGGCGCGATCAGAAATCCGGCAGCTACATCGTCGAAGACCTGGGCGCGGCCGCCCGGGGCGATGGCGCCATCGTGGTCGCCCGTCCGCTGGAGACGGAAGGCGCCATGCAAGGCGAGAGGCCGACTGATTCGGGATCGAACGGCTCCGGACCGCCGGCCGCGAACGGAAGCTCGAACAGCCGCGGGGAGAGCCGGGGCGATCGCGAACCGCGGCCTGAGCGTCGGCCCGCTCCGGCCGCTCCGCCCATGGCGGCTGCCTCCATGGTGAGTGCTGCGTCGGGGACGGCCAGCGCCGAGGTCATCCCGGTTCTCGAAGACGCCTCGGGCGCCGACGGCGATGGACCGGAAACCGACAGTCCCCGTCCTCGACGCCGTCGGGGCGGACGCGGTCGCGGTCGCGGACGGGAGAGCCGCGAGGGCAGCGATCGCGAGGAACGCCCGGACCTGGAGGCGAGAGGGGAGGACATCCCTCTCCCGCTGGATGACGATTCCAACCCCTCCATCCCCACCCCGCCTCAGGCCGCCGCGGCCTATGCGGAAGTGATCGAGCGCATGTCTCAGACGGACGCGCCAACCTTCTGGAGCGTCCCCGGTTCGGCCTCGCCCGCGGGCCAGACTCCGGCCTCCACGGACCTCCCCCCGATCGCGCTACCCGCGCCCGCGCGATGGAGCAGGGCGGTCGAAGCGCCGGTGAGGACCTCGTCCGAGGAGGAGGGGGCCGACCGAGCGCGCGCGGTCCCGGTGACGCCGCCCCTCAGGACCGACGTCCCGAAACCGACCCCTCCGGTCTCGCCCGTGGATCCGAGCAAGGCTTCGTTCTCCCTGCTGGGCTGGCTGAAGGGCGGCGGATAGACCGCAGTCCTGTTGTGCCCGCGCCGGACTTGAGACAACTGGCCGGGCGGCCCGTCGGCGATTGATGGCGTCCGCCGCCGCCGGCCCTCGTTGCGGTCGCTTTCGCTCCTTCGGGCCGCGGCGCCCTATACCAAGGTCGCGTACAAGGCTTCGAACTCTCCCGCCACTCCGGGTTCGCCACGCTCTCCTGACCAGCGGGTCAGGGGATGCGCACGACCACGCTTCCCACGTTCTTCTGCCGGAGGAGTTCGTTGAGCGCGGCCACGTCCGTCTTCAGGACCTCGTCCAGCCGACTCCGAAGGCCCTTGAGCTGCTCGCCCAGCAGGGCGTGGACCTCGAGCTGCTCATTGGTGGGGGGGAAGTCCGAGACCGACAGCCCGTCCACCGAGTAGATGAGCTTCTCCACGAGCTGTGACGGGTAGCGGAGCAGGTCCTGACCGCGGCCCGTGACCCGGGTCTGGAAGAGCTGCTCCTCGATGGCCAGGAGTTTCTGATCGAGAGCCTGGCCGGATGCGGCGACCTCCTTCCCCGTTTCGTCCTCGCCCAGGAGGCCCTGGAGGGACGCCACCTGGGCGCGCAACGACTCGATCTGGTTGACCGCGTCCGCAGCTTCGTTCAGACGGTCGCGCACCTCCATCACCACCCTGGTCTGGGCGGCCACGTCGCCTTCGCTGCCCGCAGTGTTCGGGTCCTTGCGGACCTCGAGCCCCTCCGAGTAGTCCTTCCCCGCCACCTTGAGCTTCACCGTGTACTTTCCCGGCGGCGCGAGGACGGCCAGTCGGCCTCCCCCCGGGAAGGCGCGCCAACCCTCGGGACCCACCCTGGTCTCGGGGGCGAAGGGAGGACTGGTGCGCAGGCGCATCTCCTTCGTCTTGTCGAGGCGCAGGTCCCAGTACACGCGGTTGAGGCCGACCTCCTTGGTTCCGTCCAGCGTGCGGATGGTCGTTCCGTTGGCATCCAGGATGGCGATCTTCACGTCGCCTTCGGGCGCGGTCTTCAAGAAGTAGTGGAGCACCGCGCCGTCCGGCGGGTTCCGCCCTTCGCTGGGATCGCCCAGGGTCATCGGCGGTTCCGTGGTGGGGCGCAGCCGATAGGCGGAACGTGGGGCGAAGAGGTGGGCGGCGGCCGCCGCAACCTCGGGCTTCCACTGCCGCAGGGGTGTGATGTCGTCGAGGACGTAGAAGCCTCGGCCGTAGGTCGCCACCACCAGGTCGGAGAAGTGCTCCTGCACCACCAGCCAGTGCACGGGCGCCGGGGGCAGGCCGGAGTTGAGCGCGGTCCAGTTGACGCCGTCGTTCCGCGAGACATAGGCCGCGTTCTCGGTGCCCAGGTAGAGCATGCCCTGGCGAACCGGATCCTCCCGCACGCAGTGCGCGTAGCTCAGGACGCCCCTGGGCAGATCGCCCGCCACCGACTTCCAGGTCTTGCCGTAGTCCGTCGTCTTGTAGACGAAGGGATCCCGGTTGTTGACCTGGTGCAGGTCCACGGTGAGGTAGGCCGTGCCCGGGGCGTGGCGCGAGGGCTCGATGTTGCTGACGGTGCCCCAGGGCGGAAGCCCCGGCAGGTTGGCGGTGACGTTCGTCCAGGTCGCTCCCGCGTCGCGGGTGATCTGCACCTGGCCGTCGTTGGTGCCGGCCCACAGCAGGCCCTTCTCGAGCGGGGACTCCGCGAGGGCGAACACCACCCCCGTGTATTCCACGCCGATGTTGTCGGGAGTGAGCCCGCCCGATATCTGCTGGCGGGCCTTGTCGTTCAGGGTCAGGTCGGGGCTGATCACCTGCCAGCTCTGGCCCGCGTCGGTGGTGCGATGGACGTGCTGGCTGGCGGTGTAGACCACGTTGTGATCGTGGGGAGAGATCACGAGGGGAAAGGTCCAGTTGAACCGGTACTTGAGCCCGGCCGGCGGATAGCCGATGGTCAGGTCGGGCCACACCTCGACCCGCCGGGCCTGTAGCGAGCGCAGGTCGAAGCGCTCGACCGTGCCACCCAGGCTGCCGTAGCCGGTGCCGGTGGCCCACACCACGTTCGGGTCCTCGGGATCGGGCAGCGCCCAACCACTCTCGCCCCCGGCCACGGAGTGCCACATCCCGCGCGGGATGACCCCCGGCCCTTCCTGCCCGAACCCCGGGTTCAACCGGCTGTGGCTGGGACCGCGGTGCGACGGCCCGTCCTGCTGGTTGCCGTAGACGAAGTACGGGATCTGGTTGTCCACCGCCACGTGGTACATCTGGGCCACCGGAAGCTGAATGCGGTTCCAGGTGCGGCCGCGGTTGACGGTGAGGCTGATCCCGCCGTCGTGGGCCACCGCCTGGCGATCGCCGTTCGTGGGATCGATCCACATGTCGTGGTGGTCCCCGCCCGGGGCTTCGGCATCCTTCACGTCCACGATGGTCTCCCCGCCGTCGAGGGTCTTGTTGTAGCCCGCGGTCAGGAAGTAGACCTCGTTCTCGTTGTCGGGGGCCACGGCGTGGCGGGAGTAGTAGTGGGTGCGGCCCCGGAGCTGGCGATCGTGGCTCATCACCTGCCAGGTCTCTCCCGCGTCGTCGCTGCGCCAGAGCTGCCCGCTCTGTCCCTTGTGATCCTTCCACCCCGCCCAGGGCACGCCGTCGCCGGTCTCTATGAGCGCGTACACGCGGCTCGGGTTGCTGGGCGCGATGGCCACCGCCACCTTCCCGAGGGGCGCCACGGGCAGGCCTTTGCCGGCCAGCCGCTTCCAGGTGACCCCACCGTCCTTCGACTGGAAGAGGCCGCTGCCCGCTCCCCCGCTGGACCACCCCCAGGTGTGGATCTCGAGCGACCACATCCCGGCGTAGAGGATGCGTGGGTTCGACGGATCCAGGGCCAGGTCCGAGCAGCCCGTGTTCTCGTCCACGAACAGCGTCTTCTGCCAGGTCTGCCCACCATCCGTGGTGCGGAAGACGCCCCGGTCGGCCTGCGGGCCATAGGCGTGGCCGAGGGCGCAGGCCAGCACCACGTCGGGGTCCCGCGGATCGACGACCACCCGGCCGATGCGTCCCGTCTTCTCGAGACCCCGCCGCACCCAGGTCTTCCCCGCGTCCGTGGAGCGGTAGATGCCATTACCCAGCGAGATGTTGCTGCGGATGAAGCTCTCCCCCGTGCCCGCCCAGACCACGTTGGGATCGGAGGGGGCAATGGCCAGCGAGCCGACCGAGGAGACGTCCTGGCCGTCGAAGATCGAGGCCCAGGTCGTCCCCCCATCCGTGGTCTTGAAGATGCCGCCCGAGGCCGCGCCCACGTAGTAGACGTAGGGGTTTCCCGGCACGCCGGCCACGGCGATCACGCGGTTGCCGAGAGGGCCGATGAAGCGCCACTTCAGGGCCTTCGTCACCTCGGGGCCCACGGGCTGGGCGGAAGCGAACGTGGCCGTGGTGGCCAGAAGGCCGAGGGTCAGGCGAACGAGCCATCCATTTCGGGGCATGAAGCCTCCTCACGAGAAAACGCGTTGCAGGTCGCGGTCGGACTCTACGTCACAAGCAGATCGGGGGCGAGCAAAGGGGCGCCTGGGGTGGGGGGGCAGCCCCCGCTTGACCCCTCGAGGACCGGGGCGTACTCAGGGTGACCAGGCCCGACTCCCTCTACCGCCTCGAGCCTGCGCGCGCCCTCGCCCTCGCCGTCCACGCCGGGACGACAGCCGGAGCGCGTACCATGACCTGGCATCGAGCACGTTCTGGTGGCGGGTAGGCGGTTCGGGTTCTCGTCATCGACGATTTGATGAGGACCGGGACCGACTACCGCGAGAAGGATCTGCTGGACAAACGCGTGCTCTCCCGAATCAAGAGTTGAAGGGACGCCCGCTGCGACACGCGCCCAAGGCGAAAAGGAGCGGCTCCCGATCGCAGCTACGCGGCGACTTCGAGGTATTCGACCCGGCTCGAAGGAGGGGGTCAGCCTCAGCAAAGACTGGCGTAAAGGGCCTCGAACTCTCCCACCACTCGTTCCGCGCCGAACAAGGACTGCGCTCGGTGCTGGGCGGCTTCGCCCATCTCGCGGCGGCGCTCCTTGTCGCGCAGGATTTCGCAGCACCGCTCGGCCAGGCCCTCGACATCGCCCACCGGCAGCAGATAGCCGCATTCCGCGTGTTTGACCACTTCGGGCAGGCCGCCTGCGTCTGAACCCACCACCGGGATTCCCGCAGCCAAAGCCGCGAGCGCGCCGAAACCGAACGACTCATTGTCCGAAGGCAGCAGGAACACATCCGCCTCGGGCAACGCCTCGTAGCTCTCAACTCCGGAGAGAAAGCGCACCGAGGCCTCGATTCCAAGAGAGCGCGCCAGCTCGCGGGCGGACGCGCGCTCCGGACCATCTCCCACCAGCAGCAGATCGCATTCGACCTCCCGCACCACCCGGGCGAAAGTCTGCAGCACCACTTCGATGCGCTTGCCGGGACGGAAGTTCGAGATGTGGAGCACGCCGGGCCGGGTTGAGCCGGCGACCTTGAAGGTGCGAGGCACGGTGTCGAGGAAGTCGGGAATCACGTGCAGCTCCCGCGACCCGAACTCCTGCAGCACCTCGCGCTTGAGGGCCTCGGATACGCAGGTCACGGCGTGGGAACTGTCGAGGCCATGGCGAGCCAGACCCAGGAAACACAGGTCGGAGGCGATGAGGGTCAGCTCCACCCCGTGGAGCGTGGTCACGAGCTTGGGAGCTTTCCCGCCCAGAATCCGAAGGGCGAGAGCCGCCGCGATCGCGTGCGGTATGGCGGCGTGAACGTGAATGAGTTCGAGGCCCGCCTCTTCGGCCACCGCGGCGATCTTGGCGGCCAGAGCCAGGTCGTGCATGGGCGGGTCGGTGGCGGCGCAGGTCGAGGGATCGATCACGTGTTCGCTCACTCCATCCTCGGCCAGATAGGGCGTGCCCGAGCGATGGCCGATGAAGTGAACCTGGTGTCCGCGACGGGCCAGATTGCGAGAAAGCGAGGCCGCCACCGTCATCGAGGCGGTGCCGAGCGGCGGAGCGACCATTCCAATCTTCATATCGGCAACACCTGATGCCCTTTGGCCCACGGGTCCATGCGCTGCCGGATTTCGTCGACGATGGGCGGACCATAACGGGCGAGGAGAGAAATCCAGGAGAGGCCGCGTTCCTGCAAAGAGCCTCCGGGAAAGATGAAATCGCGGGTGCGACGCAGGCGGTCGGCCCGGGTCTCGTCCTGACGCTTCATGCTGCGCAGGGCTTTTTCATGCAGGCCCTCCACCTGGTGAAGGGCGCGGCCGACGGCTGATTGAGCGGCGCCGCGGAGCGTGGAATCGAGGCGGGCCACGGCTTCCTCAACCCCCTTGAAGCTCCCTTCGATGGCCGCGCGCGCGTCGGCGAAGGCCTTCTCGACTTCGGGGTTGGCCTCCCGGGCCGCGCGCGCGAGCAGCGTTTCGGTGTCGGCCTGCAGGTCTTCGAAGGACAATGACTCCGCTTCCATGGCCCGGGCCGAGGCCGCGTCCACGAGCGAGAACGAGGGACGGGGAAAGATCACCGGACGCGGTATGCCGAAGTGCGCGTACGAGGGACCGATCTGCGCGTGATACGCGATCTCGGCCGGACCGCCCACGTAGGCAATGGTGGGAAGCAGATAGTCCTGAACCAGCGGTCGCAGCAGCACGCCCGGACTCGCATCCTGGGGCGAGGTTTGGAGGCGGGACAGAAGCTCGGCCGGGGTCATCACCCGATTCCCCCCGCGGACTTCGACCCCCTTCTCGCTCAGGCCCAGGGCGCGCCGCCTGCCCTCCGTGACCAGGAACAGGTTCAAGAAGCCACTGGCTCTCACCGGAACCTGCTGATGGTAACCGGCGGAAAGAAGCTTCCCCCCGATCTCGGCGGCGAGGCGCGAGGTCGGAGACGACTCGACGATCTCTCGTTCGATGACCGGCCGCATCAACTCCTTGAGCTTCGGGACGGCGGGGTCGAAGATCACCAGGCTGGGGAGGAAGTGGCGAATGAGTTTCGCGAAGGCGCCGCTCATGGATTCGCCGGGGCGATAGGCCGCCTCCAGCGCATCGCAGACGTCATCTTTCCAAGGGGACAGGGGAAGCTGTTCGCGCACCGACTTCGCCAGACCCACGATGGTGTCGTCGAGGAGAATGGTGGAGGCGGGCTGGAGATTCGGTTCGGCATGCGGTTCGTAGCGGATGGCCTTCAGTTCGGACTTCGCGTCGAGGATGGTGGTGGTCCGGATCTCCGCGAAGTCGTGGTCGTCCGAGGCCACCCAGAAGACGGGAACCACCTTCTTGTTCATCGACTCGCTCATGGTGCGCGCGAGTTCGACGGCGGCGAGCGCCTTGTAGAGCACATATAGAGGACCGCCGAAGAGGACCGACTGCTGACCGGTGACCACCGCGAGGGTTCTCGGGTCCTTGAGCGCTTCGGCGTTGGCTCGAGCTTCGCTTCCTTCCGGCTGTTCGGCGGAGAGCGCCGCCGCCAACTCCGGCCGCGGATGGGAGAAAGAAGCGGTCGCCGAGGCTGCCTTGGCAATGTCCTCCCGGGAGAAACCCAACGCATAGAAGGAAGACGCGTGGCCGCGGGACGCCAGGTAGTCTCGGAAGAGCGGGGACAGCGGTTGCTTCAGCGCGTCGAACGAGAGGGTCCGCGCCGCACGATCCGTCGCAATCATTGCCGGTGAGTCTATGCGAACGGCGACGCACGCCGAGCCCGCGCTGTTTCCGACCCACCAGCACGCTGACCGCGCCGTAGAGTCCGACTACGGCCAGGGCGAAGGCGGAGAAGGCGAAGACCGACCGCAGCCAGGCGGCAAGCCGTGGCGTCCCCCTTTGAAGACGCCACGATCGCTTCGCAGGGCTGAATCGCGGTGAGGGGCTGGCGCGGGTCGATGCCGCGGAAGATCCGGCGAAACGGGGCCACCAGGGATTCGGGATCGGCGGCGGATCGAACCAGCAGGGTCAGCGTGGTTTCGGCCCCGACCCATTGAGCCTGCGGGACCTAGACCTGATCGGCGGGCCTTCGATCGAGACCCTGGTGTGCGACCTCGCCGACTCGTTGACGTCTATGGTTCGCCGAGAATACGTCCGAGGCCGAAACGCGCCCCCGCCGGATAGGAGCCGGATCGGCGGTCAAGGGTCGGGCGGCAGGACCTTGCCGTCCCTCAGGGCTGGGATCGCTGAACCTCTTTGCCCACGCTGGTGAACGAGAAACCGGCGTGTCCACTCTGCCCGATCATCACCGCTTCGACAATCGGAGCATCCATCTCGGCGGGACCGGCCCACTCGATCACGAAGTTGGCGCCCGGACCGCCCGAGAGGTCGTTCCGTTTGATCACATACTCCACCGAGGCCATGGGCGGGAGTTCGGCGGGAGCCTGCACATAGTCGCGAACCGGTTGTCCCGCGGAGTCGTAGTAGCGGGAGTGGGTCAGAATCAGCGATCGATCGAGGCTCACATTCCGAACGCTTACCGTGGCAGCCAGATTCACCATCGAATGATCGGCGTCCAGACCCAGGTGGACGCTCGAATAGACAGAGACGTAGACCCGACGGTGGACGAACTCAGCCGGAATCGGGGCGCTCAAGGGCTTGAGCCGAGCCAAAGAGCTGCCGGCCGCGGCCGGATCGATGGGCGGGGGCGGAAGCGAACAAGAGACCGCTGAACCAGCGGTCCAGCACAACAAGACAAAGAGTGTTCGTGGTCGCATGAGTGTCCTCTCCGCGGGCTGGCGGGACGAGCCTCCGGCCGACCCGGCGTGTACGTTGATGATCCTAGCAGCGGGCAGGAACGAACCCACCCCCGAGGACCGGGCCGGAGCTCAGCCGGGGAGAGGCGGGCCTTCCCAAAGTTGACACTGACCGCTTCGCTTCGCTACGCTCCCCATTCCCAGGAACGTTGCGGTCTCCTGGATTCAGGCGCGTGGCTCAGGGGTAGAGCGCTTCGTTGACACCGAAGAGGTCGATGGTTCAATTCCATCCGCGCCTACCAGACCGTAGGACGCTCCTCAAGAAGACTCCCCAAGGAACCATAAGGACCGAACGCGATTTGATGATCCGTCCACTCAGCCCACGCTGATGCTACGTACCGAGATGCAACCAGCGAGGGCCGAATTTGCCTCGGCCGAAGCGCGGGGGTCCCAGGGGCTAAGCACCGCCGTCCGCGTGCCGCCCGCGGCCCCCCAGATTCAATGATGGACTTGACCGGTCCTTCCGGCGAATCGAAGCCAGCCGATTCCCCAATTGAGATCTATCGGCATTCTTCCGCGCATCTGCTCGCGGCTGCGGTCACCGAGCTCTTCCCCGACACTCAGTGCGGCATCGGCCCGCCCACCGACGACGGCTTCTTCTACGATTTTCTGACCCGCAAGCCGTTCACGCCGGAAGACCTGACCGCCATCGAAAAGAAGATGGCCCACATCGTCAAGCAGAACCGGCCAATCGAGAAGAAGCTTCTTCCCAAAGCGGAAGCGCTCAAGGAGTTCGCGGATCGCGGCCAGACCCTCAAGTGCGAGCTCATCGAAGAGAAGGCGGGGGACGTGGTGCAGTGCTACACCATGGGCGCGTTCATGGACTTCTGCCTCGGCCCCCATCTCCCGAGCACGTCGCACATCAAGGCTTTCAAGCTGAACCCGTCGCCCGCCGCCGCGTATTGGAAGGGCAACGCGGAAAACGCGTCGATGCAGCGCGTCTACGGATACAGCTTCTTCACCAAAGAAGAGCTGGACCAGCATTTATTCCGCCTGGCCGAGGCCAAGAAGCGCGATCACCGCAAGCTCGGCAAGGAACTCGGGCTCTACATGACCCATGCCTGGGCGCCGGGCGCGCCCTTCTGGCTCCCCAAGGGCACGATCCTGTGGAACATCCTCGCCGACTACATGCGCGAGGTGGTGACCTCCGCAGGTTTCTCCGAGGTGCGCGCGCCCCTCGCCTTCAACCAGAAGCTGTGGGAGACCTCCGGCCACTGGTTCCACTACCGCGAGAACATGTTCGAGATTCACGCTCGCGATGAAGTCATGGCCTTGAAGGCCATGAACTGCCCCGGCCACATGCTCATGTTCGGGGCCGAGAAGCACAGCTATCGGGAGCTGCCGATCCGCTATCACGAACAGAGCGTGCTCCATCGCAACGAGGCGTCGGGCGTCCTTTCCGGTCTCACCCGGGTGCGCCAGTTCTGCCAGGACGATGGCCACATCTTCATCACCGCCGATCAGATCGCGGGCGAGGTCGAGAGCGCCCTGCGCCTGGTGCAGCGGGTCTACCGGGATTTCGGCCTCAGCATCGAGATGAAGCTCGCCACCCGGCCGCCGGAGTTCCTGGGCGAGGTGGCGCAGTGGGACGACGCCGAGGCTCAGCTCAAGAAGGCGCTTCTGGCCGCGGAACAGCCTTACACCATGAACGTCGGGGACGGCGCTTTCTATGGTCCGAAGATCGACTTCGATGTGACCGACGCTCTCGGACGCAAGTGGCAGTGCGCCACCATCCAGCTGGACTACCAGCTTCCCCAGCGCTTCGACCTCTCCTACACGGGCCCGGACGGGGCCGACCATCGTCCGGTCGTGATCCATCGCGCCATCTTCGGCAGCTTCGAGCGTTTCATCGCCCTCCTCATCGAGAACTACGCGGGGGCTTTCCCGGTGTGGTTTTCGCCCGTGCAGGCCGTGGTCATTCCCGTGGTGGAGGCCCACAACGAGTACGCCCGGAAAGTCGCGGCCGAACTCGGCGCGTTCCGCATCAAGATCGACGAACGCAACGAGAAGCTTGGCTACAAGATCCGCGAAGCCCAGAGCCAGAAGGTCCCCTACATGCTCGTGGTAGGCGACAAGGAAGCGGCGGAAGGCACGGTCGCGGTGCGCCACCGCTTCAAGGCCGACCTCGGCGCCATGAAGGTCGCCGACTTCGCCCAAAAACTCTCAGGTCTCATCGCCACGCACAATGTGAACGAGGAGCCATCGTGATTTCCCTAGTTTCAGTCTTGGTTTCTGACGGCAAGCGCGCCCCCTGGCGGCGGTCGTCAAACTCCGGAGGTGCCCCATAGATCCCAAATCCGTCCGCATCAACGAAAAGATCCGCGTCAAGGAAGTCCGCGTCATCGACGCGGACGGCGCTCAGCTCGGCATCATGCCCCCCGAACAGGCCCTCTCCATCGCCATGGAGAAAGAACTCGACCTGGTGGAGGTGGCTCCCCAGGCCGCGCCCCCGGTCTGCCGCATCATGAACGCGGGCAAGTTCTTCTATGAGCAGAACAAGCGGGAGAACGAGGCGCGCAAGCACCAGAAGCACATCCAGATCAAGGAAGTGAAGTTCCGGCCCAAGGTCGACGATCACGACTTCGACTTCAAGAAGCGCAACGTGGAGCGGTTCCTGGCCGAGGGCAACAAGGTGAAGTCGCTGGTCCAGTTCCGCGGCCGGGAGATCGTCCACTCCCACGTGGGGCTCGAAATCCTCCGCAAGCCGGCCGCCGATCTCGGCGCCTCCGCGATTGTGGAGATCCAGCCCCGCCTCGAGGGCAACATGATGACCCAGATCCTGTCTCCGGGTAAGGAACTCGCGAAGGCGACGGCCAAGACCGCTGAAGCCAAGGCCAAGGGCGGAGACGCCAAGGCCAAGGCCAAGGGCGACGCCAAGGCCGCCAAGGCCGACAAGGCCCAAAAGGCCGAGGCGAAGCGTGAAGAGAAGCCGAAACCCGTCGCCTCGGTGGCTGCAGTGCCCTCAGAAGCCCCGAAAGCGACCCCGGTCGCTTAGAATCCGCAGTTCCTCGAAAAGACTGGAAGAAATGCGAAAGCCAAAGACCAAAATCAAGAAGAAGACGAAACGCGCCGCGGTGGCCCGTTTCAAGCTCACCGCCAGCGGCAAGATCAAGCGCAATCATTCGATGAAGCGCCACATCCTCACCAAGAAGTCCCAGGGCCGCAAGCGCAAGCTGCGCGGTTCGACTCTGGTTTCGAAGGCGGATCACGCCAACGTTCTGAACATGATCAGTTCGTAGGGCCACCTCTCCGGAGGACTCATGGCGAGGCCGTGAGGTCTGGCGTCTCGGGAGCAGGCCGGTTCGCCCCTGAGGCGCTCTAGTTGTTTTGGAGCGATGATCCGGGCCGGCGGCGGCCGGTCGCTTCCTCCTCCCGCAATAGCGGGCCCATGGCTCATTGACGTGCGCCGCCCCGAGGCAGTACCTTGGCCCTCGCTGGGGTCCATATGAGCTTTCTGAATCGGCCTCGGGTCGCACAGGCCAACTCGCGGATCGAGCGTCTCAAGGTGTATGCGGTTCGCGCCTGAAACGCTCGTGATGCTCCTGGCCGGCGGCGGCTCGGCGGCGGCGCTCGGCCCGTCTCCGCAGGTGGCTCCCGCACCCGCCCCCTCTCCTTCGCCCACCCCGCGCTACCGGCTGATTCCGTACGGCTTCGAAACAACGCAAAGCCGGTCCACCGTCCCCTGGTTGCGATTCCAGGACAAGGCCGAGGTGCGGTCCCTGGAGATGAACCAGGCCATCGCCCGATTCTTCGATCGAAGCGACGAGAAGGGCAACATGCTGCGCGGAGCCACCCCGGGCGGGGCTCCGACCCTCCGCGACATGGCCAGCTACCGGCCCCACGCCACGGCCGGCGTCAACTTGCTGGGGGTGGCCGCACTCGCCGCCCAGGAAATCAAGAAGCAGCTCGACCGGCACAAGGGCATGCCCCCGGCCGAGCCGTCGCCTTCGCCAACGCCGAAGCCCCCGGCCTGGCGACGAACCGCGCGCGGAGGCCGCTCAGGGCAGGGTGCTCGGAAAGGTGACCGCGACGCTGTGAGTCGCGGTTGATCCGGTCACCGGGCGCCACTGCGCGCCCGGCGGTGTTCAGGGCAGGTCGCCGTCGCGGGCGGCGTTAAACAGCCGATACCAGTCCTCGCGAGAGAGTTCCACCCGCGGGGCGGCAAAGGCCGCGCGGATGCGCTCGGGACGGGTGCTGCCGATGACGGGACGGATCTTCGCCGGATGGCGATGGAGCCAGGCGATCTGAATCGTCTCCACTTCCACCCCGTGGCGCGCGGCAATGTCGCGCAGGGCCTTTTCGACGCGTTCGCCGCCCGCCCGCCCCTTGGCAAGGGGTGACCAGGCCTGGATATCGATGTCTTGCTCCCGGCAGAAGTCCAACAGGTCGTCCGATCCCGCGTCCCGCGAGGGCGCCTTCCGGTTGACCTGCACGCCGGCCTCGATCAGGCCGGCGTGTCGCAGGCTCAGCTCCACCTGGTTCACTCGAATCGGCCCGTCGAGCGCGCGCTGATAGAGACGGACCTGGGCGGCGGAAAAGTTGCTGACCCCGAAGGCCTTGATCCAGCCCCGCTGGCGAAGCTCGCCGATAGCCTCGGCCACCTCCTCGGGATGGCCGAGGGGGTCTGGACGGTGGAGCATCAGCACATCCAGAAAGTCGACCCCCAGCCGGCGCAGGATTCCCTCCACCGCGCCCAGGATGTGTTCGCGGCTGAAATCGTAGCGATCGGGAAGCTCTCCCTCTCCGGGGCGAATTCCGCACTTCGACTGCAGGATGAGATCCTGGCGGGCCACCTTTCGGCTGCGCATCCATTCGCCAAAGAGGCTCTCGCTTCGTCCCCGGCAGTAGATGTCGGCGTGATCGAAGAGCCGGGCGCCGCACTCGCGGGCGGCATCGAGGGCGGCGAAGGCGGCCGCGCGCTCGGCTTCGGTCGGCGGTTCGTGGCTCCAGGCCCCGCCGATCCGCATGCAGCCATAGAGCAGCGGGCCCGCGCCCAGCTCGTCCATCAGCGAGTTCATTCCATCGGACCGTATCACGGCCGGCGACCCACGTTGACCCCCGCCCCTCGCGCAAGATAGCGTCGTCTGCAGATCCACACCATGGCCCAAAACGTTTACAACAACATCCTCGAGGCCATCGGCCACACGCCGCTCATCCGCCTCAACCGCCTCACTCGCGACATCAAGGCCACGGTCTACGCCAAGGTGGAGAGCACCAACCCGGGCAACAGCATCAAGGACCGGATGGCAGTCAAGATGATCGAGGACGCCGAGAAGGCCGGACTCCTGAAGCCGGGCGGCACCATCATCGAAGGGACTTCCGGCAACACCGGCATGGGTCTCGCCATCGCCGCCATCGTGAAGGGCTACAAGTGCATCTTCACCACCACCGACAAGCAGTCGAAGGAGAAGGTGGACGCCCTGCGCGCGTTTGGAGCCGATGTGGTCGTGTGCCCCACCGACGTGGATCCCGAGGATCCGCGGTCCTACTACTCGGTGTCGTCGCGTCTGGTGCGGGAAACGCCCAACGGCTGGAAGGCGAATCAGTACGACAATCTCTCGAACACCCAGGCCCACTACGAAACCACCGGCCCGGAGATCTGGGAGCAGACCGAGGGGAAGATCGATCACCTGGTGGTCGGCGTGGGCACCGGCGGCACCATCTGCGGAGCCGGCAAGTACCTCAAGGAGAAGAAGCCGTCGGTGAAGTGCTGGGGCATCGACACCTACGGATCCATCTTCAAGAAGTACAAGGAAGAGGGCGTGTTCGACAAGCACGAGATCTACCCCTACGTGACCGAAGGCATCGGCGAGGACTTCCTGCCCCAGAACGTGGACTTCTCGGTGATCAACCACTTCGAGAAAGTGACCGACCGGGATGCCGCCATCTACACCCGCGAGATCGTGCGCCAGGAGGGTATCTTCGCCGGCAACTCCGCGGGCTCGGCCATCGCCGGACTGCTGCAGTTGAAGGATCGCTTCAAGGCCGGGGAGACCGTGGTGGTGATCTTCCACGATCATGGCACCCGCTACCTCGGGAAGATGTTTAACCCCGACTGGATGCGGTCCATGGGCTACGAGACGGTGGAAGGCGCCACCGCGCGCGATCTGGTGAAGAACAAGAGCGTGTCGGATCTGGTCGGCGTCAGGGTCACGGATACGGTCGAGCAGGCTATTCGGCGCATGACCGAGAACGACTTCTCGCAGATTCCGATCACTCAGGAGGGCCGGGTGGTCGGCTCATTGAGCGAGACCCACGCCTACGCTCGGATGATCCAGAATCCGGCCATGCGTCAGGAGCCGGTAGGCACCATCATGCAGAAGGCCTTTCGGTTCATCGATATCGACACCCCGGTGACCTTGCTCGCCCCCATGATCACCCCCGAGAATCCCGCCCTTCTGGTGCGCGACTTCCCCGCCGGGAAGACATACATCCTCACCGGGTCGGATGTGCTCAGCGCGATCTGATTCCTGCCCTCCCGCACCGACGCCACCGACCGCCGCAATCGCGAGCCGCCAACGTCCTTCGGACGTGACCGTCTGGGAGAAACCCCCAACCACTCTTCCTAAGAGACCCCACCCCCGAAGTGCTTGAGCAGGGTGTGCAGGCTCAGCACGATCACCAGCAGGCCGACAATCACCATCAGCCGCTTCACGGGAAGATGCCGACAGGCCCAGGCGCCGACGGGCGCGGCCGGAAGGCCGCCTAGAGCCAGGGCCAGGATCATCTGCCAGTTGGAGAGCCCGATGGTCAGGAAGAACGTGACCGAGGCGGCGACGGTCACGAAGAACTCCACCGCGTTCACCGTGCCCACCGTGGTGCGGACGTGATTACCGCGCACGATCAGAGTGCTGGCGACCACCGGGCCCCAGCCTCCCCCGCCCATGGTGTCGAGCAGGGCGCCCGTGAAACCGAGCGGACCGAGGTGGGTGGTCACCGCGCGCGGCGGGAATTCCTTGAACGCCTTCACCACGATGATGGTGCCCATGATGAGCAGGTAGGCGGCCACGTAGGGCCTGAGCGACTCGCCGGGAAGGCTGGTCAGGACATACGCGCCGAGGACCGCGCCCACGATCCCGGGAATGAGCAATCGGCGGAAGAGCGCTCGATCGATGTTGTCGAACGCATGGTGAGAGATGGCCGAAGCCCCGGTGGTGAAGCACTCGGCGGCGTGAACGGTGGCGCTCGTGGCCGCCGGCGGGATGCCAAAGGCCAGCAGCAGGCTCGAGGCGGTGACGCCGTAGGCCATGCCCAGCGCGCCATCGATCACCTGCGCGACGAAGCCGGCGGCCACGCACACCCAGAACTCTGGGATCACAATCGTCTCGTCGAAAGATTCAACCGCGCGGATCGTAACACCCCGTTCCCAATAATCCGCTCGACCTCCATCCGGTTCCTGGCTGCACACTCCCGCTCCTCTTATGCCGGGAGCCTTCGAGGCCGCAGCCGGCTAATCTTGAACCGGGGAAGCCCCGCCAGCCAGGGAAGCGAGGCGTCATCGCCGCCGAACGATGCCAGGGGGCGGCGGGAGCATCGGCCAGAAAGCAGGGAGAAGCGAGATGTGCCGCAATATCAAGACGCTGTACAACTTCGAGCCTCCGGTCACGGAGGACGAGATCCGGGCCGCGGCCCTTCAGTTCGTGCGGAAGCTGAGCGGCTTCAACAAGCCGTCCCGGATGAACGAGGCCGCCTTCGCGAGGGCGGTGGCCAAGATCACCGCGGTGGCCTCGCATCTCCTTCAGTCCCTGGAAACGAGTGCGCCCCCTCGGACCCGGGAAGAAGAGGCGGCAAGAGCCAGGGAACGCAATGAAAAGAGATTCGGCCGGGCGCAGGCCTGAGCCGGGGCGGCTCCGCTCCCGAGTCCTGAAGCGAGGCCGGAACGGACGACCCACGGGAGACCGTCGGGCCGGGGATGCGGTTCGAGCATTCAATCCGCGGCCCAAAGGGCGCTAGCATCCCCGCCCATGGGAACCCGGCACCCGCTCCCTGAGCCTCCTCCCGGCCGGCTTGACGAAGCCGGCATCGTCGCCGCCTTCGCGCAGCGGATGATGTACACGGTGGCGAAGGACGTCTACACCGCGACCGACTTCGACGCCTACCTCGCCACCGCCTACTCGGTCCGTGACCGCCTGATGGAACGCTGGTTCAAGACCCAGAGTGCTTACTACCAGGCCGACGCCAAGCGGGTCTACTACCTTTCCCTCGAGTTCCTCATGGGCCGCGCCCTGCTCAACAGCGTGGTGAATCTCGGAGCCCGTGACGCCCACGTTCAGGGTCTGCGACGCCTCGGATACGACCTCGAGGCGCTGCACGAGAAGGAATGGGATGCCGGGCTCGGCAACGGAGGCCTCGGCCGTCTGGCCGCCTGTATTCTCGATTCGGCGGCTACCCTGGCCCTCCCCTTCTACGGGTACGGGATCCGTTACGAATACGGCATCTTCCTGCAGAAGATTCAGGACGGCGCCCAGGTCGAGGTGCCGGACAACTGGCTCCGGTATGGCAATCCCTGGGAGATTCCTCGTGCCGACGCCATTTTCCCCGTTCGTTTCCACGGGCGGACCGAGCACGTTCCGGACGGGAACGGCGGCCGGCGCGCCCAATGGGTGGACACCCAGGAAGTCTGGGCCATGGCCTACGACACCCCCGTCCCGGGCTTCTGCAACGACACCGTGAATACCTTGCGACTGTGGTCCGCGAGGTCGAGTCGTGAATTCGACCTTCGCCGGTTCAACCAGGGCGACTACGTGAGCGCGGTTCAGGACAAGACCGACAGCGAGAACATCTCGAAGGTGCTCTACCCTCCCGATGATCAGGACCAGGGCAAGGAGCTGCGGCTCAAGCAGCAATATTTCTTTGTGAGCGCCACCCTTCAGGATGTCCTGCGGCGGTTCTTGAAGTTCGGCAAGCGCAGCTTTCAGGAACTCCCGGACAAAGTCGCGATTCAGCTGAACGACACGCACCCGGTTCTGGGCATTCCCGAGTTGATGCGGATCCTGGTCGATCAACACGAGATCGGTTGGGACGAAGCCTGGGATCTCACCCAGCGGATCTTCGCCTACACCAACCACACCGTTCTGCCCGAGGCCCTCGAGCGCTGGCCGGCGGATCTGTTCCGTCGCCTGCTGCCCCGACACTTCGAAATCGTGGAGGAGATCGATCGTCGATTCCGTCTTCAGACGTCGGCCCTCGGCGACCCCGAGCTGGTCCGGCGCACGGCCATCCTGGACGAGAACGGCAGGGTGCGCATGGCGCATCTGGCTTACGTGGGCAGCCACGCGGTGAACGGCGTGGCCGCCCTCCACACCGAGATCCTGAAGCAGAAGACCTTCGCCGACCTCAACCGCGTCCTGCCCGGGCGGATCTCCAACAAGACCAATGGCATCACCCCGCGGCGCTGGCTGCTCCAGAGCAACCCCGGCCTGGCCATGCTGATCACGGACGCCATCGGCTCGGGCTGGGTTCGAGACCTGGAGGAGCTGCGACGGCTCGCTCCCCATGCGGAGGACAAGGGGTTCCGAACCGAGTGGGCCGCCCTGAAGCGGGTGAACAAGGGCATCCTCGCCGACCGGGCGATGAAGCTCCATGGCATCGACCTCGATCCGGACACGCTGTTCGACTGTCAGGTGAAGCGGTTCCACGAATACAAGCGCCAGCTCCTGAACGCGCTCCACGCCCTCGTCCTCCACGAGAGGCTGAGGGACGGCGCGACCGACGCGGCGCCCCGGACCGTGATCTTCGCGGGAAAGGCGGCGCCTTCGTACACCATGGCGAAGCTCATCATTCGCCTCATCCATGCGATCTCGCGGAGGGTGAAAGACGATCCGAAGACGCGAGGCAAACTGAGCGTGGCCTTCCTGCCGAACTACTCCGTGTCCCTGGCCGAAATCATCTTTCCCGCCTGCGACCTGAGCGAGCAGATTTCCACCGCGGGCACCGAGGCCTCGGGGACGGGGAACATGAAGGCCGCGCTCAACGGCGCGCTCACCATCGGCACCCTCGATGGCGCCAACGTGGAAATCCGCGAGGAAGTGGGCGAGGAGAACATCTTCATCTTCGGCCACACCAAGGACGAGATCGAGGGCCTCCGCGCCGAAGGCTACCGGCCTCAGGCCTTCCTCAATCGAAGCGAAGAACTGCGCCGGGCCATCGACGTGATCGCCAGCGGCGCGCTCGACGGGGGCTCCGGCCTCTTCGGCCCGATCGTCGATTCGCTCCGCGGGGAAGACCGGTACTTCCTGTGCGCCGACTTCGAAGCCTACGCGCAGGCGCAGACTCGGGCCGCCGCCGCCTTCGGCCGGCCCGACGAGTGGTGGCGCAAGTCCATCCTGAACGTGGCCGGGATGGGCAAGTTCTCCTCGGACCGCACCACAAAGCAGTATGCGGAGGAGATCTGGGGAGCCCGAGCGGTCCCGGTGCGGCTGGGCGTGGAGCGGCCAACGGAATGAGTCCGAAGACCGGAGGGCGGCCCGGAGGCCGGGGCCTCGACCCCGGCATCAGCCCGCGGCCGGGTCCCCGAACGTGCTGATGAGCGCCGGGACCGTTCCCCGGCTTTCACTGAAGAGCCTGGTTTGGAAGGCACGGCACGGCCTGTTGCTTCTCCTCGCGATCGTGGCCGTCCGTCAGTCCGCACCGAACCTGAACCGGGTCCGCGACTCGCTGCTTCCATCGTTTGTGTACTTCAAGGACTGCATCCAGCCCTACCTGATGGCCAAGGCCGTTCTCGACGGAACCAGCCCATACACCCCCTTGCCCCAACTGGCTCGACGGTGGCTCCCCCAGGCGGACCCCGCGGATCATCCGACTCCGTATCCTCCCTTTGTCGCGCTCATGAGCCTGCCCCTGGCCGCCGTGAGTTACGAAGACGCGGCCATCCTCTGGCTCTTCGGTGAAGCGCTATGCCTCCTCACCGCCGTGCTTCTGCTGCTGCGCTCGATGGGCCACTCCTGGAACCCGCCCAGCGTCGCGGCCATCGTCGCCCTGGTCTTCCTTTGGAATCCGGTAATTGAAGAACTGACGCAGGGTCAGTTCATGTCGGGCGTGCTCCTGCTCCTTCTGGGAGCCTGGCTTGCCTTGCGGGATCAGAGACAGGCTCTGGGCGGCGCGCTCCTCGGTTGCTCGATCGCGATCAAGCTCATGGGGTGGCCCATTCTGCTCTTCCTGCTGCTGCGCAGGAATTGGTGCGCGGCGCGGGCCGCCATCGCCGTCATTCTGGCCGCCCACCTGCTGGCCGTCCTGGCCCTCGGCGGCAGTGTGGTCGCAAACTACTATCTCGAAGTCGGATCCCTGAATGCCAGGCTTTGGCGGCCCGCCCAGGGGAACTACTCTTCCTGGGCCTGGGGCATTCGACTGTTCGAGGGAGCGGGGTTTGGCTACGAATTGTCACCTTGGCACCGGGCGCCTCTGGCCGCGTCACTCGCCACCGCGGCAATCCCAGCCCTGATCTTCGGCGCCGGCCTCCGGTTCTCCATGCGTGCGAGGACGTTCGACACCGCCTTCGGGCTCCTGGTGGGTGTGAGCCTCCTGGTCTCCCCGATCTTCTGGAATTTCTATCTCCTCCTCGCCGTCATCCCGGGGGCGGTCCTCGCTCGGCGGCTGAAGGAGCTCGCCTTCCCGGCGGAGGCCACCTTGCTCGCGCTCCTGAGCTGGCTCCTCATGAGCTTGAGGCCCGGCTTCTGCGAGCACCTCGCACTGTCGTTCGCGGTGCCGTCCGGCCCTACCCTCCGTCGGGTGGTTCCGTTCTTCCCCGGCCTTTTCCTCCTGGTCCCGGTCGCGGGCCTGGCCGGGGTGTTGTGGCTGCTGTGGCGAACCGATCAGGCTCGGCCCCGCGCTTCGGACGAGGTCTTGAGACGACCGACAAGCCTCTCGGCGTAATCTCCTCCGGGCGCTCCTGTTGTAAACTCTTCGACTCTGCGCTTCGTTCGGGGCCGCCTCGGCCTCGACCGAAGCAACGACAGGGTTCAAGGGAGCCGACGCGCACCCCCTGGCTTCGTCACCGCCTCGACCCTGCAATATCGCAAGTGTGACGGACCGAATGGCCAGGGTGGCCCGGTCATCAAGAAAGAGACAACATGCCTCGCGTAAAGCGTGGGTCCGCACGACGCAACAAGCGGAAGAAAGTACTGAAGCTCACCAAGGGCTTCTTCCTCGGCAAGAGCAAGCTCTACCGCTTCGCCAGGGAGGCCTCTATCCGCGCCGGGCAGAACGCCTTCGAAGGCCGCAAGCAGAAGAAGCGCGATTTCCGGTCGCTCTGGATCGTCCGCATCAACGCGGCCTGCCGGCTCGCCGGAGTCAGCTATTCGAAGTTCATCTCCGGGCTCAAGGCCTCGGGACTGACCCTCGATCGCAAGGTGCTGGCCGATATGGCGGTGCGCGACGCGGTGGGCTTCGCCCGGGTCGTCGATCAGGTCAAGCCGCACATTCCCGCTCAACCCAAGCCGGACCCCAAGGCCGCCGCACCCGCCCCGGCATAGTCGAGGCGGTTGTCTTCCGTCGATGATCTGAAGAAGCGGGCCCACGAGCTTCGAGAGAGGCTCGAGGGCCAGCTTGCGTCCGCCTCCGACTCGGCCTCTCTCCAGACCCTGCGCGATCGCTTCCTCGGGCGCAAGTCCGGAGAGGTGACCGCCCTGTTCAAGGAACTCGGCAAGGTCTCGGCAGAGGCGCGCAAGGAAACGGGCGAGGCCCTCAATGCCCTGAAGGAATTCAGCGAAGCGAAGATCGGGGAAGCGGAAGCCCGTTTCGCACGAAGGCAGCGCGAATCACGGCTCTCTTCGGAGAGGATCGATGTGTCCCTGCCCGGACGAGCCCGGGCCTCGGGCGGCAAGCACCCGCTGACCCTGGTGCGGGAGGAAGTCGAAGACGTCTTCATCGGCCTCGGCTTCGACATCTTCGACGGGCCCGAGGTGGATGACGATTACCACTGCTTCGAAGCCCTCAACATGCCCGTCGATCATCCGGCCCGCGACATGCAGGACACCTTCTATCTCGAAGGTGAGCCGCCCCGCCTCCTGCGCACTCACACCTCCACCGGCCAGATCCGGTCGATGCTCGCGAACGAGAACCCTCCGGGGGTGCGGGTGCTTTGTCCCGGCCGGACCTTCAGGCGCGACGACGACATCACCCACTCCCCCATGTTCCATCAGTTCGAGGGTTTGGTGGTCGATCGCGGCATCACCCTGGGCGATCTCATGGGGACGCTGGAGGCCTTCATCCACGCTCTGTTCGGCAAGGAGCACCCGGTTCGGTTCCGCCCTTCGTACTTCCCCTACACCGAGCCCTCGGTCGAAGTCGACATGGAATGCAGCACCTGCAACGGCGGCAAGACCGGCTGCCGGGTGTGCAAGCAGACCGGCTGGCTGGAGATCCTGGGCTCGGGGATGGTGCATCCGGCGGTGTTCGAGTCGGTCAACGCCCGGCTGGGCAAAGTGGTGTACGACCCCGCGGAGGTGAGCGGCTTCGCCTTCGGGAGCGGCATGGAGCGGCTGGCCATGATCAAGTACGGCATCTCCGACATCCGACTCTTCTACGAGAGCGACCTGCGCTTCCTGGAGCAGTTCTCATGAAGTTCCCGGTTTCCTGGATCTCGGACTTCGTTGAGATCACGGTCGAGCCTGAGCAGCTTGCCGACGACCTCACCCGCATTGGCCTCGCCTGCGACGGCATCGAGAGGTTCGGGAAGGAAGCGGTCCTCGACCTGGACATCACCACCAACCGCGTCGACGCCATGAACATGCACGGCCTCGCGCGCGAGATCGCCGCCTTCTACGGACGGCCTCTGAGACCGCTCGATCTGGAGTTTGCCGAGTCCGGGGCGCCCTCGAGCGAGGTGCTGCGGGTCGCCATCGAGGCGCCCGACCTGTGCCCGCGTTTCGCGGCCCGGGTGTTCGACGTCCGCGTGGGGCCGTCGCCCGGCTGGCTGAAGGGCCGCCTCGAACTGGCCGGACAGCGCTCGATCAGCAACATCGTGGATCTGTCGAACTACGTGATGCTCGAGATGGGCCAGCCCACCCACGCCTTCGACCTCACCCGGCTCCGTGGTGGGGTGTTGAAGGCCCGCATGGCGGCGAAAGGCGAAGGGCTTAAGACCCTGGACGATGTGGATCGGGTGCTGAGTCCGACCATGGGCGTAGTGGCGGACGCCGAGGGCGCTCTGGCCGTGGCCGGGGTCATGGGCGGGGCGTCCTCCGAGATCTCCGATGACACGCGCACCGTCGCTCTCGAAGCAGCGTATTGGAATCCCCTGCTCATCCGCCGCGCGGCCAAGGCCCTCGGCATGCACACCGACGCCTCGCATCGTTTCGAACGCGGGGCCGACCCCGCAGCCGGACCGGTCTCCATCGCCCGATTCGCGAATCTGGTGGTGAAAGGCGGCATGGGATCGGCGCGGCCGGTTCTGATCCAGGCCACCGGCTCCAGGATCGACGAACGCCGGCTGGTCCTCGACCTCGGCCACGTGGACTCCCGGCTCGGAGCCGTCGTCCCTTCGGCGAAGGCCAATGACATCCTCATCCGGCTCGGCTTCGAAGTGACCCAGCCGGCGGCGGACCCTGCCGCTCACCTGGGCCACGGGCGCGAGTGGAGTGTCCTCGTCCCCACCTGGCGGGGCGACTGCACCCGCGAGGTCGATCTCATCGAGGAAGTCGCCCGCCACTACGGGCTCATGAAGATTGAGAGAACGGTGCCCGCCTCGCACCGAGCCGCGGGTCTCACCCCGGAGCAACGCACCGAGCGACGCCTGAAGGCCCTGCTCGCCGGCCTGGGCTATCGCGAGGCCCTGCATTCCAATTTCGTGTCCTCGGCGAAGTGCGATCCATCCCAGGGTCCGGTGGTCCGGATCGCGAACCCCTTATCGGTGGAACAGGACGTCCTGCGCACGTCGCTGGTCATGCCCGGGCTCCTCGAGTCCCTCGAGCGCAACCAGCGCCATGGCGCGCGCGACCTCCAGTTCTTCGAAACCGGCCGCACCTTCTCTCCATCACCGGAAGGCCCGACCGAAACCCCGCGTCTGGCCCTGATGGTCTCGGGCATGACCCCGCGCGGCTGGACGGCCAAACCGCACCTCCTCGATTTCTTCGACCTCAAGCGGACCCTCGAAGAGATCCTGGACCGCCACCAAGGCGCCTCCTGGACCTTCGACCGTGAAGGCCTGCCTCCCTTCCTGCATCCAGGCCGCAGCGTGATGATCAGACGGGACGGACAGGCGTGCGGATACCTGGGCGAGGTTCATCCTGATTCCATCGAGGCCTTCTCCCTCAAGGACCGGCCGGTGGTGGCCGAGATCACCCTCGCCGCCCTGAACTCGCGCGCGCGCCTCGCCTTCCGGCCCTTCTCGCGCTTTCCCGAGGTGGCACGGGATCTGTCCGTCCTCGCTCCTGCGGCCGCGAACGCGGCCGAGATAACCGCCCTGGCCAGGGAAAAGGCCGGACCCACCGCCCGCAGGGTCGATGTGATCGATCGATTCGAGGGCCCCGGCGTGCCCGAGGGGCAGGTTTCCCTGACCCTGTCCTTTCAGTTCCAGGACGAAACCCGGACCCTGGCCAGCGAAGAGGTGGAGCAGAGGATGGAGGTCGTCCGGGCGGCCCTTTCCGAACGCGGCTACAATCTGCGCGGGTCGGGTTCCGGCCCGGTCTTCTGATTCCAGATCCGGACGTCCCCGGCCGGAGTGAATTCGGCGGAGGGTCCATCGCGGCTACAATCCCATGCAACGCAGTCTGATCGGCGACACAGGAGAAGGAATGCAGGACGGTTTCGACGTTCTTGAAGAGAAGGTCAAAAAAGCGGCGGAGCTGGTTCGGAAGCTGCGCCGGGACAACAAGAGCCTCGATGATCAGTTCAAGGAGAACAAGGCGAAGCTCCAGGAGGCCGAGAAGAAGCTGAGCGCGCTCGAAGCCCAGATGGGCGACGCCGCGGGCCACGCCGCCAAGCTCGACGGCCTCACCGCCGAACTCGAGACGTTGAAGAGCGAGCAGGAGCAGGTTCGCACCCGAGTGGCCAAGATCGTCTCACTTCTGGAGAGTCTGGACTGACGGGCGGCGCGACCATGGCCCCTAAACCCAAGCGCGTTGAGATCGACATCTTCGGGCAGGCCTTCTCTCTGATCGCCGAGGACGAGGCGCGCCTTCAAGAGGTCGCGCGATATGTGGACGCGCAGATGAAAGAGCTCTCGCAGTCCACTGCGACCATCGACTCCTTCCGCCTCGCGGTTCTCGCCGCTCTCAACATCGCGAACGAGCGCTTCGATCTGGCCGATCGACTGGCCAGCAAGGACAACTCCGTGCAGGCGCAGTTCGAAGCCCTGAGTGCCAGGGCCGAACGGATCTCCCTCGAACTCGACGAGGCGATGCGCTAAGGGTCCTGCCTCGTAATTACGTGGCCGGACACGAGGGGTGTGATCGAGGACAAGACTCCAACCGCATGGAACACCTGACCAGGGATTCCGGCGGCCCAAAACGAAGAGGACGCAGCCTCGGCCGCGTCCTCTCCCCTGGTCCGGCTTTCAGATTTCCTAGAAGCCGCGCTTTTGCGCCCGGACGTTGCGACGCGAACCCTTGCGTTCGCTGCCCCCGCCATAGGGACGGGCGCCCCCGCCGCCGCCGCCGCCGCCACTCCCGCCATAGCCGCCGCCTCCTCCGCCGCCTCCGCCGAAGGGACGACCGCCTCCGCCTCCGCCCGGACGGGGCTTCTGCTCTTCAGCTTCGTTCACGCGCAGGGCGCGACCGCCGAGGTCCATGCCGTTGAATTTCTCCGTCGCCTTCACGGCATCTTCCGCGCTCTCGAAATCGACAAAGGCGAAGCCACGCGGGCGACCCGTCATCCGATCGGTGGGAAGGAAGACTTCACGGATCGCGCCGGCCTGTGAGAACAGGTCGCGAATCTCGTCCGCGGTGGTCTTGAAGTTGAGGTTGCCGACAAACAGTTTCGAGCCCACCGTGCGATCTTCTTTCTAGGAAAACGCCCCACAGCCTGATTGCTGATTAAGAGGGTTTGGTCCAGAGGCCATTCTATCCTCAATCAGGCTCGCTACTATCGGGCATGGAAACGGCCCCCTTCAGTCCCGGTGACCCCGGCATCCTCCTCCTGCTGAAGGAAGGCTTCAGCAAACAGGCCTGGCACGGCCCCAATCTCCTCGGAAGCCTGCGGGGCCTCACTCTTCGCCAGCTGCTGTTCCGGCCGCGCCGGAACTCTCACAACATCTGGGAACTCGCGGTCCACTGCGCCTACTGGAAGTACGCGGTCCGGAACCGGCTGGTCTCGGGCCGGCGGAACTGCTTCCCTCTCGAGGGCAGCAACTTCTTCCCGTGCGAGAGGGGCCTGACCCTCGCCCACTGGAAGAGGGATCTCGCCCTGCTCAAGGAACAGCATCAGGCCCTCCTCGCCGCCATCCTGACCCTCGGCCCAAGAACCCTGGACGAGCGGGTCAAAGGCACGAAGCACACGGCACGGCGCATGGCCCTGGGCATCGCCGCCCACGACATCTATCACGCGGGCCAGGTCTCGCTGCTCAAGCGCATGGCGGGCTAGTGTCCCGCCCCCTCCTCCCGATACAATCTGCCCATGCTCACCGCGCTCCTCTCCACCCTCCTTCTGCAAGGCGCCCTCCAGATGACGGCGCAGGCGATGCCCTCCCCGCATTTTGAGGTTATGGCCGCCTACGAAGCTCCGACGAAGAAGGGAGGCCCGGCCAGCATCGTCTTCGAGTTCAAGAAGAAGGATCCGGACGTCAACATCAACGAAGACCCGGCGCCCCGCATCAAGTTCGCTCCGGGCTCCCCTCTGGTGGCGCCCCCCCCGCCCAAGAGTTCGGGCGTGATCCCTGACCCCGCGAACGCCCACTATCTCGACCTGGCCCGACCGGTCCGGTTCCCGGTCACGTTCGCTCCGGACGCGGCGAAGGGATTGAGCACGGTCAAGACGACGATGTCGTATTTCTACTGCTCGAAGCGAGAGAACTGGTGCCGCAAGGGCACCGCGGAGTTCGACCTCGCCGTCGTTTTGAACTAGTCGTCCGGCACATCCATCGTGCCTGCCTGAGCCCAGGGCGTCCGGTCTCCAAGTCATGATCCTCGCGTTCCAGTCGGACCTCGTTTCTCGAATTCGCCAGACCGTGGCGGAGGCTTTCGGCGTGAACCTCGGGGAGATCCTGGTTCAGACCACTCCCCGGCTGGAGCTGGGAGACATGGCGCTGCCCCTGGCCTTCGACCTGGCCAGGAAGATCGGCCGCAAGCCCCGCGAGATCGCCCAGGAACTGGCGCCGAAACTGACCAGCGTGTCGGGCATCGCCCGCGCGGAAGTGGCCGGGGGAGGGTTCATCAATCTGTTCCTCGACCGCGGCGCCTTCACCGTCTCGCTCTCCTCGTTCATCACCGCCCCCCCGGCAAAGGAGCAGCGTCCCGACCGGGTCATCGTCGAGCACACCAGCATCAATCCCAACAAGGCCGCGCACATCGGCCATGTGCGGAATTCGATCCTGGGCGATACCTTCGTCCGCCTCCTGCAGGCGAGCGGGCACGAGGTGCTGACCCAGAACTACATCGACGACACCGGGGTTCAGGTGGCCGATGTCATCGTGGGCTTTGAACAGCTCGAAGGAAAGAGCCTTGAAGAGGTTCGAGCCATCGACGCCCGCTTCGACTACTACTGCTGGGACCTGTACGCCCGGGTCTTCGAATGGTACGGCGACCTCAAGGACAGGAAAGCGCTTCAGGCCGCGACTCTCCACGCCATCGAGAAGCACGAAGGGCCTGCCGCGGAGCTGGGCGAACACGTCGCGGCCCGGATCGTTCGCGCCCACCTCGCCACCATGGCCCGTCTCGACATCGGCTACGACCTGCTGGTGCGCGAATCCGACATCCTGCGCCAGCACTTCTGGGCCCGGGCGTTCGAACTCCTCAAGGAACGGAAGGCCATCGCGTTCGAACAAGAGGGGAAAGCCACGGGCTGCTGGGTCCTGCGCATGGAGGACGCCGACGGGGGGGGCGACGAAAGCAAGATCATCGTCAGGAGCAACGGCACCGTCACCTACACCGGCAAGGACATCGCCTATCAGCTCTGGAAACTCGGGAAGCTCGGCCTCGACTTCCGGTACCGGCGACACGAAGAATCGAGGCCCGAACGGCCCTTGTGGTCGTCAACCAGCGGCGAGGCGGATGAGGGCGCGCCCGCCTTTGGCGCGGGCGCCTCGCTGGTGTTCAATGTCATCGACGTGGGCCAGAGCTATCCCCAGCGGGTGGTCAAGGCCGGGGTGGCCGCTCTCGCCGGGCCCGAAGCCGCGGACGGCACCCGCCACCTCGGCTACGAGAAGGTGGTGCTCTCGAAGGCCACGGCCCGGGAACTCGGCTACGAGGTCGACGAGGAGGCCGGCGCGGTCAAGGTCTCCGGACGGCGCGGCCTGGGGGTCAAGGCCGATGATCTGATCGATGCGCTCGAGGCGAAGGCTAGAAACGAGATCGCGACCCGCGATCCGGAGCGCC
>JAQBHL010000393.1:0-4073 GCA_032127745.1 Acidobacteriota bacterium
CACGATCACCACGGTGTTGTCGAACAGGCCGCGCGACTCGAGCTCGCCGCGCAGATACCCCACCTCCTGATCGGCGAAGGCCAGGTTGCCGTCGTAGAGCCGGCGCAGGTGGTCGATCTCCTCGGCCGAGGGCTTGATCACTCCCTGGTTCACGTCCCTGATCCACTCATCGGCGGCGGCTCCTCCCTCGCGGCGGGCCTTGGGAATGGGCGAGTCGGGACCGAAGCGGGTGTTGAAAGGCGGCGGCGGGTCGTAGGGATGATGCGGCTCACGGTAGTGAACGTAGGCGAAGAAGCGCTCGCCAGAGGCTTTGACCCGATCGAGGAACTGCGGCAGCACCTGGCGGAAGCTGGACGCCTGGGACCCGTACTCCTTCCATGGCTCGGTGAACTCCTGGAACCCCCGGTCGAAGCCGTTGAACGCTCCGGCCACCCCGTTGGCCACGAAACCGGCGGTGCGTATTCCCTGGGCGGTGAGAACCTCGGCCAGCACCAGCCGGTCGGCGGGAAGGCGGGCGGAGAAGGCGACATCGCCATGATGCCGGTCCGGCTGCTGGGAGGTCCAGACCGAGGACATGGCGGCCAGGGTGTAGGCCGCGGTGGTGTAGGCGTTGTCGAAGGTGAAGCCCTCGCGCGCAAAGCGATCGAGGTTGGGTGTAGTGTCCCGCGAATGACCGTAGGCGCCGAAGGACTGCGCCCGGGCGGCGTCCAGGACGAGAAGGAGTACGTTCGGCTTCCGGCCAGCCAGGGCATCGCGGAAAGCCGTCGTGTCCCGGGAGCGGACGACCAGCGGGTCCGGGGCCTCTCCGAGGATGCGGGGAGCCCGGACCTGCGCAAAGGTGACGCCCGGATGGTCGGAGAGGACGTCCATCCGCACGATGAAAGGCGTGCCGGGAGCGCCCTCGAGCTCGATGCGGGTCGGCTCGAGATTCTTCGATCCAAGCGGGATCTGCACGCTTCCACGAACCCGCCCGTCGGTGGAGTCGAAGGCGATCTGAACGGACCCCTTTCCGCCCGAGGCCACCGACCAGGGGTGGAGGGCGCTTTCGAATTCCAGGGTCGCACGGCCGGGAAGCCGAAAGGCGAACGATGTCTGCGACCCGCCCGGCAGGGTCATCGAGGGAATGCCGTCCTTCTCGGACACCTCGTACGCGCGGGGCGTCTCTCGCTCGAGGAGGAGATCGAGAGAGCCGTCCTTCGGATCGCCCATGGTCAGGCTGAACATGGCGGCCGCGATATCGCGGGTGTCCCCCGATCCACCCTTGAGGTTCGCGGGCACGATGGCGCGAGAGAACTGAAGCACCAGTTCGTTGGCGGGGCCCTGGGCCGCGGCCGGCCAGTCGAAACGGACCCGGGACCTCGAGGAAGGAATGTCCTGGCTGCCCAGGCGGTGACCGTTCACGCTCAGGGACAGGCGCTGATCGTTGATCCCCGGATAGGCCTCGAGGTCGAGGATGAGGGCGCGGTCGTGAGCCTCGGCAACATCCACCTGGATCGTGGCCCCCTGCCTCACCCACAAGAAGCGATCGCGGCCCGAAGACTCCGGATCCCCGCCAAAGCCCGAGATGAGATGCGGCTCGGCGTCGGGCCAGCCGAAGACGATCACGTCGCGGGACGACGAGCGGACCGCGAAGGGCAGCCGATCGACGAGGTCGTACACCACCGTCCGGGGCGCCCGGCCCGAGGAGCGATACACGGCTGCGCCCAAAGCCGCCAGAAGGCCGACCACGATCAGGGCGGGAAGAATGCGACGCATGCCTGGAACAGCAGAGGATATGACGGAATGGAGGCCCGCCGTTTCCAGGGGGCTGCCCGCTGGAGGCGAGAACAAGGCGTGCGTCGTTCATCACACCCCCCTCTTCAGATGTGCGGGGAGCGCTTGTCAGAAAGTCTTTGAGGACGTACATTGAGCCCACCATGGCTACCCAAATCGAACTCATCGACAAGTACAAGAAGGAACTCAGCAAGCTCAAAGTAAGAGTTGATGATGTTCTCCTCAAAGCGGTGGTGAAGTCGCTGGGGCCGGCCGTCTATCGCGATGACGCCTCCAGGATCTCCGAGGCGGAGGCCGGGGAACTGGAGCGGGTCAAGCAGAACTTCATGGTCAAACGACTGGGTCTTTCGGACGGCCCCAAGCTCGAAGCGATCCTGAACAAGTCCCTCGATCAGATGGGCCGGTCGAACAAGCACAAGAGCCGGGCCGTCCTCTACTACATCATCACCCGGGCCACGAAGCGGGAGGCCGCGCTCCTCTAACCGGTCGCTCCCTGCGGGTGAACTGGAGCCTTCGCCTGCGCCCTTCGGGCCAGGAGCACGAAGACGATCAGGACCAGGAGCCAGGCGATCGCGATCGTCCAGTCTGACGATTCCGGCCGGGCCAGATCGGGGAGCAAGCCGTCGATCGGCCCCCCCGGCCATAGCGCCTCCCACAATCGGGTCGGTCGCACTCTCCGGTTGATGAAGAGCAATCGTCCAGGCTGAAGGGCGGCGAAGAGGAAGAGGCCCCAGGACCACAGCGCGGCGGCCACGACCAGGCGCCGGGCGAGCGTGCTCGTCCCCTCCCAGAACCGGGCCATCCAGAGCGCCAGGAACGGCGTCATGGGTGCGATGAGCCGAGCCGGCGGAGACTGCCCTCCCCACCAGACCCGCCAGAAGAGCACGGGCAGGAGAACGGCCAGAACCATGACCCCCTCAACCCACACGCAGGGGGTGGCCTCCGCGCTGTCGCGCGCCGGCGGGCGGAGGAGGAGCAAGGCGATGAAGGCGGGAGCCACGGGCAGAATCCCGTAGGCGCGATCGAACAGCAGACCCAAAAGCGCCTGCGCGGGATTGAACGCGGCGTCTTCGGGAAGGCCCCCGTAAACGCCGAGCGCGGTGGGCGAGCCGAAGACGCTCATCCAAAAGAGCCCATAGCCCACTGCACCCAGAACCGCGACCCCGGCAAAGACGCGCGGAGACGCCCGGTCGCGGAAGAGAAAGGCGGCGGCGGCGATGGCGAGCGAGCCCGCCGCCATCCGGGGATGAAGAAAGGGCAGAAGGCAGGCCAGGGCGGCCGCGAAACCCGCGGCCCGGTCGCGCGGGCCGAAACGAAGGAGGGCGTAGGCCGCGAACAGGGCCAGGGCGGAGGGCGCCTCGGCGTAGACATGCAGCGCGAAGGCGGCGAGGGGAGGGCCCGAGGCCAGCAGGCCGGCGAGAAGGGCGGTCCCCGGGGAAAGTCCTTCCCGGGCGGCGATCCAGAAAGCTAGTGCGCCCACCGCGGCCACCATGGCGCCCAGAAGCAGAACGCAGGCCAGCCGGCCGCCCAGCGCGTAGACGGGAGCAAGCAGGAAAGGCAGGCCCGGAGCGTGCCCGGGGAAGGGACGGCCGTCCTGGCGGGATGCTGCGTAGTGGGGGTCCGTCGGTCCGCTGCGAAACTCTTTCCAGTCTTCCCGCGCATAGTTGTCGCGAAGGTCGAGGTCGTGCTCGCGCCAGAGGCTTTGAGCCATCACCAGATAGTGAGGCTCATCTCCTGAGGCGTCCATCCGAGGGACGAAGTACGTGGCCAGAGAACTGAAGACCGCGGTCAGGATGACGAACAACCGCAGGGGGGTCATGGGCCGGTCATCTCCGCGGCCGGCCCCTGGTCATCGGCACTCGGCGACATAGCCCATGGCCTTCAGCTGTTCGCACTCGGCCCGGCTCGGGGGCGGAGAGGTCTTTCCCTCGAGCTGAAGGCGGGTGCGCAGACCGGAGCGCAGCTCGACATCCCGGTGCTCGTCGAGGCCCACTACGTACTTCTTCATCACTTCCGCGAGATCGGGTCGCGGACGCGTCTCCTTCGGATCCTGAACCCGGTCGTAGAACTCGCGCTCCGACTGAGCCGCGCGCGGGGTCAGGTCGATGAGCTTGTAGCGCCGGTCCCAGATGCCCTGGTGGCCGCGATCGTTCTCACCCACCAGGGTCTCCCGGGTCGAATCCTTTCGCCCAAGGGCGAAGGGCAGAACGCTCCGCCCGGTGAGTCCTGACGGGAACGACACCCGGGCCGCGTCCAGGAGCGTGGGCATGATGTCGAGGGTCGACACCAGGACGTCCGAG
>JAQBHL010000394.1:0-2819 GCA_032127745.1 Acidobacteriota bacterium
CCGACGTGAAGATCGTCGAGGCGGAACGGATGACCATCCTGCCCGACCCCGCGGTCCATGTTCAGACCGACGGCGACCCCTGGCTCGACCATCTGCCCGCGACCTGCCGTTTGGCCAGCGAGCAGATCCAGGTGCTTATTCCGACTTCACCTCGCAGGCGGTGAGATCCTCGAAGGTTTCTCGCCGGCGGATGAGGCGCGGGCCCATCTCTTCAATGAGTACCTCGGCCGGACGGGGGCGGAAGTTGTAGTTCGAGGCCATGGAAAAGGCGTAGGCGCCGGCGTCGAGGATGGCGAGCAGGTCGCCCTCGTTCGTCTCGGCGATCTCCCGGTCCCGGGCGAAGAAGTCTCCGCTCTCGCATACCGGCCCGACGATGTCGGCCGCCCCCAAAGGCGCGCCCTCCCGGGCCGAGAGGTTGACGATGTGGTGATAGGCGGAATAGAGGGAGGGACGCAGAAGGTCGTTCATCCCCGCATCGGTGATCACGAACCGCCGGGCGCCGTTGCTCTTCGTCGCGACCACGCGAGTGAGAAGCGCGCCTGCGGCGGCGATGAGGGAGCGACCGGGCTCGAGGAGAAGTTTCAAGCCGAGACCCTGGATCTGGGGCAGGACCAGGGCCGCGAGGTCAGCCGGGGTCGGCGCCCCGGCGCCGTCATAGTCGACTCCCAGCCCGCCGCCTATGTCGATGGTCCGCAGGGCGAACCCATCCGCCATCAGCGCGCGCGAAAGGGAAACCAGGGCCCGCACGGCCTCGGCCGAAGGCCCCAGGTCCCGCAACTGAGAGCCGATATGGCATTGAACCCCTGACACTTCGAGTGCGGGGAGGTCGCGCGCCCGCCGCAGGATTCGCAGCGCATCCTCAATGGGCACGCCGAACTTGTTCTCCCGCAGGCCGGTCGAGATGTAGGGGTGAGATTTCGGATCGACGTTGGGATTGACCCTCAAGGTGATCGACGCCCGCGCGTTCCGGGCCGAGGCCAGGGCGGAAAGGCGTCGAAGCTCGGACTCGCTCTCCACGTTGAACTCGCCGATGCCGGCCTCGAGGCCGAGCGAGAGTTCGTGGTCGGTCTTGCCCACCCCGGAAAAGACGATGTCCGCGGGCTTGAACCCCGCCCGAAGCGCCTGCCTCAGTTCCCCACCGGAGACAATGTCAGCGCCCGCGCCCAGGGCGGCGAAGATCTTCAGCAGCTCGACCGACGAATTCGCCTTGAGCGCGTAGCACACCCGATGGGGTACGGAGGAGAAGGCGGACTCGTAGGCCCGCCAGGCCGACTCGATCCGCTCGCGCGAGTAGACGAAGAGCGGCGTCTGGTACTGCTGCGCCAGGCCTTCGGCTCCCTCGGCGATCCACGGCCTTTGGCGGTTCACGTCCGACGCGTCCGGTCGCGCACGATCCCGGCCGCGACCGCGGAGAGCCCCACGATGCCCACCAGGTTCGGGAAGATCTGGAGCGAGTTCATGAGGTCGCCCCAGTTCCACACCAGATCCACCTTGCTCGTGGCCCCGATCACCACCAGGCCGCAGTAGGTCCACCGGTAGGGCATCACCACCTTCGGTCCGCAAATGTACTCGAGGCACTGTTCGCCGTAGTACGACCAGCCGGTAAGGGCGGTGTACCCGAAGAGAAAGACGCACACCGTCACCAGCGATCCGCCGATGCCGGGCATCGCGGTTTCGAAGGCTCCGGCCACCGCCGCCGCTCCGGTGAGCTGCTCCCCGCCCGAACCGACCTTCCAGACCCCGGTCACCAGGATGGACAGCGCGCTGATCGAGCTGGTCACGAACGAGATGATGAAGACCTCCATGATGGCGTTCAGGCCCTGTTGGAAGGGATCCTTGCTGCGGGCAGCCCCGTACACGACCCCGGCGGTGCCGTATCCCGCTTCGTTCGCGTAGATCCCCCGAGCTATCCCGTATCGCATGGCGATCATGATCCCGACCCCGGCGGTCCCGCCGAGCGCCGCGTCCGGCGTGAACGCGCCCCGGACCACCATGGAAAGCACGTTCGGGATCTCGGCGAGATGGGTGGTCAGAACGAATGCCCCACCGCTGAGGTAGAGCAGGACTTTGAGGGGAGTCAGCTTCGCGAGGGCCCGGCCGATGGACTTCACCCCGCCGATGATGGTGATCAGAGCCAGGATGGCGAGGCCGATTCCGGTGGCGAGCTTGGGCACGTGCCACTGCGAGCTCATCACGTCGGCGATCGAATTGGGCTGGGTGAATGGCGTGGTGGTGAGCGCCGCCACCCCGGCGACCAGGGCGTAGGTCCAGCCGAGCCTCGGCATCTTCAGGCCGTCGGTGAGATAGATCATCGGACCGGCCAGGAGACGGCCCTCGCCGGCTCGACGGTAGTACACGCCGAGGACGGCCTCGGTGAACTTCACCGCCATGGCGATGAGGCCCCAGGCCCAGATCCAGAACAGAGCGCCGGGACCGCCGGTGACGATGGCGGTGGCCACCCCCGCGATGTTCCCGGTGCCGATGGTGGCGCCGAGAGCGGTCATGAAGGTCTGAAACGGCGACAACGCGCCCTTGGCCTTGGCCTCATCGGCGCCGAAAAAAGCGCGGAGGGCGTCACGGAAGAAGACGAACTGAACGAACCCGAGGCGAGTGGTGAGGAAGATGCCGACCGCGAAGAGCAGGACGATCGTCCAGGGGCCGAATACGAGGTCGCTCGCACGCCCGATGGGCGCGGCGAACCTCCGGTTCAGATCGTCAACGAAGGTCGTGATTCCAGTCATCGGTCTTGGTTCCCACCCGCCGCGTTTCTTTCGGGGCTTGCCCGGGCTCGGGCGAAAAGCAGGGAGGCGAAAAGTTCT
>JAQBHL010000395.1:0-2726 GCA_032127745.1 Acidobacteriota bacterium
GGCTTCCTTCACGTCCCTCGTACCCTTCGCGGAAAACACGGGCGACATCGCGACCCTCCAACTCCATGGAAAGAACAACGACTCGTACCTCAACGGTCCTGCGAGCGGTGACCAGGTGATGTGCCTGTCCTGCCACCGGGCGCATGCGTCTGGTTGGCCGGAAGCGCTGCGGTGGAACCCGGAAGGCGAGTTCATGATCTACGACAGCCTGTTCCCCGGCACGGACACCACGCCGACCAAGCTGCAGTTCGCTCGCGGCCGGCTCGGCGCGGAGACCCAGGCGGCCTACTACGACCGTCCGGTGACCGCGTTTGCGAGCTACCAGCGCGTGCTCTGCAACAAGTGCCACGCGAAAGACTAGCTGCAGATCGGTGACTGCACGTCACCTGGAAAGGGCTGGGTCATCCCAGCCCTTTTCTTTTTTGAGTCGTAGTGGTTCTCTTCGTCGTTCGTGGTATTTTTTTCGCCGGCATTTCGGTGGGTCGAGCTGGTCGACCCACGCCGCAGCGACCCGTGAGCCCACCCTGTGATTTCCGCCCGCCTGACGGTGCTCCTCGCCTTTCTGGTCGCCCCGGCGGTTGTCGGCGCCGCTGACGGAGGGGTTCACCTCTACCTGCAGCCTTTTCCGCCCGAGGCGGCGAGGCTGGCCTTCACGATCGCCTCGGTGTCGGCGGTGACGACCAGCGGCTCCGAACACCCGCTCACGTTGAGCCTGAGGGTTGTCGGGCCGGCGGAGGCTGGCCGGCAGAGGCTCCTGGCCTCCGGCCGCCTTCCGGCCGGTCGATACGCGGGGTTCCTCTTCAAGGTCACGCGCGCCGCCCTGAAGAGCGAGCGGGGGGAGGTCGCACTGGTCGTGCCGGACATGAAGGTGCAGCTCGACGTCGTGTTCTCCGTCGCCGAAAGGGAAACGCCGCTCTTCTGGCTGGCCCTCAAGTACCAGGACTCTCTCACCTCCGGGTTCGACTTTACCCCCGTATTTTCGGCGATGACGCCGCCCCGGCCCATTGCCGACCACACCGGCTTCGTGACCAATTTCGATTCGAACACGATCACGGTCTTCGACAAGAGCCTGGCCCAGGTGGTGGCGGTCATCGACACCTGCCTCGGCCCTTTCGGGATGGCCCTGGACCAGCGCCGGCGGCGGGTCTACGTGGCCTGCTCCAAGGGTGACGAAATCCTGTCGATCGACGTGGCCGCGGGCGAAATCGTCGAGCGCACCCGCGTGTCCCCCGGGGACCAGCCGCGCGAGGTCGCCCTGACCCCCGACGGAACCACCCTGGTGTCGGTCAACACCGGATCGAACAGCATCAGCTTCTTCGACGCGGCGTCCCTCACCTTTCAGGAACGGATCAATGTCGGCAGCGGCCCCGGTTCCATACTGATCGACCCGGCCGGAAGACGCGCCTTCGTTTTCAACACCCTCTCGAGTTCGGTCTCGGTCATCGACATCGCGGGCCGGAGCCTGACCGCGACCCTGTCGATGGACTCGGCGCCCCTGCGGGGGCAGTTCAATCGGAGCGGGGACCGGCTCTACGTGATCCATGAGCGAACGCCCTACCTGACCGTCCTCGACCCGCGCCAACTGAGCGTGGTGACCCGCGCGCGCCTGAGTTCCGCGGTCGGCGCGATCGCGGTCGACAACGTACGGGGCCTGGTGTGCCTCGGAGGCAGCAACCAGACGGCGGTCGAGTTCTACGACCCCAACGCGCTCCTCCCCCTGTATTTCATGAAGACCAGAGAAGGTGTCTCCCATCTGATGATCGACGCCGAGGACAACCGGTTGTACATGGTCAACCCGGACACGCGGACCCTGATCGTGGGCGGTCTCGCCGACCGGAAGGTGGTGGCGGAGATCGATGTGGGCGACGGTGCGGCCTGGGTCGCGGTCATGGGAGAGAGGTAGTTGCGGCGTGGCGCCCCTGCATCCACGGTCGTGGTGACGGTGTTGCTGGCCCTGGGCACCGGCCCGGCCTCGGCTCAGGAGGGCGTCTTCGCGGGCATGCAGAAGAGCGTGGAGTTCGCGTCCAGTTCCGTGTCGACGACCATCACCTCGGGGTCCGGGGCGGTCACGAAGACGGACACGACGAACTTCTTTCCGGCCCTCACCCTGAACCTGAACGCGCTCGTCTACCCCAATTTGAGGCTGAACACAGGTGGTGTGTTCGAACTCAACAAGGTCTCCGCCCGCACCAATGACATCGAGACGAACTCGACGATTGCGAAGAACCGGCCCTTTTTCCTCCTGCAATCGACCAACCCGGTGTTCGCTCCCGGGGTGGGCTACTTCAGACGGGAGGCCCTTTCCCGGACCGCTGGCCTTTCGGACATCAAACTCGTCAACGACGAACGTGCCGCGTATCTGGCCTGGAAGCCCGCGGGCGGGCCTCAGTCGGATTTCCAGTTTCTCAAGACCCACACCTTCGACGGCGAACGGGCGTTTCAGGACGTCTCCAAGAATCTGGGCTCGCTCGCGTCCGTGTACCACTCCGGGAGTCTGGGCATCTCCTACCGCGGTTCCTATCTCAACACCGACGATCGGATCGGGCGCCTCCAGACCCGCCAGGTGTCGCACGCGGTTCGTGGAGACTACTCACGGTCCTTCCTCAAGAAACGACTCCTCTGGAACGCGGCCTTCAACGTGAACCATCAGGATCTCAGGACGGCGGCCGGCGGCGCCGGTGGAGAAGTGGCGCTCCCGGTCACGCCGTTTGCGGGCCTCTCGTCCA
>JAQBHL010000396.1:0-8056 GCA_032127745.1 Acidobacteriota bacterium
CGAATCTCCAGTCCTGCGCTCGACCCGGATTCTCGGGCGGCGGGGCGAAGCCCTCAATCCGATGGCCGGGAGACAGAGCTTCGGCGCCTTACTTCGTGGTGGTCGAATCTTGCGTCGTCCAATCTCCATCTATGCGCCCCGGGCAGACACTCCACGGCGAGGGCGGGTACGCAGGGCTTCGGCGCCTTACTCCGTGCGGCGTCGAATCTTGCATCGGCCAATCGCCATCTCTGGGCCCCTACCGGGTCCCCAGTAGGGGGGCGAAGGCCTCAATCCGATGGCAGGGAGACGGGCTTCAGCGCCGCGAAAGGAGCATCCGCGGACAGGCTGGGGGCGGCGGACGCCCGGTGAACGGGAAGGTTCTGGCACGGAGGTCGAGCCTGCGAAGGCAACCCCGGGGAGAGCGCTTCCCCGGGGCTGACTTCGAGACAAACCGGCTTAGAACTCGATACGAGCGCCGAGTTGCGCCGTCCGCGGCGCGGCTCCCGCGCGGAGTGCGGTCAGCCGCAGGAAATCCGACGAGAAGCGGTCGCCGTTCGGGTTGTTGAAGTTCGCCCGGTCGGTGAGGTTGAACACTTCGCCAAACAGCTCGATCTTTCGCTCGCCCACCGCGATGCGGTAGCCGAGGCGCACGTCCGCCTGGAAGAAGCTCGGGCCCAGCGCCCCGTTGCGCCCGCCGTCGCTGTCAATGGTCACCGCGTTCGAACCCGAGCCCGAATAGCTGCCGCCCGGGAGGGGCTCGAAGAGGATGCCGTTCTGGTCGTTGTCCAGGGTCGTGTCCTGGACCGTGAGCGGGCTGCCGGACACGTAGCGAACGATGGTCGAGAAGGTCAGGCCCCCGGTTCGCGGGACCTCGGCCGCGCCGCTGAAGACGAAATTGTGGGGACGATGAAAGTCGGTCGGACCCTGATTCTGGTCGAGTCTGAGGTCGTCGCCCAACTGGAAGTTGCTGGCGGGGGCTCCGTTCCCGCTGGTGTTTCCCCGCGAGTTGGAGTAGGTGTACGAAATGCGGAACTGGTAGCCATGGGTGTAGCGCTTCTCAATGCCCACCAGCAAGGAGTCGTAGTCCGTGCGGCCCTCGTTGACGTAGGTGAACACGTTGCTCACGAAGTTCGGATCCGGCCGGACCACTCTGGCCGTCCGCGCGGTGCTGATCCGGAACCCGGGGTTTTGGTTCAGCTGTATGAACTGGTCGCGCCCGAAAGCGTGGACGTAGTCCACATTGACCGACATGTCGCGTGAAAGCTGTCGCTCGAAGCCCGCGGAGAGCTGGTCGGTGTAGGGGATGACCCGGTCGGGATTGTCGAGGGTGACGTTGCCGCTGTTCTTGAGCTGCGAGCCCGCGGGATAGAGCTGGTTCAGCAGCGTGCGGTTCAGGGTGGGGCCGTTGACCAGGAAAGGATCGATGGGGAGACGCCCGGCGGAGGGGCCGGGGTCGATGTTGTTCGCGGGGAAGTTCACGGTGAAGGAGTCCGAATAGACACCGTTGGTGATGATGTTGCTCACCAGCTCCAGGTGGCTCTTGTCATAGAAGCGACCGACCCCGCCGCGAATGGCGGTCTTGCCATCCCCGTTGAGATCGTAGGCAAAGCCGAGGCGGGGCGAGAAGTTGTTCTTGTCCACCGGATAGTCGTCGACGCTGGAGAAGCCCGGATTGTCGAGTTCCTTGAAGGGAATCTTCTCGAGGTCGTACCGAAGGCCGAGGCTCAGGGTCAGGCGATCGCCGGTCTTCCACTTGTCCTGAATGAAGCCGGTGAAGAAGTGCTCCTTCTGGGTGTACTCGGAAGGTCCGGGGACGCGGACGTTCAGGCGATCCGGATACGTGCTCGGATCGGCGGAATTGAACGGCCCGTTGCTGCGCGAGAAGCTGAAGGTACCGTTCCAGCTCCCCTGATTGGTGGAGAAGACCTTGACGTATTCGTATTGAAGGCCCGCGCGAATGCTGTGGTCGCCCTTGGAACCGGGAATAAACCAGGAAAAGGTCTCGTCGAATTGATAGGCGTCGTTGACCCGGGCCTGCATGACGTTGCTCTGCTGGTCGGTGAAGGTCTGGAAGGCGAGGGTGGGCGGCAGCTGGTCCGCGTGGCCTCCGTTGCCGTTGAAGCCCGGGTTCGCGAAGGCGACATCTTCCTGGGTCCAGCCCACGCGGAAGGTGTTGAATTTCGTGTTGCTGAAGGACGAGTTGAGGGTGGCCACCAGGGTCTGATCCACGTCGGCTTCCTCCCGGGAGGCGGCTTCCGTCACCGCGCCGATGATCTGGTTCGTCTGAGGCGAGGTTTCCCGCAACCAGCGCACGTTCCAGGACTGCTTGGCGCTGATCTGATGGTCGAGACGGACCAGGGTGTTCCAGACCCGGTCCTTGGTGACCGGCGAGGCGTTGAATTCGGGGCGGGCGGGAATGTTGATCTCGGAAGCTCGATCGTTCACCACGCGCTCCACGCTGGTGAAGAAGTGCGCCTTGTTCTTGATGATCGGCCCTCCGAGGGTGAAACCGAACTGCTGGAAACGGGTCTCGGGTTTCGGTGTGTTGTTCTGCTTGACGAAGAAGCTCTCCGCGGTCAGGGACGCGTCCTGGAAGAAGTAGAAAGCCGAGCCCTTGAACTGATTACCGCCCTGCTTGGTGACCGCGTTCACTACCGCCCCGCTGGTGCGGCCGAATTCCGCGTCGTACTGGCCGGAAAGAACCTGGAACTCCTGAATCGATTCGATCGGGGTGCGCGCCTGGGTGCCGGCCCGCTGACCGATGACGTCGTCGTGTTGTTGGCGCCATCCACGAGGTAGTTGTTGTTCCGGGCATCCTGACCATTGGCGTTCACCGAATCGGAGCCGAACGATTCGGTCGAGATGCTGGGCACGATGCCGGGAAGGAGGCCCAGGAAGCCCACGAAATTCCGGTTGATGGAGGGCAGGGACACGAGGTCGGTAGAGGTCAGGCTGCCGCCCACCTCCTTCGAGGTCACGTCCACGATGGGAGCGTCGGCCGAAACCATGACCTCTTCAGACAGGCCGCCCACCTCGAGGCGAATGTCGATCGAGGCGGTCTTCCCGACCTCGAGACGCACATCAGTGTTGGCGTACTTTCGGAAACCGGCAAGCTCGGCGGTGAGCACGTACTGGCCGGGGATGACCCCGGAGAGGAAGTACGTGCCATCCGCGCTCGTGATCCCCTGCCGGAATACTCCGCTCGCCTGGTTTCGAACCATGACCGCCACTCCGGGAACGGCTCCGCCGCTCGAATCGGTCACCCGACCTCGAACTTCGGCCGTACCTTGCTGGGCGAGCGCCGAGGGCGCTACCCCGACCAGAATCGCCAGAAGAAACGGCGTCGCCAATGCTCTGATTCCTTGCATGCCTGCCTCCATGGAAAGGGGAAAGAGAATGCCTCACCCCCGAAGTTGATGGCACGCGCTGCAACTGTCGTGCCCGTCCGACCGCCGCAGTCGGCCTTGCCAGGGCAGTTCCGCCAATTCCGGAAGGCCGTGCCCTCTTTCCGGCGATATCGCGACGGGTCACCGGGGGCGGAATTCGCTGGTTGCACGGAGTGAAACCGCCGCCTCACGCAGTGATGCATTGCTTTGGAGCCGAATTCAACCCGTCGGATTGCCTTCCCGCCGATGACCCGGGTTCAAGTTGCCCGAGGAGCGCCCGTTTCGCCTGGCCGCAGATACCCGAGACGCATGGAAATCTCATCGGCCGTCGCCACCACCTTCGAGGCGAACCCAGGAAGGGAGTCCTTGAGCATCCGGTTCGTCGGCCCGGCGACGCTGACCCCAGCCACCACCCGGCCATCGAGGTCAAAGATCGGAGCCGCCACACAGCGGAGGCCGACGAAGATCTCCTCATCGTCCAGCGACCACCCGCGGGAGCGCACGCGCTGAAGCTCCTGCCGAAGGGCGTCAGCGTCGGTCAGGGTACGAGGGGTGCGCGGATGAAGGGTCACCTCGCTCAGGTATGTTTCCAGTCGCTGCGGCTCAAGGTGGGCGAGGATGGCTTTCCCGATCCCGGTGCAGTATGCGGGAGCACTGCGACCCGCGGACTGGGGCAACCGGAGGGCTTGCGCGGACTCCGATCGCAAGATGTAAACGACCTCCGTGCCTTCAAGGATGCCGAGGCTGGCCGTCTCGCCGCTTTCCGCGACGAGCGCCTCCAGAAAGGGCGGAGCACACCGGCCCACATCAAGGCGCGAGACCGCGGCCAGGCCCAGTTCGAAGAGCCCAAGGCCCAGCCGGTACCGGCCGGTGAGTTCATCGATGGCCACGAATCGATGCTTACGCAACGCCTCGAGTAACCGGAACGCGGTGCTCTTGTGAAGACCGGCTTCGGCGAAATCACTGAGCCGTTTCTCGGGCGGTCCGGTGGCGAGAACTTTGAGAAGGAGTATCGAACGATCGAGCAAGCGGCTGGAATACGTTTTCGGGGAACGAGGGCCAGCGGAAACCCGCCTGATCGGAGCCTTCACGCGGGGTGACACTTTTGATCCCATCGTTTCACTCTATGCAACAGTGGTCGAGAACGGAAATCGCCAGCCAGGACAAGGAAGTCCCGGGGCCGGTGGCCGGACAATCATCGCCCCGATGTTCCAGGATCCTTGCAACCTCCGGACCGTTTCGAATGTCCTCGCTCAAAAAGAGACGTCCCTCCATTCTGGTCGTAACCAGGTCGGGCGGAAATCTCAAAGATTTCTCTTGACCCTCGAACGCGTTCCAGGCTCGATAATTGCCTTTGAGATGGTCATCGCTTCCGGAGAGTTGGCGCGACGGGCCGGGGTCAGCCCCGACACCCTGAGGCACTATGAACGCGTGGGCGTTCTCGCGAAGCCTCCGCGTTCGGCCAACAACTACCGGGTCTATCCGGACACGGCCCTCCCCCGGGTGCTTCTCGTTCGGCGCGCGCTCGCCTTCGGATTCTCGCTCGCCGAGCTCGCGGTCGTCCTCCGCGAACGTGACCAGGGCGGCCTTCCCTGCCGCAAGGTGCGTGCGCTCGCGGCCGAGAAACTGGAATCGACCGAAGCCCGGCTTATGGAGCTCACGCAACTGAGGGACGACTTGCGCGTTCTGCTCGAGGACTGGGACCGCCGGCTTGAAGGCGCTCGGCCGGGACGCGCCTCGCACCTTCTCGAATCTCTTTCCCTAAACCCTCAACCCCCCTCCAAGGAGACATCGCATGAACGCAGCCGCATTCATTCTCATCACCGCCCTTTCACCCTCGCAGGACACGAGAGCCACGAAAGCCCAGGCCAGCGCGCACCAGCATCAGGTCGAGGCAAACGGCGACCAGGCCATGGGCTTCTCTCATAAGAAGACCACCCATCACTTTCTCCTTCAGGCCAAAGGCGGCGCCATCCAGGTGGATGCCAACTCCGCAGGCGACCAGGAAACTCGCGATCAGATCCAGGCCCACCTCGGCCACATCGCCAAAATGTTCGCCGAGGGCGACTTCAACACGCCCATGCTCGTGCACAGTGTGATCCCGCCGGGAACGGCGACCATGACCAGGCTCAAGGCCGACATCCGCTATTCCTATCAATCCTCACCGAAGGGCGGCCTAGTGGTGCTGACCACCACGAACAGGGAGGCCCTGGCCGCGATTCATGAATTCCTGAGATTTCAGATCAAGGACCACAACACCGGGGATTCTCTGACCGTCGATGCCAAGGGGTAGGCGGAGCGTCCTTCAAGCCCTTCAAACCGCCCCCCAAACCGCCCCCCCAAACCGCGCTCCCATGACGCCCCGTGGGCTGGGGGCGTTCGGCAACTAAAATGCACCAATGAAGAAGGATTCTTTCGGTTCGCGCGCCAATCTCCAGACCAGGATGGGCCGCTTTTCCATCTACCGGCTGGACGCTCTCAAGAAGGCGGGGGTCGCCCCCGGCCTCGAGACGCTTCCGTTTTCCATCCGCATTGTTCTAGAGGCCATCCTCCGATCCGTCGATGGCGAGCTCGTTCACGATGAGGACGTGAAGAACCTGGCCGCCTGGAACGCGAAGGCGCCCAAGGACATTGAAGTCCCCTTCATGCCCGCCCGGGTCATTCTTCAGGACTTCACCGGAGTGCCCGCGGTGGTCGATCTCGCCTCCATGCGCGCCGCGGTCAAGCGCCTCGGCCACGATCCCCGCAAGGTCAATCCCCTGGTTCCGGTGGATCTCGTGGTCGATCATTCGGTTCAGGTGGACGCGTACGGAACGAAGGACGCGCTGGCCCAGAATTCGAAGCTCGAGTTCGAGCGGAACAACGAGCGTTACGAATTCCTCCGCTGGGGCCAGAAAGCCTTTGACAACTTCCGCGTGGTTCCACCCGCGACCGGCATCGTCCACCAGGTAAACCTGGAATACCTCGCCAAGGGCGTCCTCTCAAAGACCGAGAATGGCGAGACCATCGCCTTTCCCGACACCCTCGTGGGCACCGATTCCCACACCACGATGATCAATGGTCTCGGGGTCCTGGGTTGGGGTGTCGGCGGCATCGAAGCCGAGGCCGCCATGCTCGGCCAGCCCCTGTACATGGTGACACCCCAGGTCATCGGCATGAGGCTCCTGGGACGACTGAGCGAAGGCGTCACCGCCACCGACATGGTTCTGACTCTCACTCAGGCCCTGCGCCAGAAAGGCGTGGTGGAGAAGTTCGTGGAGTTCTACGGTCCGGGCCTGGACGGCATGCCTCTCGCCGATCGCGCCACCATCGCGAACATGGCTCCCGAGTATGGAGCCACCTGCGGCTTCTTCCCCACCGACGAAGAGACCCTGCGCTATCTCCGCAACACCGGCCGCACCGCGGACGAGGTCGATCTGGTCGAGCGCTACATGAAGGAGCAGGGCCTCTTCCGCACCAAGGATTCCGCGGAGCCGGTTTTCACCGACCTGATCGAACTGGATCTGTCCACGGTCGAGCCGTCGCTCGCCGGTCCCAAGCGCCCCCAGGACCGCGTGGCCTTGAGGTCGATGAAGGAGTCGTTCCGCAAGTCGCTGACCGCTCCGGTGAAGGATCGCGGCTTCGGCCTGGGTCCCGAGGACCTGGCCCGCTCCGTCAGCGTCGAGATGAAGGGCGAGACCAGCGACCTCACCCACGGCGCCGTCGCCATCGCCGCCATCACAAGCTGCACGAACACCTCCAACCCCTCGGTCATGCTCGGGGCGGGCCTGGTGGCGAAGAAGGCGGTGGCCAGGGGGCTGACGGTGAAGCCCTACGTGAAGACATCGCTCGCTCCCGGGTCGAAGGTGGTCACCGAGTATCTGAACAAGTCGGGCCTCCTGGGAGATCTCGAAGCCATCGGCTTCAACGTGGTCGGCTATGGCTGCACCACGTGCATTGGAAACTCGGGCCCCCTGCCTCCCGCGGTGTCGAAGGCCGTCAATGACGGCAGGCTGGTGGCTTCCGCCGTGCTGTCTGGAAACCGCAATTTCGAGGGACGCGTGAATCCCGACGTGAAGGCCAATTATCTTGCCTCACCGCCCCTGGTCGTGGCCTATGCCCTGGCCGGCACCACCGACATCGACCTCACCACCGAACCGATTGGAACGGACAAGTCGGGCGCGCCGGTAATGCTGAAAGACATCTGGCCGACCATGAAGGAAATCGCGGACGCCGAGGCTTCGGTGACCGACGAGCTCTTCACCCGGAGCTACGCTGACGTGTTCGGCGGCAATCCGGAATGGAACGCCATCTCCGTGGCTGAAGGCGCTCTGTTCGACTTCAAGGAACTCTCGACCTACATCCAGGAGCCGCCGTTTTTCCAGAGCCTCGCCATGGAACCGGAACCGTTGAAAGGCATCGAGAACGCGCGGATCCTGGCCATGTTCTCGGACTCCATCACCACCGACCACATCTCTCCGGCCGGAGACATCGCGGCCGCCTCCCCGGCTGGCGAGTTCCTCAAGGCGCGGGGGGTGGAGAAGAAGGATTTCAACTCCTATGGGGCCCGACGCGGCAACGACCGGGTCATGGTCCGAGGCACCTTCGCGAACATCCGGCTCAAGAACCTGATGGTGCCGGGGGTCGAGGGCGGGGTGACGGTGCACCAGCCCTCGGGCGAGCGCCTGGACATCTTCGACGCGGCCATG
>JAQBHL010000397.1:0-2808 GCA_032127745.1 Acidobacteriota bacterium
CCGCTGTCCGTCCGGTTTCCCGCGCGGTCGAACACCGTGAAGTCATACGCGTGCGGGCCATCGGGAAGGGCGTCCTCCGACAGCAGCACGCCCGTGGCTTCACCTGGACCCACGGAAAGACGGGCGGTCCGATCGACACCATCCACATGGAGAACAAACAGGCCGGCCGCGACGCCCGAGCGATCGTCCAGGTAGCGGATCTCGAACGTCGGCGTCGGGGTGGGCACGCCGGCGCCCGGAGCAATCGTGACGATCTGGAAACTGGGCGGCGTCACGTCCACTTCGAAGGCGGCCAGGGCCTCGAATGAATTCCCCGCGCGGTCTTGAACCTCGACCCGGAGGCGATGGGTGCCGGCCGCGAGGGGGCCGGGAATGACGCCGGTTATGGTCGAGGCACCACTATCAATGACGAGGCCCGGGGTGAGGTCGATCTCCGGCGCCTCGGGGGCTCCGGAACGGAGGAAGACCCGGACACTTGCGAGGTCGATACCGGATGGCGGGGCGGTGGTTCCAAACACGTCGCGGCCGAGGTCGGCGAACGAGATTCGCAGGTCGGGCGTCTCGTCGTTGGTAAACGAGTTGTCAGTGGGAGTTTCGAACGTGGCGCGGGGGGCCAGAGTGTCAACCAGGAACGTCACCTCGGCGAAGCCGATGTTGTACGCCCGGTCGCCGGCCTCGACGCGCAGCGTGTGATTCCCGTCGGTGAGGGGCGCCGCCGGCACGCCCGCCGACTCGCCGCCGCCCCGGACCAACACCGACGTGATGTCGACACCATCGAGGAAGGCGCGAATGGTCCCTGGTTCCACCCCGGAACCGCCGGGATCCTGGTAGCCGAACCTCAACTCAGGCAGGTTCGAACGAAGACGGGCGCCGGAGGCGGGAGACGAAATGGCCACCACCGGCGCTACGGTGTCGGTGGAGAAGGGCGCGCTCGTGGTTCCGAGGTTGCCGGTGAGATCGCGGATCTCCGCGGTGATGGTGTGGGCGCCCTCTGGAATGGGGGCGAGGGTGGCATTGGCTGTGTCCGGGCCAACCGCGAACTCACTCGTGCGGTCCACGCCATCGACCAGGACGCGCAGGGTGGCGGCGTCGACGCCTTGGGCGTCGCTATAGCTCAGGGCGACATAGGGGGTCGATGTGGGAAGCAGGAAAGACGGCGCGGGCTGATCGATGACGATGCTCGGGACCTGGGTGTCCACGGTGAAGGCGGCCTGTCGAGTCGTTGTGTTCCCAGCCCGATCCGCGATGCTGGCCACGAAGGTGTGCGCGCCTTCGGCCAGGGTTGCGGCCACGGCGGTCGCGGAGTCGGATGCGACACTCATCGCGAAGGCCGCCCCATCGAGCGTGGCCGTAAAGGTCGCGAGGGCGAGTTGCTGGTCGTCCGAGAACTGAACGATGACCGGGGTCGTGGAAGACCCGAGGCGGGCGCCATTCACGGGCTGGCCCAGAACCAGGTTCGGAGGCGTCGTATCGATGGTGAACGAGACCGCGGTGGTGGACTCGTTCGAGGCGAGGTCCCTCACGGTCGCGATCGCCTGGTTGGCTCCGTTCAGGAGGTGAGCGGGGCCAAGGGTCGCGGTGGCTTCGCCTGCGCCGAGGGTGAAGAGCGCGGTTCGATCGGCGCCGTTCACCAGGATCTTGAGGGTCGAGACGTCAATGCCGGACAGGCCGTCGGAGAGGTTCAAGGCAACGGCGACCGCGGGCTGGGGCAAGGCAGCCCCATCGGCGGGGGCGGCGAAGGCGAGAGCCGGCGGGGTCACATCCACCGTGAACGTGGTGGAAGCGGTGGAGAGGTTGCCCGCGACGTCCCTCACTTCGGCGGCGACGGTGTGAGACCCTTCGAGGAGCGGCGGAGCGGCGGCGCTTGCTTCGTCGGAGCGAGTGGTGAAAAGCGAGGTGCGATCCACGTTGTCGATCCGCGCGCGGAAAGAAGCGGTATCAATGCCGGAGAGAGCGTCGGAGTAGCGCGCGATGACGAGGGGTGTCACGTCGTTGGTGAACGATCCGGAAACCGGCGACGGAACGGTGATGGTGGGCGCCACGGTGTCGCCGTTGGTGCCGCACCCGCCCAGGGTGAGGTAGGACCCGGGCTTGCTGGTGAGCCGAACCCGGAGCGTGTTCAGACCCGTCGTGAGGGTCACCGATCGCTCGAGGGTGTAAACGTTCTGGTTGAAATCACTCTGCTGAAGCACCCAGACGTTGTTGACGAACACCTCGGCCGAGCTGATGCGGTTCGAGCCGTTGGCTTCGCCGTTCTGGACGGTGAGCGCGTGGGGCGAGACGATCCATCCTGGGACGGTGAAGGTGCGGTCGTAGATCGTGGCCGAACCGTTGACTCGAGTGAACCGTTCCGGGGGGAACACGGTGCGGGTGCAGTCCGTCGATTGCGGGAGGGCGAGACTCGGAGAGAGGGTGGCCGGTTCAGCGGGTTCGGGGGATGCGGCGCTGAAGGCCACCGGCGTGATGGGCTCCGGGTCCGCCGCGCTGTCCGGGGTTTCGCCGAAGTCGTTCGGTTCAAGGGCGACTTCATTGTTGGTGTCGGTCGCGCCGACGAGGGGTGAGCCGGCTTCACGAGTTTCGGTCACGCTTGCGGGAGCGGGCGCGGGGGCGAGCGGAGTCAGGGCCCAGGCGAAACTGCCCGGCATGGCCCAGGTGAGGAGCAGGGCTACGGCTCGGTCGAGAAGGGTGGTTCGTCGCAGGGTCAAGGCAATATCCAGTTCCGAATGAGAGCGCGATCCTCGGAGGAGAGGCCCGAGAGGGTGAGGGGGTCGGTCAGGTTCATGAGCGGCTGCGTGCTCTCGACGACGG
>JAQBHL010000398.1:0-15496 GCA_032127745.1 Acidobacteriota bacterium
CGTGGGCGACGTGGTCGAGGCGATGGTGCTCGGCGTGGACCCGTCGGCCCGGCGCATTTCGCTCGGCCTCAAGCAGGTCGAGTCGAACCCGTGGACCGAGCTCGGCGAGAAGTATCCGATCGGCACGCGCATCAAGGGCAAGGTGCGGAACCTCACCGAGTTTGGCGCCTTCGTCGAAGTCGAGGATGGCATCGATGGCCTCATCCACGTGTCCGACATGAGCTGGACAAAGCGGATCAAGCATCCGTCCGAAGTCCTGAAGAAGGGCGATGACGTCACCGCCGTGGTGCTGTCGATCGACGCAGAGAACCAGCGCCTGTCGCTGGGATTGAAGCAGCTCGAGACCGACGTCTGGGAGCACTTCTTCAACACCCACCGCGCCGGTGATGTCATGGAAGCCAAGGTGACGCGCTCCACCACGTTCGGCGTCTTCGCGGAACTCGCGGAGGGGGTCGAGGGCCTAGTCCACGTCTCCGAGCTCGACGACAAGCGGGTCGAGAAGCCGGAGGATCAGTTCAAAGGCGGCGAGACCGTGAAGGTGAAGATCCTCAAGATGACCGAGGTCGACCGCAAGATCGGCCTCTCGATCAAGGCGGCCAGGAACGAGGACGTGACGCGCGATCTCGCGGCGCTTCGCCAGTCGCAGGCCGAAGTTTCGAACGCGACCACCGCCATGGCCGACGCGTTCAAGGCCCTGCAGAAGAAGTAGGCGTTTCCCTTCCGGCGATTCGCAGGGGCGGGATCTCGAGTTTGGAGACCCGCCCTCGTCGTTTCCGGCCGGGATGCCGATTGTCCACAACCGAGATGACAAGCGAGACCCAGGACCCATGACCCGAGCTGAACTGATCGACCAGATGGCGGACCAGGGCCGCCTGTCCCACAAGCAGGCCGACGTGGTCGTGGAAACCATCCTGCATGCCATGAAGGGCGCCATCGCTCAGGGAGATCGGATCGAGATTCGCGGATTTGGCGTGTTCAGCCTGCGTCTCCGCCGTCCGCGTCGGGCCCGAAACCCCCGGACCGGAGTTCCTCTGGTCTCTGCGGAACGGCGGGCCGCCCACTTCAAACCCGGCAAGGAGCTCAAGGCCGTCCTGGCCGAGATGGACCCGGGAACTTCCGGCGACGACGCCAGGTCCTGATCGTGGTTCTCCAGGAGACGCCAGTCGGGGGATCTCCAGGAGGTTCGAGGATGAGGTTTACGAAGGCCCACGGCATCGGCAACGACTTCATCCTGGTCTCCGAGGCCGACGTCCCCGCGGACCGGGGGGCGTGGGCCGTGCGCCTGTGCGACCGCAACAAGGGCGTCGGAGGCGATGGCGTGCTGATCGTCGGGGTGGATGCCGAGGGCGGAGTGGCCCGCATGACCCTCCTCAACCCTGACGGCAGCCACGGCGAGATTTCCGGGAACGGCGTGCGCTGTGTGGCCGCCTATGCATTTGGGCGCGGGCTTCTGCCCGCGGCGCACACGGTTGTGACCCCGCCCGGCCCTCGACCGGTCGTGGTCGAGAGGACCGGGTTGAATCAGTTCGTCGTCGACACCAACCTCGGCGTTCCCAGCCTGAGTGCCGAGGCCGTGCCGGTCAGGTTCGGAACCCTCGATCGGGTCGTGGACCATGAGTTGAATGTCGACGGCGAGACGGTGCGCGTCACCTGCTGCTCGATGGGGAACCCCCACGCCGCACTCTTCGTAGCCGAGGATCAAGCCGAGGCCTTGATGCATCGACTCGGGCCGAAGATCGAGAACCATCCAGCCTTCCCGAACCGGACCAACGTGGAATTCGTGACCGTGGTTTCCCGGGCCGAATTGAGGGTGCGTTTCTGGGAGAGAGGGGTGGGCGTGACCCTGGCCTCCGGAACCGGCTCGGCCAGCGCCCTGGTGGCTTCGGTCCTGACCCGGCGCTCGGACCGCGAGGTCGTCGTGCGCTGCGCGGGGGGCGATCTGTGGGAATCGTGGGAGGAGGGCGGCCCGGTGAGACAGCGCGGCGCGGTGGAGATGGTCTTCGATGGAGAGTGGCTCGGCTGATCTCGGCCGGGTGTGATTCTCCTCACCAGCGAGGCTACCCGCCCCCGATATACCAGGGTGTAATCTCCGGGCCTAGACGTCCCGGTGGTCCTGAAGCCGCCCGGGAATGGAGGTTCCTTTGCAACGCAGCGATCTACCGCTCGAATTTGTCCGGGTGGTCGAAATGGCCGCTATCGCCTCGGCCCAGACCATGGGTCAGGGCGCCCGCAAACACTCGGATCACGCGGCCGTGGAAGCCATGCGACACGAGCTCGAAAGCGTGGATATCGATGGCACCATCGTCATCGGTGAGGGAGAGCGGGACGAGGCTCCCATGCTCTTCATCGGCGAAAAGGTGGGCCGGGGAGGGGAGGCCGTCGATATTGCGGTGGATCCTCTCGAAGGGACCAACCTGTGCGCCACCGGGTCAGCCAATGCCATCACGGTGCTGGCCGCGGCCGAAAAGGGCGGGCTTCTGAACGCCCCCGATATCTACATGGACAAGCTGGTCGTGGGCCCGGACTCCAGAGGCAAGGTGGATATCAACGCCCCGGTGGCCGACAACCTTCGCGCCATCGCGCGCACCCTGTCCCGCGAGATCAAGGACCTGGTGGTCATGACCCTGGATCGGCCCCGGCACGAGAAGCTCATCGCCGACATCCGGGCCGCGGGGGCCCGCATCCGGCTGATCTCCGACGGCGATCTTTCGGCCGGCATCTCCGCCGCCGTTCTCGGCTCGGGTGTGCACGCCGTGATGGGCATCGGCGGAGCGCCCGAGGGGGTCCTGACCGCCGCCGCCATGCGCTGCCTCAATGGGGAAATTCAGGCCAAGCTGGTCATGACCAAGCCTTCTGATCGGGAAAGGCTCGAGAGGATGGGACTCGCCGACCTCGATCGCGTGTTCTTCACCCGGGACCTCGCACCCGGAAAGGACATCAGTTTCGCCTGCGCCGGGGTCACCGACGGGCACCTCCTCAAGGGCGTGCGGTTCTTCGGGGACGGCGTCCGCACGCATTGCCTGATCATGACCACCAGACCCCACCAGGTCCGGTTCATCGATGCCATCCACGCCAGAGAAAGCGGCGCTACCCGATTTAGATTTTAAAGACTTTATTGTTGTTTCATGGGCACTTAATGCCATTGAATTAAGATTGTTGTTGACACTCTTGATTCATGCGCCTATCTTCACATACTACTTGAGGTGCCGAGTGACAAACTCTATGTCTGAATTCGATTTTCCGGTCTCGGTCCTCGTGGCTCGCTCATCCAGCTCCGCAGGCCAAAGGGTCTAAGGGGGATTCCGTGGGTTTGTTCGACAAATTCTTCAACAAACAAAAGAGCATCGTCGGTCTCGACATAGGCTCGTCTTACGTCAAGCTGATCGAGTTGAAGCCGGTGGGCAAGTCCGGCACCGAATTCAAGCTGACCAAGGCGGGGATGGAGATGCTTCCCTGGGAAGCCATCGTCGACGGCGCCATCATGGACGCGGGCGCCATCGTGGATGCGATCAACCGCCTCTTCGCCAACCTCAAGGTGAAGACGAGCGACGTGGCCACCAGCGTTTCCGGCAACGCCGTCATCGTCAAGAAGATTTCCCTTCCCCAGATGAGCGCCGAGGAACTCGGGGAGTCCATCCACTGGGAGGCCGAGCAGTACATCCCCTTCGACATCCAGGACGTCTCCCTCGACTACGAGATCCTGGAAGGTGCGGGCGACGGGAGCAACATGGACGTGCTTCTCGTAGCGGTCAAGAAGGACAAGATCAGCGACTACACCTCGGTCATCACCCAAGCGGGGAAGACGACGCGGATCGTCGACGTGGACGTCTTCGCGCTTCAGAATTGCTACGAGATCAACTATGGCACGGACTCCAGCCGAGTGGTCGCCCTGCTGAACCTCGGGGCCGCAATCACGAACGTCAATATCGTGCGAGGCTCCAACTCGCTCTTCAACCGCGACATAGCGGTCGGTGGCAACCTCGTGACCGACGCCCTCCAGAAGGATCTTGGTGTGCCCTTCGAGACCGCGGAGGCCCTCAAGAAGGGCGAGGCGGTCGAGGGCACCATGCCCGACAATGTGTATCCCGTGCTTCACGCCACCGCGGAGATGATCGTCTCCGAGATCCAGAAGACGTTCGACTTCTTCCGAGCCACCACGCAGGAGGAGCGGATCGACCAGGTGTACCTGGCCGGCGGTTCGGCCCAACTCCAGGGCCTCAGGGAGATGTTGATGGAGCGCCTCGATACCCACGTGGAGATCCTCAATCCCTTCATCGCGGTGACCTACTCTCCTAAAGACGTGGATGCGGACCTGTTGAATCAGATGGGTCCGGCCGCGGCGGTGGCCGTGGGCCTGGCGGTGCGAAAGGTAGGCGACCGATGATTCGAATCAACCTCCTCGAATCCGAACGGGCGTCCTCCGGAAAGCCCAAGACCGCGGCTGCCGGACCTGGCGGCGCAGGTCTGGCCGCGCTCGGCCCGTATGTCCCGCTCGTGGGTGCGCTGGCGGTGACGGTTCTGGGTTGCGGCTACCTTTTCTGGAGCGTCTCCTCGTCCATCACCGACACCAATGACCGGATCGTGGTCGCGAAAGCGGAAGTGGCCAAGCTTCAGGTCGAGAAAGCCAAAAAGGAGGAACTGGAGAGGAAGCGAAAGAGCTTCCAGGATCAGGTCAACCTCATCGAGCGGCTCAAGGCGCAGCAGGGCGGTCCGGTCCGGATGCTCGACGAAATTTCCAAGGCCCTTCCCGACTTCGTGTGGCTGACCAGATTGGATCAGACGGGCGCCCGGGTCAAGATCGCGGGCGAGGCCTCCAATAACAACTCCGTAGCCGATTTTCTCAACAATCTCCAGAGCGCCGGCGATGGCTGCGACCCCGGCTCTCCGGCAGGCAAGCTCAACTGCTGGTTCCCGGAAGCCAACCTCGACGCCTATAGAGAGTCGACCGCCGGGACTCAGACCGTGGTTCAATTCACATTCACGACCACGTTCAGCAACCCCGAGATCGCCCAGAAGGACGCGGCTGGCGCCGCGCCGAAGACACCCGCCGCCTCAGCGGCGAAGCAGTAAGGGGGCCGAAGAGACGCCATGGCCGAGAACGCTTACACGAAACTTCCGAAGAACCAGCAAGTCGTCGCGGCCCTGGTCCTCGCGATTGGGATCGCCTTCGGCTTCTACTACTTCTGGTACGCGGAAAAGGTGGTTGAACTCGACGGGCTTCAGCAGAGCCTCGCCACTCTGAATGCCCAGATACAGGAATTGAACGTCGTCAAGGCCAACCTGCCGGCCCTTGAGAAGGAAGTCGAGCAACTGAGCCTTCGCCTCGACCAGCTTCGCAGGATCCTGCCTCCCGCGAAGGAGACGCCTGACCTCATGAAGCGGCTTCAGTCTCTCGCCTCCCAGGCGAACCTGAAGATCAGGAGTTTTGCTCCGGGTCAGATGGTGCAGCGCGACTTCTATCAGGAGTGGCCAATCGAAATTCAGGTCGACGGGACCTATCCCAACCTGGCCACCTTCTTCGACCGGGTGGGCCGGCTGCCTCGCATCGTGAACATCGGGAATCTCCGCGCCTCTACGGCCGCCCGTCAGTCGTTCAACCAGACCTTGTCCGCTCAGTATCAGGCCTTGACCTACGTCTACTCCGAGCCGGCCGCCCCAACCGCCGGGGGAGCCAGGAGATAGCGATGATGATGACCCGTCTCTCTCGTCTGTGCGCCGCCTGCGTCCTGGCTTTCGGGGTGTCTGTAGCGGCCCAGCAAAATCCGGCGCCCGCCGCCGGTCCCTCCCCCGCGGCCGCCCCGGCTGGCGGGGAGCTCATTCAATCGATCCTGGAGCAGGAGCTGGATGCTCCGCGAAATGGTTACATCTACAACCCGGCCGGTCGGCGCGACCCGTTCATCAGCCTGGCCCGGCCCGTGGCCACGGACGACACCACGAATCGCCCTCGTCGGCCGGGCATCGAGGGCTTTCTCCTGCAGGAGACCGCCCTCAGGGGAGTAGTGCAGAACAACGACGGCTGGATCGCGGTCCTCGAAGGGCCCGACAAGAAGGGCTACTTCGTTCGGGTTGGCCAGCGCATGCACGATGGCGTCGTCACCATGATCGACGGCGCCGGTTTGACATTTCGACAGGAGATCACGGATCCGCTGTCTCCGGCAAGGAGTCGCGACGTCAGGATACTTCTGAATTCCGCACAAGAGGAGAGCAACAAATGAGGGTTGCAATATCTGTATCCATCGGTCTGACCGTCGGTGCCCTGGCGCTTTCCGCGCAGGCCCTGCAGGCGCCGGTCGCGGCTGGCACCGTCCTCGCGGACCTGCGGCAGGAAACCGGCGACGCATCGACGCGGCTCGTCATCGTGGGTTCAGCCCAGCCGAGCTTCACCTACCACAGCCCCGACCCGCTCACCCTGGTGGTCGACATAGCGAATGCCGACTCTTCGAGGCTGCCGGCCCGCCTCGAGGTGGCGACCCGGGAGATCGAATCTCTCCGGGTGTCGAGCCTGGCCCGGGGAGATGGACGGACGACCGCGCGGGTCGAGGTTCGTCTGGCTGCCCTGGCCCCGTTTACCGTGGAAGAAGCCGGACACGATCTGGTCATTACGGTCTCCCGCCCCTCGGCTGAAAACGCGATCGAGCCGGCGGAGCCCCAGGCCCTGCCTCCGGCCCCGCCCGCCCGCACCCTCGCTCCGCCCATGAACCCGAGTGAGACGAATTCGGCCCCGAAAGCCACCCGCATCTCGGGCGTGACCATGCTCTCCGGCGGTCAGGTCGGCTACCACGTCGAGGGCAACGGCACTCTTCGTCCGGAAACCTTCTTCCTCAAGAACCCCAACCGCCTCGTGATCGATTTCCCTGACGTGATCACCACGCGCGGGCCGCGACTGCCCCCGGCCACCGGTGTGGTCACGGCCATCCGACTGGCGCAATTCAGCACCGCGCCCCCTCGGGTGGCTCGCCTCGTGCTGGAGGTCGAGCGCTCGACCCCCTACGATCTGGTGCCGGACGATACCGGTGTCGCGATCATCCTCGGCCAGGGTTCGCCCGCCGCTCCGGCCGTCCTGGGCGCTCCCGCGAAGGTCGACGAACCCGTCGACGCCCTTTCCGAACTGCCCACCCCGGTGGAGCACGCCGAGCCCGCTCCCCTCGTCGCGCCTCCGATGGAGCAGCCGAACGAGGAGCAGGCTCCGGCCATGACCACCCCGGCCACCACCGCGGCCCCGATGCTCCGGCCCAGGATCAATGCCGAACCCATCGCCCAGGCTCCCGTGGGGGAGAGCGGCATGGCCCAGGCCAGCACCGAGCCGTCGAAGTTCACCGGACATCCGATCAGCCTGGATTTCAAGGACGGCGATCTTATCGACCTGTTCCGCCTCATGTCCGAGATCTCCGGCCTCAATATCATCGTGAACCCGGGCATCAGCGGCAAGGTGAGCCTCTCCGTCAAGGAAGTTCCATGGGATCAGGCTCTCGACCTGATCCTCAAGACCCAGGGCCTCGGCTACTCGGTGGATGGAAACGTCGTCCGCATCGCCAAGCTGGCCGACCTGCAGCGCGAAGAGCAGGAAATTCGCAGTCTCAAAAAGGAGAAGGAACTCTCCGGCGCGCAGACCTCCTACCAGGGCCGCCTCTCCTACCTCGACACCGAGCAGGTGAAGGGAGTCATCGAGAAGACCGTGCTCTCCGACAAAGGCACGTTCATCGCTCTGGGAGCCGGCAACGTCTTCATTGTGACGGACCTTCCCGACCGGGTTGAGGCGGCGAAGCGCCTGATCGAGGATCTTGATCGTCCGAGCGCGCAGGTGGAGATCGAGGCCCGCATCGTGGTCACCACCCGCAACTTCTCCCGGGAGATCGGCGTGCAGTGGGGCTTCCTGAATCAGCAGGTCCCGCAGTACGGCAACACCAACAACCTGGCGTTCCCGAACTCGGTGGTCCTGAACGGGCAGGGCGTCCAAAGCACCGGCGGCATCGGCGCGGATCAGGGCGGTCTGGCCCCGGCCGCCGGCATCGGCACCACCGGCCGCGGCTACCTCGTGAACCTGCCCGCGGCCGGGGTCAATACCGGCATCGGCATCTCGATGGGCAACATTCTGGGCAGCTTCAATCTCGACGCCGCTCTCACCGCTGCGGAGAACTCGGGACGGGCCCGCATCATCTCGACCCCGCGCATCACCACGCAGAACAAGGTCGCGGCGACCATCAAGCAGGGGGTTCAGATCCCCTACCAGACCGTCTCCAACGGCACGGTCACGGTCGCGTTCAAGGATGCCGGCCTGTCCATGAACGTGACCCCGACCATCACCGACGCCGGAACCGTTCTCATGCAGGTGGTGGTGGACAACTCGTCCCCCGACTTCGGCCGAGTGGTCGGGACCGGCGCCGCCGCCGTACCGCCCATCAACACTCAGTCGGCGCAGACCTCGGTTCTGGTCAAGGACGGAGCCACCACGGTCATCGGCGGCATCTATCAGGGCCAGGAGACGTCAGCCAAGCAGAACACGCCGTTCCTGTCGCAGATCCCGCTTCTTGGATTCCTGTTCAAGAACCAGTCTACGCAGAGCACCAACAACGAACTCCTGATCTTCATCACGCCCAGGATTGTGCGCTAGGAAGGGGAAAGAGAAACCATGAGCCGCTCATTCATTCGATCCAACATAGTCAGGGCTGGTCTGCTTCTCGGGGCCGCGGGGTTCGCGGCCTGCTCCGCGGGCTACACGACCGGAAACAACTCGACCGTCCTTCTGATCATCGCCAGCATCAACGGCGGGTCGCCCTTGAGTTCGGACGTACTCACCAACGGAGCGGTGATCGCCGACCGCGCTCAGGTCGATATTGCCGTCCGGTTCAAGAACCCGAACGTCAGCATTGTGCCGTCCGTTCCAAGCGCGGTCATCATCGAGCGCTACGAGGTCAGGTATCGCCGTTCCGACGGGCGTGGGGTAGAGGGTCAGGATGTTCCGTATGCGATCTCCGGGAACATCACCTCCACCTTTGACGTGAAGACCGCTGGGACGGATTCCCTCAGCATCGAGGTGGTGCGCGCCCAGGCGAAGCTGGAGCCGCCCCTCAGGAACCTGCGTGGCGTCGTGCCGGGGACCACCCTGGGCGGAGCGTACATCGTCACCATGATCGCGGACATCACCCTGCACGGCCGAACCATCTCGGGGCAGACCGTGACGGCAACGGGTAGCCTCCAGATCGATTTTTCCGATTCAGCGACCTAAGGGCCAGGCAAGGAGAATTCAATGCGGAGCAGCGATATGACAAGAAGCATTGCGGTGGGCCTGCTGGCCTGCGGTCTGACCCTTCAGGGTTGCGGGCTGGATAAGGTCCCCAACCCGGAAGGCCTGAATGGCCCGTCCGAGCTCGGTATCTCCCTCCAGATGCTGGCCATCCCGGACATCGTGGTGGCCGATGGCATTCAGACCTCGGTGATCCAGGCGGTGGTCAGAGACTCAACCGGCAAGTTCGCGGCCGGAATTCCGATCGTCTTTACCATCGCGGACGAAGTGGGGAGAACGGCGGAGATCGGAACCCTGACCAGCGCCACGGGAGCCCGGGTGTTCGGATCGACCACGATTACCACGAGCGCCAACGGAATTGCCCAGGTGGTGTACACAACGCCTGAGCGCCGGGACTTCACCGCCGATTCCAGGATCATCGTGGGAGCCCGCCCGGTGGGGACGGACGCCAACGGCGCCCCGGTCACGACCCTGAGGCTCGAGATCCGTTCGGCCGAACCCCGCCGGTTCCCGCAGGTCGACGGAAACGTCGCCCCCACCTGTAACTTCAACGTGGCGCCGAACAACCCGTCCAGCCCTGCTGGGACCGTCCTTCGGTTCTCATCGACGGCCAGCGACAGCGATGGCTTCATCACCCGCTACGAGTGGTACTTCGGAGACGGGACGTCTTCGGTCGGAGAGGAGGGCATTATCACAATCCAGAAGCCCTATCCCAACCCTGGAACCTACACCGTGACCCACATCGTCACCGACAACGTCGGGGCTCAGAGCGCCTGTAACCTCGACGTCGTGATCGTGCCCTAGACGGGGAAATCGCACCAAAGAGGGCCCGGCTGTTGTAGGCTTCCTGCAGCACCGGGCCTTTCCATTTCCAGGCCTCCGGTGGCCGGTCAAGCCTCCTATGGACGATACCCCCCGAATAAGCGAGTTGCGAAAGAAGCTCGAAAAGGACCCCGGTTCGCGGCTCTTCGCCCAGTTGGCGGAGGAACTTCGCAAGGAGGGCCGGCACGATGACGCGATCAGCGTCGCTCGGGCCGGACTGGCCAAGAACTCCAACTATCCATCGGCACGTTTGACCCTGGCCAGGGCCCTGCTGGACTCCGGCCGGCCGGGCGAGGCGCGCCCCGAGCTTGAACAGGTCGTGCGGGCGGCCGCCGACAACATCCTTGCCAGTCGCCTCCTGGGCGAGGCCCTCGAGGATCTGGGCGAATTGGGCGAGGCGCTGCGCCAGTACGAGCACACTCAGCGGCTGTCTCCGGCAGACCAGGCCCTGGCAGAGAGGATCGCGGATCTGAAGGCCAGGGCGGCGGCCGCGCCTCTGCCGGCCGCGTCGCCCGCTGTGGCCCTCGACCGGGATCTCGCGTCGGGTGCGGACGCCACCGGCTCGGTCAATGTCTCCGACGTGCAGGGGCATTTCACCCCGGACGTGTCCCCGGCCTCCGAGGGTCCCGCGGTCCCGGAGTTCGAGGAAACCCTGCCCTTCGGTGAAACAAACCGCTCCCCTGACCCCTCGGAGACCGCGGACAAAGTCACGCTCCCAGGCTCGCCCTTCCCGGACCTCGAAACGCCACCGGAGGCGGCCGAGCTGGCTTCGACAGACTCCTCTTCAGGCGATCCCGATGAGAGCGCCAAACGGCTTCCGCTGTCCAGCGTCACTCTCGCCAATCTGTATCTGCAACAGGGGCTGAAGGCCGAGGCGAGCGCGGTGCTCTCTCGGGTCATGAAGGAGGAGCCTGGGAATACGCGGGCCCGCTCCAGGCTCGCCGTGGTCTCCGGCGCGCTGGCCCGGACACCGGCGGCCAGTATCCCTTCCCCCGAGCCAACCTCTCCGCGCGACTTCGCCGCCGCCTCGTCGATGGCCGCCATCCCGGCCGAAAGGCCTCCGGCCCAGAGTCCTCCGCGGACCGGGGCCCAGGTCCGGCAGGACACGATCGCCTCGTTGAAGGCCTTCCTGAGCGCGGTCGAGCGCGAGGCCGTCCAGCAGCGGGCCACCGAGCAGAGATCCTTCAGATGAGACTCGTGGCGGCGCCCCCGTCGAACCCACGGTACCAGGGAGAAGAGCCATGAGTGTCTTCGACGTCGCCCTCGAGCAACTCGTGACTCGAGTGCCCGAGATTCGTTTCGTCACTCTCACCGACACCGAGGGGATCGAGGTCGCCCGGAAGTCGGTGCGAACCGATCAGGACGCCCAGAATGTCGCCACCGAGTACACCACCGTGTTGCACACGGTCGTGTCCATGGCCAGGGACCATCGGCTGGGCGCGCTCCGCGAGCTTCACATCGCGACCGAAAAGACCACGGCTCTTCTGGTGGCGATCACGGGGGAGTACTACCTGGTGGCTCTCATGGAGCCCGACTCCATCACCGGGAGGGCCCGCTTTCACCTTCGGATGGCGGGACTCGAACTTGAACGGGAGTTCGCGTAAGGTCTAGCTCGTTTCGCCGGGGAGCCTCGAGGCCAGGTTGGTCACCGTGCTTGCTCCTGAAGGCGTTCAGGGAGTGCTGATTCCATTGGAACTTGAAACACTGAAGTCCGTCCTCTCCATCATCGAGGGGACCGATATCGTCGAGGTCGAAGTCGAGGAAGGGGGACGACGGGTCCGGGTGCGGCGGTCGGAGACGGCGCCGCCCACGGCGCAGGCCCACGTGGCCCAGGCGCCGGCCCCGGTCGCGCCCACCGCCCCTCCCGCGCCGCCCGCGCCCGCACCGGTGGCCGAATCCACCGCCTCCCATCACGAGATGAAGTCGCCCATCGTAGGAACCTACTACCGGGCTTCCGACCCAATGTCTCCCCCCTTCGTCAAGGTCGGTGATGTGGTCAGCAAGGGCCAGGTTCTCTGCATCGTCGAGGCCATGAAGCTCATGAACGAAATCGAGTCCGATGTCGCGGGCGAGATCATTAAGATTCACCCCGAAAACGGGCATCCCGTTCAGTTCGGCGAGCCGCTCTTCACCATCAAGACCGCTTGAACAGAGTTCGAGCGGCGAGTGGAGCTCCGGTGACCGCGATTCTGCGGCGCGCGCCTTCGGACCGAAAGCCCGATGTTTAAGAAAGTCCTGATCGCCAACCGCGGGGAAATCGCTCTCCGCGTGATCTGGGCGTGCAAGGAGCTGGGCCTCAAAACGGTGGCCGTCTACTCGGAACCCGATCGGGACTCGCTCCACGTGAAGTTCGCCGACCAGGCGATCTGCATCGGTCCCGCCAAGTCGAAAGATTCCTATCTCAGCGTTCCCGCCATCATCAGCGCGGCCGAGATCACCGGAGCCGATGCCATCCATCCCGGCTACGGGTTCCTGGCCGAGTCGGCCTATTTCGCGGAGGTCTGCGAGGCCTGCCGGATCAACTTCATCGGGCCCTCGCCCCAGGCCATCCGGCTCATGGGCGACAAGAGCCGGGCCAAGAAGGCGATGATCAAGGCCGGCGTGCCCGTGGTTCCAGGATCGCCCGGCATCCTGGAGAGTGAAGAACAGGCGGTGGGGGTGGCCCGGGATATCGGCTTCCCGGTCATGATCAAGGCCTCGGCCGGCGGCGGCGGCCGAGGGATGCGCATCGTCCGCGAGGCCAAGGACCTCTCCGCGGCGTTCCGCGCCGCCCAGGCCGAAGCCACGGCGGCGTTCGGCGTGCCCGATCTCTACATTGAGAAGTTCATCGAACAGCCTCGTCATATCGAGATTCAGGTCATGGCGGACGAGCGTGGAAACCTGGTCTCCCTTCACGAACGTGAGTGCTCCATCCAGCGCCGCCACCAGAAGCTCATGGAGGAAGCGCCGTCGCCCGCGTCTTTGATGAACGAAAAACTGCGGCGCCGGATGGGCAAGACCGCCACTGATGCCGCGGCGGCGGTCAACTACTCGAACGCCGGCACGGTCGAGTTTCTGCTCGATGCCGCGGGCAACTACTACTTCATGGAGATGAACACCCGCATCCAGGTCGAGCATGGCGTGACCGAGCTGGTCACCGGCCGCGATCTCGTGAAGGAGCAGATCCTGGTGGCCGCCGAACAGCCGCTCTCGTTCCGGCAGGCGGATATCACCGTCAATGGGCATGCGATCGAGTGCCGCATCAACGCCGAGGACCCGCGCACCTTCACGCCCTCGCCCGGCCTGATCAAGCACTTCTGGGCCCCCGGAGGCCCGGGGATCAGGGTCGACACCTTCGCCCACGAAGGGTGCGAGGTTCCCCCTTATTACGACAGCCTGGTGGCCAAGCTGATGACCTTCGGAAAGGATCGGCCCGAGGCCATCGCCCGTATGCGCCGAGCGCTCGACACCATGGTCGTGGAGGGCATCCGGACGACCATCCCGCTCCATCGTCGGATCATGGATGACCCTGAGTTCATCGCGGGCCGGCTCGACACCGGCTTCATGGAGCGATTTCTCAAGCGTTCCACGTCGACCTGAGGGAGGCCAGTGAAAGTTCAGGCCTCAGCGAAACAATGGATGCCCCGGGCGTTCCAGTGCTCCGTCCTCGATGCTTCCGCGCTCGGCTCCCGGGCCATGGGCGACCGGGTGAACCTTCGGGTGGCGTCGTGGCCCAGCGCCCGGGCTCTGGCCGCAGGATAAAATCAAGAGGACCATGACTGCTCGCAAGCTCGACGGCGCCGCCATCGCCCGGCACATCCGCGAAGAAGTGCGGGCGGAGGCCCTGGTTTTCGTGAATGAGGGCGGCCCGCGTCCCGGGCTCGGGGCTTTGCTGGTGGGCGACGATCCGGCTTCCCACATCTATGTCGCCAGCAAGACGAAGGCGTGCGAGGAACTCGGTCTTCACCACGTCACCGAAAGGCTGAGCGGGACGGCCACCACCGAGGAGGTCCTGAGCGTGGTCGACCGATTCAACCGCGACCCGGCCATTCACGGCATCCTCGTTCAACTCCCGCTCCCCAAGCAGGTCGACTCCATCCGGGTTCTGGACGCGGTCTTCCCGCGCAAGGACGTGGACGGCTTCCATCCCGAGAACGTCGGACTCCTCTCCCAGGGCCGGATCCGCTTCGCTCCCTGCACCCCGGCCGGAATCATGGAAATGTTGCGCCGGGAGGGGATCGACCTGTTCGGGAAGCGCGCGGTGGTGGTGGGACGCAGCGACATCGTGGGGAAGCCCATGGCCCTGCTCCTGCTGCACGCGCACGCGACCGTTACCATCGCCCACTCGCGAACGAAGAACCTGGCCGAGGTCACAAGGACCGCCGATCTCGTCGTCGCGGCCGCGGGAAAGCCGGGGCTCATCCGAGGGGAGCACGTCCGCGAGGGCGCGGTGGTGATCGACGTGGGCATCCACCGGATCAGCACCGAGAGCGACGCCCGCGACATGCTCTCGCCGGGGCGCCTCAGCCGGTTCGATCCGAACAAGGGTGCTGTGGTCGGAGACGTCCATGCGCCGTCGGTGTCCGAGGTGGCGTCCGCCCTCAGCCCGGTCCCCGGCGGGGTCGGTCCGCTGACTATCGCCATGCTCATGTCGAATACCCTCAAGGCGGCGAAGCTGTTCGGCCGCGCCTGAAGACGATGACGGCCAGGCCGCCTTATCGCGTGGGCCTCACCGGCTCGATTGCCTCGGGAAAGTCCACCGTGGCGCGCCGGCTGAAGGAAGGGGGCATCCCGGTCATCGACCTCGACAAGGTGGGGCACGAGGTTCTGCGCCGCCGTCACGAAGCCTTCGAGCCGGTGGTGGCGGAGTTTGGCGAGGGCATTCTCGGCAAGGACGGCGAGATCGACCGGAAGAAGCTGGGCGCCCTGGTGTTCGCGGATCCCGCGGCGCGCGAGCGCCTGAACCAGATCATGCACCCGCGAATCCGTGAAGAAGAGGCGCGCCGGGTCGCGGCCATGGGCGAGGACGGCGTGGCCGCGGTGGTGAGCGAGGCGGCCCTCCTCATCGAGACCGGACAGAAGGGACGATTCGACATGCTCGTGGTGGTTGGCTGCTCGCCCGAGATTCAGACGACGCGCCTGATGAAACGCGAGGGTTGCACGGCGGAGGAGGCGGCGCGGAGGATCGCGGCCCAACTTTCGTTCGAGGGGAAGAAGGCGGAGGCCGACTGGGTCATCGACACCAGCGGAGAGAAGGAGGCGACCGTCGCGGCCTCGGACCGGCTGGCCGAGGAGATACGTCGCCGGAGTGGCGTCTAAAGCTGCTAGTGTCCCGTAACAGAAGTACGTCACATAATTCGCCGCCGATGCATCCCGGATCGCTGCGTTGCTCGTCGTTGCATATGCTGGATATGCGGCCTCCTCGGCGCCTTGCGCTCCGGGCGCCTCGAC
>JAQBHL010000399.1:0-22917 GCA_032127745.1 Acidobacteriota bacterium
TGGCTCGACACCGGCACCCATGAGTCCCTGCTTCAGGCCTCGACCTTCATTCAGGCCATTGAAGAACGACAGGGTCTCAAGGTGGCGTGTCCCGAGGAAGTGGGCTTCAAGATGGGCTTCATGAGCCTCGACGAGGTCGAAAGCGCGGGGCGGGTGATGGCCAAGAACGAGTACGGCCAGTACCTCCTGCGCATGGTGGAAGAGGAGCGCGGACATTGAAAGTCACCCCGACCGATCTGCCCGGGGTGCTGATCATCGAGCCCGCGGTGTTTCAGGACGCCCGGGGCTTCTTTCTCGAAACCTTCAGCGCGGTCCGGTACGAGACGGCCGGGGTGGGTGGGCCGTTCGTGCAGGACAATCACTCCCGATCGCTGAAGGGCACGGTTCGCGGCCTTCATCTTCAGGTCACGAAACCGCAGGGAAAGCTGATGCGGGCGGTGTCCGGCTCGATGCTCGACGTAGCCGTGGATGTCCGGGTGGGCTCGCCCACCTTCGGCCGGTGGACCTCGGCCCTGCTCTCCGGCGACAACTTCAAGCAGCTCTATGTGCCCCCTGGTTTCGCCCACGGCTTCGCGGTACTGTCCGACGTGGTGGACGTCGAATACAAATGCACGGACTACTACGATCAGACCGATGAACGGACCGTGCTCTGGAGTGATCCCGCCATCGGCATCGCGTGGCCGGTGAGTGAGCCCACGCTCTCGCCGCGGGACCGCGTGGCCCGGCCTTTGAGCGAACTCATGGACCAGCTTCCCCGGTTCAGCGCCTGATGCGCATCCTGCTCACCGGAGCGGGCGGGCAATTGGGGCGGCAGGTTCTGGCTCAGAACCGGAATCACGAGGTCGTGTCCCTGACCCACGCCGACCTCGACATCGCCCGGCTCGCGGACGTGCGAGCCCGGGTTCAGGCCCACAAGCCCGATCTGGTCCTGAATGCGGCCGCGTTCAACGACGTCGATCGGGCCCAGTCCGATCCCGACGCCGCCTTCTTGGGGAATGCGGTCGGGCCGCGGAATCTGAGTCTGGCCGCGGCCGAGACGGGTGCTTCGATCCTTCACGTTTCGACCGACTATGTGTTCGATGGTCAGAAGACCACCCCGTACCACGAGTACGATCCGCCGGCGCCTTTGTCTCACTATGGCCGCAGCAAGCTCGCGGGGGAAGTCGCGGTGCGCGAACTGAATCCGCGTCACTACGTGGTCCGCACCGCCTGGGTCTATGAAAAGGACGGCAACAATTTTCCCAAGACCCTGTACTTCCTGGCCCTCAAGCACAAGGAGGTGAGGGTGGTGAGCGACGTGAAGGGCTCGCCCACCTCCGCGGTTCATCTGGCCCGGTCCATTCTCACCTTGGTGGAAACCGGCGCTTTCGGCACCTACCACCTCGTCGGAGCGGGGGAGGGCGCGTCCTGGTTCGATCTGGCCACTCATTTCTTCAAGACCCTGGAGATGAACACCGCGATCGTCCCCGTGCCGGCAACCGAGTATCCGCGCCCGGCTCCCCGCCCCCGCTATTCAGTCTTGCGTACAATCCAGCAGCCACAAATCCTCCTGCCCGCCTGGCAGGAAGGGGTGGCCGAGTTCGCCCACGAAATCAAAGCCCAATTTGGAGACCGAGCCCAATGAAAATCCTCGCCGGAATGATGGCCGTCGCCCTGGTTGCTGCGGCCCCCGCCTTCGCCCAGGAGCCGGTCGACTACGCCGCGGTCCAGAAGATCCGCGATGAGGCGCTGGGATCGAACTCTCAGGTCATGGAGACGCTGCGGCAACTCACCGATGTCATCGGCCCTCGCCTGACCGGTTCACCGCAACTCAAGGCCGCCAACGAATGGACGCGCAAGCAGCTCGAAGACTGGGGAATGGCGAATGCCCATCTCGAATCCTGGGGCCCCTTCGGCCGGGGCTGGTCCTTCGATCGGTCCTCCGTCAACATGATCTTGCCCCAATCCGCGCCGCTCATCGCTCTCCCCAAGGCCTGGACTCCGGGGACCAACGGGGCGGTCAGGGGAAAGGTAATTCAAGCGGAAAGTCTGCAGTCCGAGGCTGACCTCGAGAAGTGGAAGGGCAAGCTCGAGGGCGCCATTGTTCTGATCGGCCGGGCCCAGGACCTGAAGGTCCCCGACGCCGCTCTGTTTGATCGCTACGACGACGACGAGCTGCAGAAGCTGAGTCTGTTTGAATTCCCGCGGCCACGCGGAGGGGCGGCCGGCGCTCCTTTCGACCCGCAAGCCTTCTCTCGGCGGTTCGCCTTCCAGAAGAAGCTCCGGGAGTTTCTGGCCGGAGAAAAGGCGCTCGCCACCATCGAAGCTTCGAGCCTCGACGCAACCATGATCCGGGTCGGCGGCGGCGGTTCCCGGGAGAAAGGCGAAGAGACAGGCCCCCTGGCTCTGGTCATGGCCGCCGAGCACTTCAATCGGATCGCCCGCCTCATCGAAAAGAAGACGGAGGTCGAACTCGAGATCGACGTGAAGGCGACGTTCCATGACGACGACCCCATGGCCTACAACACCATCGCCGAGATTCCCGGCACCGACCCGGTGAAGAAGAACGAGATCGTGATGGTGGGAGCCCATCTCGATTCCTGGCATTCCGGGACCGGGGCCACCGACAACGCCGCCGGATCGGCGGTGGCCATGGAAGTCATGCGGATCCTCAAGGACATGAAACCGAAGCGGACGATCAGGATCGGACTGTGGGCCGGTGAGGAGCAGGGGCTCCTCGGTTCGGCCGCGTATGTCCGCGAACACTTCGGAAAGCGGCCCGACCCCAAGCCCGAAGACCGTGCCCTGCCTCAGTTCCTGCGCCCCTCAACCGGCCCCCTGACCCTGACCGCCGATCACGCCACATTCTCGTCCTACTTCAACCTGGACAACGGAACCGGCAAAGTTCGGGGTGTTTACGCTCAACAGAACTCGTCGGCGGTGCCGATCTTCGAGTCCTGGATCAAGCCTTTCTCGGATCTGGGCGTCACCACGCTCACCATGCGCAACACTGGCGGTACCGATCATCTTTCGTTCGACGCGGTGGGTCTGCCCGGTTTCCAGATGATCCAGGACGGAGCCGACTACGACACCAGAACCCACCACACGAATCTCGACACCTACGATCGGCTCCAGCGCGAGGACATGATGCAGGCCTCCGCGGTGATGGCTTCGCTCGTCTACCACGCCGCCAATCGCGATGAACTCTTCCCGCGCAAGCCGCTCCCCAAGGACACGATTCTGCCCGCGGCGAAGACCCCCGCCCCGAAGAAGAAGAAGTAAGGCCGGGCGGCCATTGGAGAAGGGCCGGGATCGACGGTGAGCCCGCTCCTGCAGGCCCTGCGCAAAGCCATTAGATCGCCCTTGGGGGTCGTGTGCTTTCTGGGTTCCTTGTACCTTCTCACTCGGGTGTCGAGTCTGAGCCTCCTTCCCATGTTTCTGGACGAGGCGGTCCACATCCAGTGGGCCGAGCGCCTGTATGGCGAAGGCCGGATCCTGCGGCCGGTGGGCTCCGGCCGTCTTCTCGCCGTGGCCGCCTACGGTCTGGCGCAGTTCGCCGAGGATCGCCTCTGGGTGGCGCGGTTGATTGCGACTCTGGCCGGAGGAGCGACGCTCCTGTTCACCATCTTCCTCTCTCGCCGCCTCTTCGGAGAACGGGCCGGAGTGATGGCCGGTGTTCTCTACATCCTCAGCCCCTTCGCTCTTGTATACGATCGCCTTGCCCTCTCCGACGGTTTCCTGAGCGCATCGATCACCGGTCTCATGCTGGCGAGCTGGAAGCTCATCCACGATCCGGCGAGTCGGTCCAATCGCGCCCTGTTCGCGCTGATGATGGTGCTTTCGATCGTTTCCAAGGTCTCGGCAGTTCTGTTCTTCGTCTCGCTGCCCCTGGCCTTCCTGACCCTGGCCTCCGGCCGGTCGGCGGCGGTCCGATCCGCGGCGCTCGCGTTTGCCCTCGGGCTCTTGTGCGCCTCCCCCATGCTGTGGTTCTTTGTTTCGAATAGCGGCGAGATCTCCGCCCAGCACATGGTGGATCCCCTGGCCGAAGGCGCAGTGCTGGTCTCCACCCTCGGCGATATGCGCGAGTGGGTCCTCCGCTATTTCACCCTTCCCGCCCTCCTCTTCGCGGGAGTGTCTCTGGCTCTTCTGCGCGATGGCCGGTCCGTGTGGCTTGCCGGCTCGGTGGTCATTCCCTTTCTCCTCTTCGCCCTCTTCTCGAAGCCCTGGTCGGCCCGCTATGTCCTGCCCACCCTGCCTCCTCTCCTGATTCTGATGTCCGGGGGGCTGCAGGCGATTTCGTCCAGAATCGGACCCCGCTCGCGCACTCCCCTGATCGTGACACTAGCCGCTTTGGTCTCACTCTCCGGTCTTGCCTTCGATCGCCAGCTCATGGCCGATCCCTCCCGCGCTCCCTTTCCGGCCGACGATCGTCACCAGCTGGTCACCGGATGGCCCGCCGGCTACGGGGTTCGGGAACTCGCCACCCGGCTGCTCCTTGAAGCGGATGAGGGGCCGCTCACCGCCTTCGTCGATATCGGGGGAACCAGAACCGTGGCCACCTCTCTTCCCATTCTTCTGGGCCCTGAGCCTTCCATTCGCGTGGTCGAGGGCGACTTCGGGTCGGACGACTTCCGTTCCGAGATGGCGCGCGCAGCGGCGAGAGGGCGGATCTTCGCCATCCTGGGACCGCGGCCAATGGATCTGCCGTTCGTTTCGATGGTGGAGGGAGCGACCGTCGATCGAGTCGAGGTCTATTCGCGCCCGGGGGGAGAGTGGGCGGCCACGCTGTTTCGTCTCCGGGCCTCGGCCCACCCGGAAGGGCAATAGGCTTGACGAACCAGTGAGCCCAGTCGCGATCCAGGTCATCGCACCCGTGCTCTAGGATCGGGTGTCGTCCCGCATAGAGACCTTCTGAAGGCGTCCTCACCCTTGCATATCGACAGGCATCGAGTCCAATATGAACTCTCTTCCCATGGTTTTCGCCATCACTCTGGCGCTAGTGGTCCCGGCCGCGAGTCAGAGCGCCCCCCTGTCCGAGCCTTCAACGTTCTCGAGCCGACGCCTGGCCGCGGAGAAGCTGATCCGCGAGAGCGGGGCCGAGGTGTCGGTGGCCTACCGAAGGCTCGACCACAGCGAGGAGTGGATGCACGAAGCCGACAAGCTCTACCACGCGGCCAGCACCATGAAGGTGCCGGTGATGGTGGAGCTGTTCCGTCAGGCCGCCGAAGGCAAGCTGACCCTCTCGGACGAGCTGGAGATCCGGAACGAATTCAAGAGTGTGGTCGACGGATCACCCTACTCGATGGATTTTGGCGAAGATTCGGACGACACCGTCTACCAGAACGCGGGCAAGACCATGACCCTGGGGGCGCTCAACTTCCAGATGATCACGGTGTCCTCGAATTTCGCCGCCAACCTCCTGATCGACCGCCTGGGGGTGAAGAACGTGCGGGCCACCGTAGAGGCCCTCGGGGCCTACGGACTGGAGGTCAGGCGGGGGGTCGAGGATCAGAAGGCGTTCGACCAGGGCATCATCAATGAGACGAGCGCCCGCGGTCTGTTCATTCTGCTCGACGCTCTGGCCGGAGGGGCGGCGGTATCGAAGAGCGCGAGCGACCAGATGGTCGAGGTCCTGGCCCGGCAGAAATTCAACGACGGCATCCCGAAGGGTCTGCCTCCAGGCACCAGGGTGGCCCACAAGACCGGCACCATCACCCGCATCCATCACGATGCCGGCATCATCTACGGACCGCATCCCGCGGTGCTCGTGGTCCTGACCCGGGGAATCGAGACTGAAGCCGAAAGCGATGCTCTCATCGCCCGGATCACCAAGGCTCTGTTTCCCTGGACCGCCGGGCCTTTCGCCTCTCCCTCTCCGCCGCTTCTCCCCTAAGAATCGGGTCCTTCGATGGCCCCGATCGGCAATCGAAGAACACGGCCAGGAATGGGCCAGTTGCCGCCTGTGTGCGATGCTATGCTGGAAAAATCGTCGAGGAAGCCTTGAGCGAAACCGCAAAGAAGACCTTCGGGAAATACGAAGCGATCAGCCACCTCGGCTCCGGGGCGATGGGAGTGGTTTGGCGCGCTCAGGATCCCGTTCTGGGTCGAACCGTGGCGGTCAAAACCATCTCCGCCGCGCTCGGTTCGGATAGCGAGAACAAGGAGCGTTTTCTCCGTGAGGCCCGCGCCGCGGCCCAGCTGAACCATCCCAACATCATCACCGTCTTCGACTTCGGTCAGGAGAACAATGAGCTCTACATGGCGATGGAGCTGCTCGAGGGCAAAGACCTTAAAGAGCTCATCGCTCTCGGTCAGCTGACCTTCGACCAGAAGCTCGACATCATGGAGCAGGTGGCCGACGGTCTGGCCTACGCTCACGGTCGCGAGGTCATTCATCGGGATTTGAAGCCCGGCAATATCCATGTACAACCCAATGGACAGGTGAAGATCCTCGACTTCGGTCTGGCCCGGCTCGGCAGTTCCGACCTGACCAAGACCGGGGTGGTCATGGGAACGCCCAACTCCATGTCGCCCGAGCAGGTCATGGGCGAAAGAGTGGACGCCCGTTCCGACGTCTTCTCGGCGGGCGGCGTGTTCTACGAGCTTCTGACCAACCGGAAACCCTTCGATGCCGAGTCGGTCCACGCGACTCTGTATCAGGTGGTTCACCGCGAGCCGCCGCCGCCGCGCCAGTGGGATCCGAGGCTTCCCGACGGCGTTGTCACCATCATCGAGATCGCGATGAGCAAACAGACGGATGGCCGTTATGGCGACGCGGGCGCGTTGCGCGACGCCATCCGGGCCTTCCGCTACGGAGAAGAGCCCGAAGTGGTCGAGTTCGACGAGGGCGCCGGCGACTCCACCACCCCTCTCGCCGCAGTTGGGGCCGCCGAGGGCACGTCGCCCCCCGGCGCCAGTAACAGCGGCTCCTCGAAGGTGGCCCCGTTCCGGAGCTACGGCCGGTCGGCATCCATGCCCCCTTCGGACGGCGTTTCATTCGAGCCCTACTCCACCGGCCGCATCAGCCGCCCCGGCTCGAGGCCCCCGAACCGCCCCAGCTCGAAGCCCCCGAGCCGCCTGGGCGGGCCCGCGAACCTCCAGTCCTCTTCGGCCTCGATCCCTCCTCCTTCCCAATCCACCAACCTCATTCTCATCGTCGGTGTCGTTGGCCTGCTGGCCATCGTCGCCTTCCTGGGCTACGGGATTCTGAACCGCCAGAGTGGCGGCGACAATCAGGGCGCCATCAATGCTCTGACCGCAAATCTCGTGGAGACTCAACTCGATCTGGCTCGCCGCGTCCGGGAAGACAAGGACTACAAAGGCGCGGTTCAGCAGGCGGCGCGAATCCTGAAGCTGGATCCCAACAACCCGGAGGCTCTCGGGATCAGAGAGCAGGCCGAGAGCGCCTCCCGGGAAATCGAGACCTCGGTCAAGGCCGCTCGGGAGGCGGTGTCCCGGGGAGATTCCTCCCAGGCTTCGGTGGCCATGGATCGCGTGCTGGCCCTGGATCCAAGGAATCCCGTGGTGGCCGAGCTGTCCAGCCAGTTGAACGAGAATTTCTCGGCTCGCGCCACCGCCGCGAAGTCGGACATGGACAAGGCCCGCAGCGCGGCCGAGGCCAAAGCGGGCGCCGCTCAGGATCCGGCCTTCGACGAGGGCGTGAAGTTCGCCGCCGAGGCCGCTCAGAGCCTCCAGGATCGGCAGTTCACCGCCGCCACTCAGACCTTCCGGCAGGCACGCGACGCCTACGACCGGGCTCGCCGCGCCATCGAAGCCAAGGAGAGAGAGGTGGCCCGCGCGGCCAAGGCGGCCATCACTCCTGAGGTCGCCCCGTCCGCCACCCCCGTGGCCTTGGCGGCCGCTTCCGCTATGCCCACCATCAACCTCCGGCCCTTGCCGACCGCGACTCCGCGGCCAGTCCTGCCCACGCCCGCGCCCACCGCGGCCATCGTGCAAACCCCGGCACCAGGGCCCACCGTGGTGGTTCCGGCGACCGAACTTCGCGAATTCGTGACCGCGAGGACCCGCATCAGCGCCGCCCCTAATCCGTCGGCCAAGCAGCCCAAGGGCTTCGACATGTCCGGGGTGGCGTTGCTGGAGTTTGCCGGTCAATTCGAATTCGACGTCCTGCCGCGCCCCCTCATTCCCGGGGAGCCCTTCCAGGTTCGGATCTTCCTGAACAACACGGGACAGAACGACGCGAGAGTGAATGCCCTGAGCGTGAAGGTCGCGTTGAACGGGGCGGTCTCGGACCTGCCCACCCGCATCCTCGAGGACAACGTGAAGAAGGGCCAGCGTCCCCTGATCGCCGAAGTCGCCGGCCCCTGGGTCGCGGGCACGCGCACGTGGGTGATGGACGTCGAGGCCACGTCCAGGAAGGGCGAGCGGTTCCGCTGCAGTCTCACCATGAAGCAGCCCTGAAGGGAGCGGGGTCCATGTTGCCGAGATTCAGCAGCCTTCCTGCCTCGGCCCATCCCGTCGCTCTTGGCCCGGCGGGAGGAAACCGGCGCCGATGAGGCTGACCGCTCGACTGCGGAATGCTTTTGTTGGCGGCCTCGTGGTACTGGTTCCGATCGTCATCACCATCAAGGCGTTGTGGTGGCTGTTTTCCTATCTGGACGGGCTGGCCCATCCTCTGGCCAACCTGATGCTCGGGCGCGACATCCAGGGTCTCGGTTTCTTCATCACCATCGGAACCATCCTTCTCGCCGGCCTTCTATTCGCAGCGGGTCCGTTGAAACGCCTGCTCGACGGTGCTGAATCGCTGCTGGACGTGGTGCCCGTCGTCGGTTCGGTCTATGGCACGACCAAGAAAGTGCTGTCCGGCCTCGGCGGGCCCCAGTCCAAGGACGCGTTCCAGCGTTTCGTCTTCGCCCGTCTCCCCGGAAGGACGGTTCCCGGGTTCGTCACCGGGACGTTCAAGCTGACCCTGCGAGACGGCGTCACCTACGATGTGCTGACCGTCTATGTACCCACCAATCACCTCTATGTCGGGGATGTGGTCATCCTCCCGGTGGAAGACGTGGTGGAGACGGACCTGTCGGTCGAGGATGGGGTGAGCCTCCTCTTGTCCGCGGGAGCGTCCGTGCCCCTTCGCATCAAAGAACGCTGATCGATCCCGTCTTTTCGAACCCGCGGGAAAAGTCCCAAGAATCTGGAATCCTCCAAGGAGAAGTCATGAGCTTGAAACGCGCTTCGTTGATGGCCACCCTGCTGCTTGCCCTGGCCGGACCCGAGGCGAGAGCCCAGGACCTGGGAACGACCGTCGACTCGAAGCTTTTCGGCGGCCTGAGCTACCGCATGATCGGTCCCACCCGGGGCGGGCGAGTGACCGCGGTGACCGGACATCGCAAGCAGCCGGGAACGTTCTATCTGGGCTCGTCGGGCGGGGGCGTCTTCAAGACCGACGACTACGGGGTCACCTGGCGGCCCATCACCGATGGCTTCCTCGAGACCGGCTCCATCGGAGCAATCGAAGTGGCGGAGTCGAATCCGGACATCGTCTTTGTCGGAACCGGAAGCGATGGGATCCGCAGCAACGTGATTCTGGGAAGAGGCGTCTATCGCTCCCGCGACGCCGGGAAGACCTGGGCCGCGACCGGCCTCTCGGAGGTGGGCCAGATCAGCGATCTGCGCGTTCATCCCTCCAATCCGGACATCGTCTATGTCGGCGCTCAGGGCATCGCCTGGGCCCCAAATCCGGAACGGGGCGTTTATCGCTCTATGGACGGGGGCCGCACGTGGAAGAAGGTCCTCTTCGTCGACGATACCCTCGGCGCCTCGGCGGTGGTCATGAATCCCGACAATCCCGAGGAGTTGTACGCGGCCTTGTGGTTCGGCCAGCGAAAGCCCTGGACCATCATCAAGCGGCAGCGAAGCGAAGGGCGGGGCCGGGATCTACAAAACCGTGGACGGCGGCGACACCTGGACGAAGCTCGGCGCCGGCCTGCCCCAGGGTCTCATCGGCAAGATCGATCTCGATCTTTCCGCCGCGAATCCGAAGCGCGTCTACGCTCTCGTCGAGGCCCCGGGCGAAGAGCGGGCGCTCTATCGCACCGACGACGCGGGCGCCTCCTGGACCCGTCAGTCCAACGAGCAGGGTCTGTTGCGCCGACCGTTCTACTACACCAACGTCCACGCCCACCCGAAAGACCAGGACATCGTCTTCGTCAACAACGAGAGCTTCTTCAAATCCACCGATGGCGGCCGCACCTTCCAGACCGCGACCACGCCCCACGGAGACAACCACTCGATGTGGATCGATCCGGACCATCCCGACATCATGGTCCAGTCGAATGACGGCGGGGCCAACGTCACCACCAATGGCGGCCTCACCTGGTCGTCGCAGATGAATCAGCCCACCGCGGAGATCTACGCGGTGGAGACCGACGACCAGTTCCCGTACCGGCTTTACGGCGCCCAGCAGGACACCGGCTGGCCCATCATCCTTCCGAGCCTTCCCCCCTTCGCGCACCGGTACGACGATCCGCTCATGATGCAGACGCCCGGCCCCGGCTGCGAGACCGGCCCGGTGAAGCCCAAGCCGGGCGCGCCCCACATCGTCTACGGCGTGTGCAAGGGCGAGTTCTACCGGATGAACATGGAAACGGGTCAGGAACAGGGCTACTGGGTCTACCCCCAGAACCGCTACGGTCAGGCGGCGAGCGACATCCGTTATCGCATGCAGCGCGTCACCCCTTTCGAGATCTCGCCCCATGACCCGGACGTCATCTACTTCGGCTCTCAGATGGTCCATCGCACCGCCGACGGCGGGCAGACCTGGGACACGATCTCACCCGATCTCACCGCGCATCCGCCGGGCACCCAGGGAATCTCGGGCGAGCCCATCACCCGGGACATCACCGGCGAAGAGATCTACTCCACGATCTACGCCATCGAGGAGTCGCGACTGGAGAAGGGAGTGATCTGGGTCGGCACCAACGACGGCCTGGTTCAGGTGACGCGCGATTCCGGCAAGACCTGGACGAACGTGACTCCCCCAAAGATGCCGCCGATGGGGCGGGTGCAGTCCATCGACGATTCGCCCCACCGCAAAGGGTCGGCCCTGATCTCGTACTACCGGACCCTTCTGGGCGAATTCAAGCCCTACATCTACCGGACGGACGATTACGGCGCCACCTGGACGCTCCTCACCGACGGGAAGAACGGCATTCCCGGCGACTATCCGACGAGGGTGGCCCGGGAGGACCCGGGTCGCGAAGGGCTCCTCTACGCGGGCACTGAGTTCGGAATGTTCGTCTCCTTCAACGGCGGAAACAGTTGGCAGAGCTTCCAGCTGAATCTTCCCGCGACGCCGGTCACGGATCTGAAGGTCTTCCGCGACGATCTGGTTCTCTCCACCATGGGACGAGGGGTCTTCATCCTCGATAACGTCTCGGCCCTTCATCAGCTCGCAGCCATGGCGCCGTCGGCGCCCGCCGTCCTGCTCGAGCCGCGCGCCGCCTACCGGCTCAGATACGACGCCTCTTCCCTAGCCAGCGAGCCGCAGTTCATTGCCCCCGGCGCCATCCTCGACTATGCGCTCCAGGCCGACCGCCCTCAGGGTGTCCGGATGGAGGTGATGGACTCCTCCGGATCGGTTCTGCGCACCTTCGAGAGCGGTCCGCCACCGGGACCCGAAAATGCCGAGGGCATGGGCGAACCCGCCCGCCGCTCCGCCGGACCTCCGCGGCTTTCCTCGACCGGCGGCGCCCACCGCTTCATCTGGGATCTCAGACACGACGGCGTGACCGGATATCGAGGCCTCCAGGGTCCGATGGTCGCACCCGGCGACTACCGGCTCCGATTGTCGGTGGGGGCTTTCTCCCAGGAGCGTGCGCTGAAAGTTCTCTCCGACCCGCGCCTGGTCAAGGACGGGGTTACCGATGCCATGATCGCCGAACAGACCACACTCCTCCTCGACATCCGCCAGAAGGTCACCGAGGCGTTCTCCCTGCTTCAAGGTCTGAGAGAAGCCCGCACGAAGGCTCAGGCCGACCAGACCCCCGCGGGCGCGGAGCGACAGAAAGCCATCGACGTGGTCATTGCGAAGATTCAGACCGCGAAAGGGTTCTATCCTCAGCCGATGCTGATCGATCAGTTCGCGTCCGTGGCCCGGATGCTGGACGGGGCCGACCAGAGGCCGGGACGTGACGCCTACCTTCGCTTCGACGATCTGGTGAAGGAACTCGATGCGGTCATGACCGAAGCTGATGGAGTGACAAAGTAGCCGCCGGTTCAGGAAAGGAGTGGCCCGATGAAGTACCGCGTTCTTGGAGGCTCCGGCCTCAAGGTGTCCGAGCTTTGTCTTGGCACCATGACCTTTGGCGAGGACTGGGGCTTTGGCGCCTCGAAGGAAGAGAGCCGAAAGCAGTTCGACGTCTTCGCCGCCGCCGGGGGCAATTTCATCGACACCGCCAACGTCTATACGAACGGCACCTCTGAGCGTTTCGTGGGCGAGTTCGTGAAGGCCGACCGTGACCTTTTCGTGGTGGCCACGAAGTATTCCATCGCCACCCGTTTCGACGACATCAACGCGTGGGGAAATTCGCGCAAGAATCTGGTCCAGTCGGTCGATGCGTCCTTGCAGCGGCTGAGCATGGAACGCATCGATCTGTACTGGGTCCACGTGGCCGACCACATCACTCCGGCGGACGAGGTGATGCGAGCGCTCGACGATGTGGTTCGCGCGGGCAAGGTCTTGTATGTCGGAGTCTCGGACACTCCGGCCTGGCAGGTGGCGCGGGCGAACACCCTGGCCGAGCTCCGGGGCTGGAGCCGATTCGTCGGCCTGCAGATCGAATACAGCCTCATCGAACGCACGCCGGAAAGGGAATTGATTCCCATGGCCGAAGCCCTCGGGTTGACGGTCACCCCCTGGGGACCCATCGGCGGGGGGGTTCTGTCGGGGAAGTATTGCGGCGACCCGGAATCGGCGGATTCGAAGCGGGTGGCCGGGAACAAACGCCGATTGTCGGAGCGCAACCTGAAGATAGCGGAAGAAGTGGTGACGGTGGCCCGGGAACTCGGCCATTCACCCACCCAGGTGGCGATCGCCTGGGCCATGGGTCAGGGAGCGGGGGGCACGATCCCGATCGTCGGCGCGCGAACCGCGGCCCAGCTTGAAGACTCCCTGGGCGCCTGTGACCTCGTCCTGACTCCGGAAATTCTGGCGCGGCTCGATGCTGTCTCCGGGGTCGATCTGGGCTTTCCGCACGAATTTCTGGCTCGCCCGAGCATGGCCCGGACTCTTCGGGGCGATCTCGGAGACAAGCTGATTCTTTAGTCGGTTCGAGCCGCGACCACTCGAAAAGCGAGCCAAGCTATAATCCCGACCCGCGTCGCCGAGAAGCATCCAACCCGCGACGAAGGACGCATCGTTCCTCAGTAGCTCAATGGTAGAGCGTTCGGCTGTTAACCGAAATGTTGTAGGTTCGAATCCTACCTGGGGAGCCAGCGCTTGCCGTTCCGCTCGGAGGACGCGTGCCCCGCTTCCGGGCTGGAGCCGATGGCCGGGGGCGCTATTCAGGGGGTGGGACGGGGATAAGCTCACCTCAAATGGCCCTGCGGAAAAAAGTATCGGAGCCCGGCTTGTTCGGGCCGGAAGAACCGACTTCATCTGATCCCCCGCCCAGGAAGCCGCGCCCGCGCTCGCCCCGCGGGTCCGCGCCCCCGATCACCCCTCCGCCGCTGGATGATCGGGTGGCCCCCTCGCTGACGCGATTTCCCGAACTCGTGGCCAGACTCGAAGCGCTGATCACCGAAATCCCGAAGGCCTCGGAGTTCGAACCCCTCGCCGAGCACATCTATTCGTTCGCGCTTAGCGGTCCCCGCCTGATGGAATCGATCGAGTCGGTGAAGGACGCGATCCCTCGGATCGAAGCGGCGACCCAGGCCCTGGGCGAGACGTCCATTACTCTACAGGATACGAATCAGCGTCTGGCCGAGTCGTTGATGAGGCTCCCCGCGGCCGAGGATTACGAGACTCTGGCCGCCCCGCTCATCGAGTTCACCAAAGTCTCGCCCGCGCTCACCCAGACCCTCCGCGAGGCCGTGGTCTCCTTCGCCGCGGTCTCGCAGGTGACGGAGCGTCTCGAGGTGATCTCGAAGTCGCTGAAGCGGGCGGAGAGCACTGAGCCCGCTCCGGCCCGCTCAGCCCCCAGGTCGAAACTCGCGGATCCGGGGGGTCATGAAAAAGTCGCGGAGTCGCTGGAAACTCTGGCCAACGAGATTGACAGCGCGCTCGAGAAGATTCCCAAGGATCCCGAGTACCGGCGGGTGGCCGAGCAGTTGACCGAACTGGCCAGCGTGTCTCCGTCCCTCATGGCCTGGATGAAAGAAGTGAAGCCCCTCTCTCCGCCGCTGGCCGGATCGGTGCTGACCCTGCGACGGGTGGCCACCGGCCTGCGCGAGAACGCATCTGTCCTTCGAGGAGATTAAGGAACCCATGATCGCCCAGCCTCGCCCCGGGAAGAATCCCCTGGCCTTCGCCCTCGCCGTCCTGCTTTCCGCTGCCGCCGGGGCGGCGCCTCAGCCCGCCGCTCCCCCCGGGGCAACAACCCCGGCCGCGATGAAAGAGCCCCGGGTCACCCTTCTCCCGAATGGCTGGCGGATTTCGCCCGTGGGGCAGCACATCACCATCGGCGATCTGCCCATGAACCTGGTCATGGCGCCGGACGGCAACCACGTGATCGTCACCAACAACGGCTACTCTCAGCCGAATCTGGTGGTCTATGACTTCAACAAGCAGATCTCCCGAGACCGCATCCCCCTCGAATCGGCCTGGCTCGGTCTCGCCTTCCATCCAGATGGAAAGCGGCTGTACTCGTCCGGATCGGCCAAGAACCGGGTCGACGAGTTTTCCTGGGACCGAGGTGTCTTGAAGAGGATCGGGGACTTTGAAGTACCCAAGCCCGCGAACGACAGCTTCGTGGGCGGCCTCGCCGTTTCTCCCGATGGCCGTCGGCTGTATGCCGTCCACGTACTGGGCGAGAAGCTGCACGCCATCGATCTCGACACACGCGCGGTCATCAAGACCGTGGACCTCATGGCCGAGCCCTACACCGTCCTCGTCTCCCCGGATTCGACCACCGTCTATCTGTCGCTGTGGGGCGGGAGCAAGGTGCAGGTCTTCGACGCTTCCGACCTGAAGCTCAAGCACGAAATCGACGTGGGCGAACACCCAAACGCCATGGCCTTCTCCCGGGACGGCTCCCGCCTCTTCGTCGCCTGCGCCAACACCAACGCGGTCTGGAACATCGACCTCGCGAAGGGCTACGCCACCGAGCAGATCGGCATCGCTCCCTTTCCCAACATGCCGCCCGGCAGCACGCCCAATGCGCTCGACCTTTCGCCCGACGGCAAGACGCTTCTGGTGGCGAACGCCGACAACAACACCGTCGCGGTGGTCGAGATCGGGGCCAGCGGCCGGGGCGAGGTGGAAGGGTTGATCCCGACCGGGTGGTATCCCACCGGGGTTCGCTTCTCCCTGGACGGCCAGAAGATCTTCATCCTCTCCGGGAAAGGCCTGACCTCCGACGCTACGCCGCGCGGCCGAAACCCAGGTCTCAACATCAGTCCCGATGCTCAGTATTCGGGCGCCATGCTCTGGGGCACGTTGACCACGCTCCGCACCCCCGACCACGCCCGGCTCAAGGAGTACACCGCGACCGCCCTGTACGTCACCCCGGATACCGGAAAGTTCCGGCTGGCCCCGGCCACAGCGCCGCTGGAGTCGGTGGTTCCCCGCAAGGTGGGCGAGCCTTCGCCGATCAAGCACGTGTTCTACGTGATCCGCGAGAACCGAACCTACGATCAGGTGTTCGGGGATCTGCCCCAGGGCAACGGAGATCCAAGTCTCACGTTGTTCGGGGAGAACGTCACCCCGAACGCGCACGCGCTCGTCCGCCAGTTCGTGCTGCTCGACAACTTCTATGTCGACGCGGAAGTGAGCTACGACGGCCATGCCTTCTCCACCGGTGCCTGGGCCACCGACGCGGTCGAAAAGATCTGGCCCATGAACTATGGACGTCGCGAGGCCCGCTATCTCTCGGAAGGGGGCGGGGCCATGCGCAACGCCTACGGAAACCTCGCCGCCGGCCCTCGGGGATATATCTGGGATGCGGCCGCCCGCGCCTCGGTGTCGTATCGAAGCTACGGAGAGTTCTCCATCCCCGGCGCCGAAATCCGGTGGGAGGATGGAATCAAGCCGCCCTATTACGGATCGGTGCCGGGTCTCAAGGACCATGTGCATCCGACGTACCCTCCCTACGACCTGAGCATTCCGGACAACGACCGCATCGACGTCTGGCTCGAAGAATTCCGGGAGTTCGAGAAGAGCGGCAATCTGCCGCGACTGAACATCCTGAGGCTTGGCAACGACCACACCGCGGGTTCGAGGCCCGGGGCCCGGACCCCCCGTGCGATGATCGCCGAGAACGACCACGCTCTGGGACGCTTCGTCGAGGCCGTCTCCAGGAGTCGCTACTGGCGGGAGTCGGCGATCTTCGTCCTCGAGGACGATGCACAGAACGGCCCCGACCATGTCGATGCCCATCGTTCCCTGGGCCTCGTGATCAGCCCTTACACTCAACGCAACGGTGTTGTCGACAGCACGCTGTACACGACCTCGGGATTCCTGCGAACCATGGAAATGATTCTGGGTCTGGAGCCGCTGTCCCAATACGACGCTGCGGCCACCCCGCTCTACAACGCGTTCGCGCTCACCCCGAACGCGGCTCCCTACAAAACCCTGGCGCCGCGAATCGATGTCACGGAGATGAACGACCCAAAGGCCTGGGGGGCGCAGGAGTCGGCGGAGATGAATCTGGCCGAGGCCGATCGAGCTCCGGATCTGCTCCTGAACGAGATCGTCTGGCGGTCGGTGCGAGGACCTCATTCGAAAATGCCTCCGCCCGTTCGCGCCGCCTGGCTCAAGAGAGGGATCGGGGATGACGACGACGAGGACGAGGACGGAAGGCCCCCGGAACCCCCGGTGGTTCAACCATCCACTCGGCCAAGATAGGAATCAGGCCAGGAGGACGCCATGAATCAGATCCAGCCGCCGCCCCTCAGGTTGAGAGCCCTCGTGCCCGCCGCCATCGTCCTGCTGACCGCCCTCGCCGCTGCGGCCCAATCCGGCGCGGCCCTCGAGGGGCCCAAGCCGACTCTGGCCCTCGTGGGTGGCCAGATCATCGATGGCTATGAGGGGCCGCCTATTCATGACGGGGTCGTCCTGATCGCGGGCGAGAGGATTGTGGCCGTGGGCCCCCGATCCGAGGTGGCGGTGCCTCCCGGGACCCCGGTGGTCAGCACCGAAGGCATGAGCGTGATGCCGGGCCTGATGGACATGCACGTTCACCTCATGATTGTCGGTCATGCCGACTACGAGCACTGGGACACCACTTACGTAAAGCGGTTCCGCGACGAGATCATGCCGGTGGCGGCGAAGCAGCTCCTCATGGCCGGAGTCACCACCGTGCGCGACCTGGGCGCGCCGCTCGAGGACATTCTCGAAGTGAAGCGCCGAATAGCGCAGGGGTTGATCCCCGGCCCGCGGCTCTTCGTGTCCGGCCCCTTCATTCAGCATGCGCCCTATTTCGACTATGAGAAGTTCGTGCGCTGGGGTGTCACCGGCCCCGAGGATGCTCGGGCCAAGGTGCAGAAACTTATCGACGCCGGCGTCGACTTCATCAAGCTCATCGATCAGGATCAGATGACGGAGGCGGAGGTTTCGGCGGTGGTTCAGACCGCGCACGCGGCCGGGAAGTCCGTGATCGCTCACGCGCATCGGGAAGACGAGATCCGGATCGGTCTGAAGTACAACGTCGACTGCTTCGAGCACACCGGCCTCGCCACCGAGCCTGAGTATCCGGCCGACATCATCGAAGGCCTGAAGAAGCGGAATCAGACCCTGTACTGGTGCCCGACGGTGTCGCCGCTCAGCCTGACCAACTACACCGCCCAGGTCTTCCCGGAGCGCCTCGATGACCCGCTCTGGCAGGAGGGACTGTCCAAGGACGTGGTCAAGGACATCCGGGATTCCCTCAAGGATCTCACCCACCTCGACTACTTCACTCTGACCTTCCGCCGGATTCCGACCCTGGAGCGAAAATTCAAACAGCTTCGCGAGACCGGGGTGACCCTGATGGTGGGCACCGACAGCGGGATCCCCGCGAACTTCCACTCCGACTCGACCTGGCGTGAACTCGAGACCTGGGTCAAGTTCGGCATGACTCCGATGCAGGCCATCGGGGGCGCCACCCGCTGGCCCGCGCGATTCCTGAAGCAGGAAGCGAATCTGGGGACCCTGGCCCCCGGCCGGATGGCGGACGTGATCGCGGTTCGCGGGGATGTGCTCTCGAACATCACCCTGCTCCAGAACGTGAACATGGTGATTCAGGGCGGGAAACGCGTGAAGTGAAGAAAGCGGACCAGCCCTGAACTCGCTTCCCTGAGCCTCAGGCGGTGGCTCGACGCTTCCCCCGTCGCTTCGCCCGCCTGACCTTCCGGCCCTCCAGGATGGCGATGGCCAGAGCGGCCCGCGGATCGACCACGCCGAAGCCTTGTTGCTGAGGTTTCAGCTCGCTCACCCGACGGGCGGTTCGAGTCAGGATGGCCTTGATCTCCAGGGGCCGCAGGGTGGGACAGGCTTCGATCATCTGGGCGGCGATCGACGCCACGATGGGGGAGGCGAAACTGGTGCCATCCACGTGCTTGTACGACTTCGAAATCACGTTCTGATCGCGTACTTTCATCGAGACCAGCTGGCGGATCAGCTGGGGAGCCAGCCGGCACGCGCTGTCCAGGGTCTCATCGATTCCCGGGTTTCTCGCCAGCACCATGGAGAGTCTCGAATCCTCGGTGTGCATGAGCAACGAGAGAAGCTCCGCCTGCTGAGCGGTGGCGGTCCCGGGCAGAAGCGGGGCGGCGAGCCAGATGCTGGGCGCCACCAGTTCCGGCTTCTGCAGGCCGTCAATGGTGGGCCCGTAGCTCGACTGGTACGGCTCCACCCCGATCCGACTCAGGCGATTGCGGTCGTTGAAGCCCCCGACGGAAAGGGCGGAGGGCGAAGCCGCGGGCGGAAGCACCGGATGGTTCGGCGCGTAGCCGGCGTTGCCCACCGCCGCGCAGACCAGGATTCCCGCCCGGGTGGCGGCTTCGACACCCTCGCAGATCGGGTCCTCGAGGTAGGTGGCTTCGTAGTCGCCGCCGACACTGACGTTGATGATCTTGATGTTGTGTTTCCGGTGGTGCCTCAGGACCCAGTCGAAGCCTCGGCGGATATCGCCGTGGGCGACGCGCCGCGGAGTGCCGCACTGAACGAGGACGATCTCCGCTTCGGACGCGATCCCTCGATACCGGCCCTTCGACAGGGACCCGTTGCCACATGCCACCACCGAGGTCATCATCCCGTGCCATCCCGCGTCCTTCGGATCATCGATGTCGGAACGCCGCGAGCCGGTCCGGGTCACATCTACATACTCGCGGATCCGGTCGACCGGGGTCACCAGATCGGGATGTCCGTAGAAGCCGGCGTCGAGAAAGGCGATGGTGACCCCCCGGCCCCGATACCGCGGCGAGGCTCCGAGGCGGAGGGGAGTGGGCAGGATGGCCGAGGTCGAACCGCCGGCGGCGCCCCCCTCGCGAAATTCGGAGAGCGCCGGGCGAAAATGTCTCGCGCAGGGGGAGCAGCACTTCGCGCGCTCCTCGAGCCACGGGAGATTGATGCGGATCAGCGCCTCGAGGTCGGGCGAAGGGCTGATGGTGGCGCGCGCGGCCAGACAGATGGAACACAGTGCGGTCATGCGCGAGTTGCAGTCTAGGAGGGTTCGCGACCTGGCGCTCGGCGGTACCCCTCCAATCGGCTCCGGAAGGCCAATCGCGGGGGAACCGACCTCAGGATCCTCGGCGTCAGCCGGCCAGAGCGGCCCAGGCCTCTTCCGCGCCCAGAGTGAATTGCTGGCCGCAGAAGTCGCAGTCCACTTCGATAGTCCTCCGATCCGCGAGCAACCCCCGGATCTCGTCCGTGCCGAGGATTTTGAGCACGGAGGCGACACGGTCCTTCGAGCACCGGCAGGCGAAAGTGACCGGACGCTTCGGCCACAGACGGACTTCTTCCTGATGAAAGAGGCGGTGCAGAATGGCGGTGCCTTCAAGTTCCAGCAACTCCTTCCGGGCGAGAGTGACGGCGAGGGTCTGAACCCGATTCCACAGATCGGGATCCGGGTCCGCTTCCACTTTCCCTCCCGTTTGCGGCACCTTTTGCACGAGAAGGCCGGCGCAGCGGTTGCCGTCCGCGGCCAGGGCGAAGTGCGATTCGATCTGTTCGGAGCGCAGCATGAAGGCGTTGAGCGCGTCCGCGACCGACACGCCCTCCATGGGCACCAGGCTCTGATACGAGTCGTAGTCCCCCCCGGGGTCGATGGTGACCGCGAAAGACGCGCCCTTGGCGAGCGCGCGGAGCGATGAACCCGCCTTCGCCACGCCCTCGCCATCGAAGCGTGCCATGGCGCGCACGGTCAGGTCGGAGCGGCACTCCGCGACCAGCAGCGAGACCGGTCTGCCACCTTGAATCTGGAGGGTGAGCCGCCCGTCCGATTGAAACGTCTTCAAGGTAGATGTCAGAAGCGCGGCGGCGGCGAGACATTCGCCCAGAAGCGCGATCACCGGTGCTGGGTAGGCCCGCCGCTCGAGAATGCGGCGCCAGGACTCCCTCAGTCGGGCGCACTCACCCCTCACGGCTCCGCTGCCGACGACGAACCTGAAGGTACCATCCACCACCGGGGTCAGCGACCGGTCCGCGTCTTCCAGGCCCGCCACTATCCGAGTTCGATCTGTTCCGCGTGCCTGGGCACCGATGTCTTGAAGCCGCGATCGGCGTGGATCCGCGCGGCCAGGGCGAGGGCCGCATCCTCCTCGCCGTGGGTGACGAAGACGTTGCGGGGCGCGGTCTCGATGCCGGACATCCATCGCATTAACTCGTTGGCGTCGGCGTGCCCGGAGAGACCCTTGAGGTCCGTGACTTCGGCCAGGACCGGAATCTCGGTCTTGTGGATCCGTACCGTGGTCGCCTTCTCGATGAGCCGCCGGCCCAGGGTGCCTTCGCCCTGGTATCCGGTAATGAGAAGGGTGTTCTCGGCGTGGGGCAGGCGAACCCGGCAGTGGTGCAGGATCCGGCCACCCGACAGCATGCCGGAGGAGGAAATGATGACCGCCGGCCCTCTCACCTTGTTGAGGGCCTCGGACTCGTCGCGTCGCTTCACCAGCTTCACCCATTTGTTGTTGAGCACGCTTTCGCCGCCCACCAGAGTGAGCGCGTTTTTGAGCGCTTCGCCGTGCCGGGCATAGATGCGGGTGGCGTCCACCGCCATGGGCGAATCGATGTAGACGGGGAAGGCGCGCAGCTTCTGCTCCTGGACGATGCGGTCCATGAGCCAGATCATCTGCTGAGCCCGGCCCACCGCGAAGGCGGGGATCAGGAGCACGCCCCCCCGCGCGAAGGTCCGGGTCAGAACGGACTGCAGTTGCTCCTGAACCGAGGTGGTCGGGTGGCTCCGGTTGCCGTAGGTGCTCTCCACCACGACGTAGTCGGCGTCAGGACAGGGGTCGGGGTCGCGGGCGAGGACGGCGTCATACCGCCCCAGGTCGCCCGAGAACAGGATCCGACGGCTCTTACCGGACGCATCCTCCACTCTCAGGTGGACGGACGCGGCGCCCAGAAGATGCCCGGCCTCGCGATATGCGAAAGAAATGCCCGGAGCGACGATGTGGGAGCGACCCATCGGCGCCGGAACAAAGAGCTTGAGCGCCCTCTCGACATCCTTGTCGTCGAAGAGGGGCAGGGCGGGCTTGTGGCTGGTGCGCCCTTTGCGGTTCAGGTACTCCGCATCTTCCATCTGCAGGTGAGCGGCGTCCTTGAGCAGGACCTCGGCGAGTTCGGCGGTGGGCGGAGTGCAGAAGATCGGCCCCTTGAAGCCGTTCTTCACCAGCCGCGGGATGCGCCCGATGTGGTCGAGGTGGGTGTGGGTGAGCACGACCGCCTCCACGTTGGGAGCCGGGAACTCGGGGTCCATCCAGTTACGCTGACGGATCTCCTTCCGCCCCTGGAACATGCCGAAGTCGACCATCACTTGAGAGCGGCCGGAGTCGACGAGGTAGGCGGATCCGGTCACGGTGCGAGCGGCCCCGAGAAAAGTGATGGCGATGGACATTAGGGGTTCAGATTCCTGTTTGGCTTGGGTCGGCTAGTGTCCGGCCACTACTTCAACATCTTGCGCAGAACCGTCTGGAGGATGCCCCCGTTCTTGTAGTAGTTGATCTCCACCGCGGTATCAAGGCGGCAGGTCGCTTCGAACGAGAAGGTCGAGCCGTCCGGGCGCATGACTTTCACAGTGAGAGAGTGACGGGGCACCAGGCTTTTCTCGTCGAGACCGCCGATGGAGAGCGACTCATCCCCCTTGAGGCCGAGGCTTAGGGCGTTCTGGCCGCCCTTGAACACGACGGGCAGGACGCCCATGCCCACAAGGTTGCTGCGGTGGATTCGCTCGAAGCTTTCCGCGATGACCGCGCGCACGCCCAGGAGCAATGTGCCCTTGGCCGCCCAGTCGCGTGACGATCCGGACCCGTATTCCTTACCCGCGAGAATCACCAGCGGAGTGCCTGCTTCCCCGTATTTCATGGCCGCCTCGTAGATCGGCATGCGCTGGCCTCCGGGCTGGAATGCGGTGACCCCGCCCTCCACCCCCGGCACCATCAGGTTCTTGAGCCTTATGTTCGCGAAGGTGCCGCGGACCATGATCCGGTCGTTCCCGCGTCGGGCGCCGTAGGAGTTGAAGTCCTTCTTCTCGATGCCTCGGGCCTTGAGAAAATCACCGGCCGGAGACGCGGCGGCGATATCGCCGGCGGGAGAGATGTGGTCGGTGGTGATGGAGTCCGAGA
>JAQBHL010000400.1:0-9697 GCA_032127745.1 Acidobacteriota bacterium
GCGAAGCGACCGCCATCGAGGGGAACCAGGGGACGGAGTTCCGGCGGGATGACGGGGATGACGTCCATGATCATCCACTCGGCCCGGTTGCCGCTCTTGCGAACCGCTTCCAGGACCTTGAGGCGCTTGGCGAACTTGAGCTTCTTCTGGACCGAGGTCTCGGTCTTCATCTTCTCGCGGATGGTGGTCGCTTCTTCGTCCACATCGACGCGCTTCAGGAGCTCCTTGATCGACTCGGCGCCCATGCCGCAGCGCAGACGCGGGTACTTCATCCGCAGCTGGCGATAGCGCTCGTCGGGGATCAGTTCCTGACGGCGGACCTCCGGGCAGTCGCCCGAATCGATGACCACGAACGACTCGAAGTACAGAATGCGCTCGAGGTCGCGCAGGGAGATGTCGAGGATGTTGCCGATGCGCGAGGGCAGGCCCTTGAAGAACCACACGTGGGACGCCGGGCAGGCGAGTTCGATGTGGCCCATGCGTTCACGACGCACCTTGGACTGGGTGACTTCGACCCCGCACTTGTCGCAGATCACGCCCTTGTGCTTCATTCGCTTGTACCTGCCGCACAGGCATTCCCAGTCGGTGATGGGTCCGAAGATCTTGGCGCAGAACAGACCATCCCGCTCCGGCTTGAAGGTCCGGTAGTTGATGGTCTCAGGCTTGGTGACTTCGCCCTTCGACCACGAACGAATCTTGTCGGGGCTGGCCAGCCGGATTCGAATGGCGTCGAACTCGGGAAGCTTGGGTTCGACGAGTGCACTCACTGGCAGGGTCAGGCTCATTTTGGGTTTCGTCCTTCTTTATCGGTGAGCAGGCTTTATCGGTGAGCAGGAGTGTCGCTGAGGATGGGGAGCACGGCCGATCTCAACTCGATCAAACCGGGGCCACGCGAGACTTGATGAGCTCGACATCGAGGCCAAGGCTCCGCAACTCGCGAATGAGGACGTTGAACGACTCGGGAACGCCGGGGGCGTAGTAGTTCTCGCCCTTGACGATCGACTCGTAGATCTTGGTGCGGCCGTACACGTCGTCGGACTTGGCGGTGAGGAGTTCCTGGAGGATGTTGGCGGCGCCGTACGCCTCGAGCGCCCACACTTCCATTTCTCCCAGCCGCTGCCCGCCGAACTGCGCCTTGCCCCCCAGCGGCTGCTGGGTGATGAGCGAGTACGGTCCGATGGAGCGGGCGTGGATCTTGTCGTCGACCAGATGGGAGAGCTTCAACATGTAGATGTAGCCCACCGCGACCTGGTTCTCGAACGGCTCTCCGGTGATGCCGTCCCACACCGTGGTCTTGCCCTTGGTGATGATGTTCGGACGGAGAGGGTTCCGCTCCCGCTCCTTGACGTTCGCCTTCTCGACGTAGTCGAAGATCTCCTCCTCGGTGGCTCCGTCGAAGACGGGAGTAGCGAAGTGGATCCCCAGAGCCTTGCCCGCCCACCCGAGGTGGGTTTCGAGGATCTGCCCTACGTTCATGCGCGAAGGCACGCCGAGCGGATTGAGGACGATCTCCACCGGCGACCCATCGGCCAGATACGGCATGTCTTCCTCGGCCAGCACCCGGGCAATGACGCCCTTGTTGCCGTGGCGACCGGCCATCTTGTCGCCCACCGACAGCTTGCGCTTCATGGCGATGAAGACGTCGACCATCTTGATCACGCCGGGGGGCAGCTCGTCGCCGCGCTTCAGGCGGTTCTCCTTCTCGGCGAAGAGCGCCTTCAGGACCTCGATCTGGCGTTCCGTCTTGTCGATGATCTCTTCGATGCGCTCGCGTGAATCCCGGCCGGCCGTGTCCTTGACCCGGAGCTTGAGGATCTCGGAGTGACGGAGGCGGCGAAGGGCGTCACGGGTGAGGGTGTCGCCCTTCTTCATCACCTTCTCGCCCTTGGCGTTGACCAGGTCGCCGGAGACCTCTTTGCCATGAAGGACGTCTTCGATGCGCTTGTCGCGCTCATCCTGGAGAATGCGAATCTCATCCTTGAGATTCTTCTCCATCATGTAGATCTCGGCGTCCTCGATCTGCTTCGCTCGCTCGTCCTTCTCGACTCCCTTGCGGGAGAAGATACGGACGTCGACCACGATGCCCTCGATTCCCGGCGGGCAGTACAACGACGCGTCGCGCACGTCGCCGGCCTTCTCGCCGAAGATCGCGCGGAGGAGCTTCTCTTCCGGGGTCAGCTGGGTCTCGCCCTTGGGCGTGACCTTGCCGACCAGGATGTCCCCCGGCTTGACCGCCGCACCGACCCGGATGATGCCGCTCTCGTCGAGGTTGTTGAGCAGCGACTCCGAGACGTTCGGAATGTCGCGGGTGATGTCCTCGGGTCCGAGCTTGGTGTCCCGGGCCTCGAGCTCGAACTCCTCGATGTGGATCGAGGTGTACATGTCGTCGCGAACGAGCTTCTCGGAAACCAGGATGGCGTCCTCGAAGTTGTAACCGCGCCAGGGCATGAAGGCGACGAGGATGTTGCGGCCGAGGGCCAGCTCGCCCATTTCCGTGCAGGGACCATCGGCCAGGATCTGCCCCTTGGCCACCCGCGCCCCCACCTTGATGATGGGCTTCTGGTTGATGCTGGTGCTCTGGTTGGAACACTTGAACTTGGTCAGGTTGTAGATGTCGGCGCCGATTTCCTTGCCCTTTTCGGGACCGTCCTGGGCCTCGGCGCGGACAATGATGCGGCGAGAGTCGACCGAATCGATGACCCCGGCGCGTTTGCACACCACCGCAGCACCCGAGTCTTTGACCGTGACGTGTTCCATGCCCGTGCCCACGAACGGGGCTTCGGAGCGGAGCAGGGGCACGCCCTGACGCTGCATGTTCGAACCCATCAGCGCGCGGTTGGCATCGTCATGCTCGAGGAAGGGCACCAGCGAAGCGGCCACGGAAACGAGCTGCTTGGGAGATACGTCGACGTATTCGACATCCTCGCGACGAGCCAGGATGAAGTTGCCGGCCTTTCGCGACGAGACGCGGTCTTCGAGAATCTCGGCGTTCTTCCCGATCTTGATGTTGGCCTGCGCGATCGTGTACTTGTCTTCTTCCCAGGCGGAGAGATAGAAGCAATGGGGCTCGACTTCGGCGCCGTGCTTCTTGGCGTTCACCAGGGCCGCGTTCTCGTCCTCGATCTCGGCCCGCTCCACGATGTCACCGACCTTGAACCTTGAATCGCCGGAGTCCAGAACCTGGTAGTAGTAGAGAACCTTGCCCTGACGGACCTTCTGGTACGGGCTCTCGATGAACCCGAACTCGTTGATCCGCGAGTAGCACGAAAGGCTCGCGATGAGACCGATGTTCGGTCCTTCCGGAGTTTCAATCGGGCAGATGCGGCCGTAGTGGGTGGGATGGACGTCGCGGACTTCGAAACCCGCGCGCTCGCGGGACAGACCGCCGGGTCCGAGGGCGGAGAGGCGGCGCTTGTGCGTGATCTCGGAGAGCGGGTTCGTCTGGTCCATGAACTGGCTGAGCTGGCTGGAACCGAAGAACTCGCGGACCGCGGCCATGACCGGCTTCGCGTTCACGAGGTCGTGCGGCATGGCCGTGGCCATTTCCTGGTACACGCTCATCTTTTCCTTGATCGCGCGTTCCATGCGGACCAGACCGAGACGGAACTGGTTCTCGAGCAGCTCGCCCACCGAGCGGACGCGGCGGTTGCCGAGGTGATCGATGTCGTCGACGTCGGCCGGGTTCTTGCGCAGGCGGAGAACGTAGGCCACCACCGCCTTCACATCTTCGGGCAGCAGGGTCTTCTCGGACAACGGGGTCGAGAGGCCGAGCTTGGTGTTCAGTTTGAGGCGCCCGACCCGCGAGAAGTCGTATTTCTGCGCGTTCAGGAACATGTTGTCGAAGAGCGCCCGCGAGGTCTCCCGGGTGGGCGGGTCGCCGGGACGGATGCGCCGGTAGATCTCGACCAGGGCTTCGTCGGCGGTCTTGATGCTGTCCTTGCGGACGGTGTTCGACATCATCGGGCCCACGTCGTCCTTCTCGGGGAAGAAGATGTCGATGGTATCCACCTGGCTCGCCGGATCGATGATCTTGGAGAGCTTCTCGACCGTGATCTCGGTGTTGGCTTCGGCGAGGATCACCCCGTCCACCGGGCTCGCCACGTCGGTCACGGAGAAGGCGCCCAGGAGGTCGATGGGATCGACTTCGATTTCCTGGACCCCCTGCTTGACCAGCTGCTCGTAGATGGCGGCGGTGACGCGACGCCCGGCGTGAAGGATCTCCTCGCGCTTGCCCGAGGCATCCTTCGCTCCGGCAATGCTCTTGGTGAGCTTGAGCCCCACCAGGTGGGGGGCCACCTTGAGCAGGATCCGGCCTTCGCGGAAGCTGACCCGGTCGCACTTGTAGAAGGTGCGGATCAGGTCCGCATCGCGCTCCATGCCGAGGGCGCGAAGGAATACGCTGGCCAGGAACTTGCGCTTGCGATCGATGCGCACATGGAGCAGATTCTTGGCGTCGTACTCGAACTCCACCCAGCTTCCCCGATAGGGAATGATCTGGGCGGCGAAAAGCCCCTTCTCGATCTGGGAGAAGAAGACGCCGGGACTGCGGTGCAACTGGCTGACGATGACGCGCTCGGTGCCGTTGATGACGAAGGTGCCGTTGTCGGTCATCAGCGGAATGTCGCCGAAGTAGACCTCCTGCTCCTTGACATCGCGGATGGTCTTGGTGCCGTCGTCGGGATCCTTGTCCCAGACCACCAGGCGAATGGTGACCTTGAGGGGCACCGAGTAGGTCATGCCCCGCTCCTGGCACTCCTCGGCCTCGTGCTTCAGCTTGAGGACCACCGGCTCATCGCAGGTATCGCAGACCGGCGCCTTGTTCGGATTGAGGTGGCCGCACTTCGGGCACGAAATCTCGAGATCCCCGCCGGGGTTGGCCACGAAAGTGGCCCCGCAGAAGGTGCAGGGCCGCGCCAGCTTGTCGAGGCCGGCCATCCGGGAGCACTTGCATTCCCAGTTGCCGATCGAGTAGTCGACGAACTCCAGGGCGCAGTTCTCCCGCAGATCGTTGATCGGGAAGATGCTCTTGAAGACGGACTGGAGGCCTGAGTCGTCGCGATCCTGAGGCAGCACGCGCATCTGCAGAAAGCGCTCATACGAGAGGCGCTGGATTTCAATCAGATTCGGGATCTGAATCGCGGTGGGGATCTTGGCGAAATCCTTGCGTTCACGGTAGACGTTCTTCGGAGCTTGATACATCGGTCGGGGCCCTACCTGCTAGGTGGAAGGTGAAGAGAAGGGTTGGGGGTGGACGGGGATCCACATGGCGCGGAGCGGAAAGCAGAGACACCTCCGCCTCCCCGGGTCGCGAGCCCCCGCCGGGGCGGGACCACGCGGCCCAAGGAGGCGGCGGCCGTCTCGAGTGAGAGGCGAGTCAGGTTCGTGGTGCCTTCTCGCTCTACTTGATTTCGACTTGGGCGCCCGCTTCCTCGAACTTCTTCTTCATAGCAGCGGCCTCGTCCTTGGTGATGCCCTCTTTGACCACCTTGGGCGCGCCATCGACGAGATCCTTCGCTTCTTTGAGTCCGAGCGAAGTCACTTCGCGAACCGCTTTGATCACGTTGATCTTGTTGGCGCCGGCGGCCAGGAGATGAACCGCGAACTCGGTCTGCTCCTCCGCGGCCCCGGCCGGAGCCGCGCCACCTGCCGCCGCCATCATCACGGGAGCCGCCGCCGCCGCGGAAACGCCCCACTTCTCTTCGAGCATCTTCACCAGCTCGGCCACCTGCATCACAGAGAGCCCGCTCAGTTCGGTTGCAATTGCCTGAATGTCAGCCACGTCTATCTCCTCTCACTACTTTTTCTTAAGGAACGGAAGGTTTCAAAAAACCGGAAATCTGTTTATGCGACAACTTCTGGGGACGACGAACTCCCCGACTGCTTCTCTTCGTGCGCCTTGAGCACCCGCACCATCCGCTGGGCGGGGGTGCTGAGGAGGCGAACCAGTTTGGCCGAGGGGGCCTTCATGACGCCCAGCAACATCGACCGGAGCTCGGGCAGGCTCGGCATGGCCGACAGTGCCTTCACTCCATCGGCATCCAGCATCTGAGAGCCGGATACGAGGCCGCTCCGGACCAAGATCTGGGGGTGGTCCTTCGAGAAGGCGACCACCACCTTGGCCAGGGCCACGGGGTCCGTCTCACAGTAGGCGATGGCCGTGGTCCTGAGGAACTTCTCCTTCAGGCTCGCCAGAGGCGTGCCTTCGAGGGCCCGCACCGCGAGAGTGTTCTTGATCACCTTGTACTGGCCGCCCGACTGCCTGACCTTGCGCCGGAATTCGGTGACCGCGGGAACGGTGATCCCGGTGAAGTCGATCAGAATCGCGTGCGGGGACTTGGCGAAGTCGCTCTTCATCTCCGCGACCAGGGTTTCTTTTTCGTGCCTCTTCAGTGCCATGACCTACTCCTGCGCTTCGATGGAGGCGAGATCGACCCGGACGCCCGGGCCCATCGTGGAAGAAATCGTGACCGAACGGACATACTTGCCCTTGGCCGCGGGGGGCCTGGCCTTCAGCACGCTTTCGGCCAGGGCCCGTATGTTCTCGGTGAGTTTGGAATCGCCGAAAGAGACCTTGCCGCAGGGCGCGTGAACCACGCCGTTCTTGTCGACCCGGTACTCGACCTTGCCGGCCTTGATCTCGGCGATGGCCTTGGCCACATCGGTGGTCACGGTCCCGGTCTTGGGGTTCGGCATCAGCCCGCGGGGCCCGAGAATCTTGCCCAGCTTTCCGACCGATCGCATCATGTCCGGAGTGGCCACCAGAGCGTCGAAGTCGAGCCAGTTCTCGTTCTGTATGCGAGCGACCAGATCGTCGCCGCCCACGAAATCGGCGCCGGCGGCCTGGGCTTCCTTCTGCTTGTCGCCCGCGGCGATGACGGCCACGCGCTTGGCCTTGCCCCCCAGACCGTGGGGCAGAACCACGGTTCCGCGCACCATCTGGTCGGCATGCTTGGGATCGACGCCCAGACGCATGGCCACATCGACCGACTCATCGAACTTGGCGAACGCGTTCTTGATCACCGCGGTCACGGCTTCAGGAAGCACGACCGCCGGCTTGTCGGCCAACGCCTTGGCGGCGGCCTTGAACTTTTTTCCAACTTTCGACATATGTTTTCGCTTGCACTCCTTTTCGCGAGGGTTCCTGGGATTCCGGGTTGCTCGCTCCCACCGTCTTTTGGTCTTCCGACTCGAACTGCGTCGCTGGCCTGGACGTGCGCCTTCGGGATCCGCTCCCGCGACGCCTGGTGGTTGTCCGAGCGCGGTCTCTTTTCAAAGAGAGCGCGCTGCTTGGGCCAAACGCTTCATCTGACGCGCCTTGAGGGGCGCGCTCCGTCTTCATCCTGCGGCCTTAACGAACCTCCACGCCCATGGACTTTGCCGTCCCCTCGACCTGGCGCATGGACGCCTGGAGGTCGGTGCTGTTGAGGTCGGAGAGCTTCAGTTTCGCGATCTCTTCGACCTGCTTCATCGAAATGCTGCCTACTTTGGTCTTGTTCGGCGTTCCGCTGCCCTGGGCGATCTGCGCCGCCTTCTTTATGAGAATGGCGACGGGCGGGGTCTTGGTGATGAAGGTGTACGAACGGTCGGCGTACACGGTCACGATCACCGGGATGATCATGCCCTCGTCCCTGGACGTCTTGGCATTGAAAGCCTTGCAGAAGTCCATGATGTTGATGCCGGTCGGACCGAGGGCCGAGCCCACGGGCGGGGCAGGGTTGGCTTTGCCCGCCTGGATCTGCAATTTGACCTGAGAGACGACTTTCTTCATTGAAACCTACAGGGGCTAAGGGCCGGTTCCTAGGTTCGGCAAGGAACTAAGCGGAGCCATGGAGTCTATAACAATCCGATCCGTTCATGGGAACCGGTCGGAGAAAAATTTCCTATTTCCTCTCCACTACTGCTTTTCAACCTGGAGAAAATCGAGTTCGACTGGAGTGGCCCGGCCGAAGATGGTCACCATCACCTTGACCGTGTTCCGATCGAGATTCACGTCCTCGACCACGCCCTGGAAGCTGGTGAAGGGCCCATCCACGATTCGAACCGTCTCCCCTCTGTCGAAGTTGTACTTCGGCTTGGGCTTTTCGATCGACTCCTTGACCTGATTGAAGATCTGATCCGCCTCCTCATCGCTCAAGGGAACGGGTTTCTGGCCCGATCCGACGAAACCGGTGACTTTCGGGGTATTGCGCACGAAGTGCCAGGTGGTATCCGGGATCTTGCGACCTTCGGGCGATTCCTCCGTCTCCAGCTCGACCAGCAGGTAGCCGGGGAAGAACCGGGTGGCGGTCTGCACCTTCTTGCCCGCCTTCATTTCAACCACTTCTTCGGTCGGGATCTCGATCCGGCCGATCAGGTCTTCCACCCCATGGGCTTTGGCGCGTTGAACCAGACCTTCGGCGACCTTCTTCTCGAAGCCCGAGTACGTGTGGATGATGAACCAGCTCTTGGGCACGGGTTAAACCTGTCTGAGCAAGGCGGCGAGGCCCCGCGAGAAAATCACGTCCACGCCGTAAAGAAGGACTCCGAAGATGATGGTCGTGACGATGACCACGATGGTGGTCGGATAGACCTCGGTTTTCGGGGGCCAGGTGACGCGACGGAGCTCGGAGCGAACCTCATGCAGGAACGTCTTCAGTTCCTCGAACTTGCGCGGTAAATAGGACAAAGCCGAAGTGGCACGCGCCTGGAGAGGATTTCCCCCGCCCTCTGGCGTACCCTCGGGCTTTTTTTCTTCAGAAGCCATGTCCTGCCTTAGTGCGTCCTTCTGTTGTTGAATCGTGCTTTTGTGTTCTTTGTGGCAGGCCAGGAGGGACTCGAACCCCCAGCCCTCGGTTTTGGAGACCGATGCTCCACCATTGAGCTACTGGCCTTCGGAATGCTTCCCGCGTCTATGACTCGGGGCCACGGAAAGCGCCGGAACGGCGAAGCTTACTTCGTTTCCTTGTGCGGAGTGTGCTTGCGGCAAAAAGGACAATACTTGCTCATCTCGAGGCGCTCGGTGGTCTTGCGCTTGTTCTTGTCCGTCGAGTAGTTCCGGTTCTTGCACTCCGGGCACTGCAGGTTGATGGTGTCTCTCATGGCGATTCGGCTGGCGGCTTTCTTTGTGTGAACAAACGGCGACTAATGGAGCCCATGAACAGAATCGAACTGTTGACCTCATCCTTACCAAGGATGTGCTCTGCCAACTGAGCTACATGGGCCTGCGAAATTTCCTGAGCGGGCCCTAGAGCCTACCCTTTCCTGCCCGTCGCCGCGAATCCTGCGAAGGACCCGAAAGCAACGGTACGACGATCTTCGACTGATGAGCGGTGCAATGGACCACCGAGATTCGAGACTGAGCTTAGCGAGGTCCCACTACGCACGACCGCCTTCGCCGGTCATTTGGTCGAAACCCGCGACGCGGGTTCGCTCCGATTCACTCGACTCCCGCAGATACCCCTACGTTTCTAATTGCTCCCCAAATGGCCCACGGACCACCGAGATTCGACCGTGAGCGAAGCGAGCTGCTCAACGCGAACTCGGGCTGGAAGCCCCAGTTCGGCTTTGACACCCGCGAACGCGGGTTCGCCTCGATTCATTCGACCCAGCCGATACCGCTACCTCTCTAATTGCTCCCAAAAATGGCTTGATGGAACCGCCGAGATTCGACAGTGAGCGAAGCGAACTGCTCAACGCGAACTCGGGCTGAAAGCCCGAT
>JAQBHL010000401.1:0-11777 GCA_032127745.1 Acidobacteriota bacterium
GGAGACGGAGACGGACAAGGGGATACAAGCCGTTCTGATCGTGCTCGGGATCGCGTTCTGGATCTTCATGGCGTGGGTCCTCTTCTCGGAGTTTTGACGAGGTTTCTGCGCCCTTCTGGTTTTCAATGGGCCCGGGCCGCAGCGGCAAAGCGTTCCTTTGTCTTAGCTGGAGGTGCGGCCGCAGAAGGGATCGCCCGCAGCTTTAGACTCTCAAATTGACCCTCCCCCGAAGAACCCCGGCCCGACGAAGCCGAGACCTCAGAGGGATTCGACGCGAAGCGAAGCGAAGCGCCGCATGCGAAGTAGCGACCTTCGGTCGCTACTTACGCTTGCAAACCCTCCATCCGCAGGGAGAGGGTTGGAATCCCGGAAGGGTGGTAACCCTGGAGGGATTCGAACCCTCGATCTTCGCCTTGAAAGGGCGACGTGCTAACCGCTGCACTACAGGGTCGTTGCGCGAACGGCAACGGTGCTTGAAGAGCAGGGAGTTTACCGCAGCGGAGCGCGCCGGCGAAGACGCGCTCGGAGACCGGAAGCTTAAGCGGCCCTGGGAAGACTCTCGTTCTCGTCGCGCACGCGGGCGGCTTCGGCCTGAATGGCCAACCGCTCCACGGTCTGAGCACTCACCCGAGAGGGATCGGAGACTTCGCTCGCGCGATCGGCAAAACGGAGGGAGTCGAGCCAGATATAACGAAGGATGGCGACCGTCCCGATGGCGATGGATATGAGGGAAAGGGTTTGAAGGACTGGCATAGGGGCGACCTCTTTCTATTGGACGCGCCCAAGGTACTCTTGGTTGCGTCCGGTTCGGGTCCGACCGAACCGGAGTATTTTCGCTTTGTTTTCGCCTGCTCGTCAAGGGCGCGTCTCGAAAGGAACTACGCCTCCGAGTGAAAGAAGTCTCGAACCTGCTGAATAGATGTGACTTGCCTGGCTGGAGGCAGGCTCGAAAGAAACCGCTTCCCGTACCCTTTGGTGGTCAGGCGAGAGTCCAGAATGGCCAGGACACCCCGATCGGCCGCGGTTCGGATCAGCCGTCCCAGGCCCTGCTTCAGCATCAGAACCGCCTCCGGCACCTGATAGTCGGAGAAAGCGTTGCCGCCCTGGGCGTTCAGCCGTTCAATGCGCGCCGCCACCACCGGCTCCGAAGGCGATGCGAAGGGCAGCTTGTCGATGATGACCGCGCTGAGTTGATCTCCGGCCACGTCGACGCCCTGCCAGAAGGACGAGGTGGCCAGCAACACCGGATTCTTCTTCTTCCGAAACAGGTGCAGCAGGCGCGCGCGCGACTCCTCCCCCTGAATCAGAATCGGATACGGAATCCGGGCGGCCAGGAGGGCCGCTGCGGCCTGAAGATTCGCATACGAGGTGAAGAGAACGAAGGCCCGGCCTTCGGTGATCTCGACGATGTCCGCGATCTCGTCGACCGCCCGGTCGATGAACCCGGCCTCGCGCGGGTCGGGAACGCCGGGAGGCAGGTACAAGACGGCCTGGGATGAAAAATCGAAGGGCGAGCCGAGAGCCAGGTCCGCGGTGTGATCGCCTTCGATGCCGAGGCGCGAGCGGATATAGGTGAAGTTCTGGTCCACGGTCAGGGTGGCCGAGGTGAGCACGGTGCCGAAAAGCGGATCGAAGAGTTTCTCCTTGAGGATCCTCGACACGTCGATGGGGGTGGCGCGCAGAACGACGTTGCGGCCGCGGGCCTCGGCGAAATAGACGTGGGTGTGATCCTCGGCTTTCAGGATGAAGAGGAGATGGTCGCGCAGTTCCATGGCCCGGCCCTCGAGGGCGCGCACCGGCTCGGGACGGTCCCCGAGGACGGCGAGCGCGGTCTTCACTCCCTCGAGCCGCAGGGCGAAGGCATTGGCATCCTCTTCGAGAGCGCTGGTCACCCACCTGGCGCGGAGCCTCCGGCCCGCCTCACGGGTCAGGATCTTGAAGAAGCGCTCGGCCCGCAGGCGCAGGTTCGCCACTTCGGCCAGGACCTCGGGGGCGTTGATCCGGGCCGCGGCCAGTTCGCGCTCGATGTCGCGGCACAGTTCCTCGGTGCGATTCCAGGAGACCTGGGCTCCGAAGTGCTGGGTGGCGGCCGCCTCCAGGGTGTGGGCCTCGTCGATGATCAGAACATCGTAGGCGGGGATGACCTCGCCGTAATCGTTCTCGCGCACGGCCAGGTCGGCCACGAGAAGGTGGTGGTTGACCACCACGATCTCGGCTTCGGCACCGCGCTTGCGCATCTCGGTCACGAAGCAGCGCTGGTACTCGGCGCACTTTTGGCCGATGCAGTTCTCACTGGTGGCCGCGATCTCGCGCCAGAAGTGAACCGAGTCGGGGAGACCGTCCACTTCCACCCGATCCCCCACGGTGGTGGTCTTGGCCCATTCCTCGACCGAGCGGAAGAATGGGATCTCGTCCATCTTCTGAAACTGGCCGGAGTCCTGGAAGGAGGCGAAACGAAGCCGGCAAAGATAGTTGCCGCGGCCCTTCATGAGGGCGACCTTGACGTCGCGCCCCATGGCTTCAGCGACCAGGGGGATGTCCTTGTCGACCAGCTGTTCCTGGAGATTCTTGGTCCCGGTCGAGATCACGATGCGTTTCCCCGCCGCGATCGCGGGCACGAGATAGGCCACGGTCTTTCCGGTGCCCGTGCCCGCCTCGGCCAGCAGAACGCCGCCGTTGGTGATCGTCTCCGCGATGGCGAGGCAGAGCTGCTGCTGGGAAATTCTCTCCTCATAGGAGGGAAAGACGGAGGCGAGCCTTCCCCCCGGGCCGAAGAAGTTGCGGTCGAGCTTCACTGAAGGCGCCGCCCTTTCCCTGGGCCGGGGCGGCGAGCCCTCGCGGCATCACCCGGATGCGCAGCGGTGGGCTCGGAGGGCGTCAAGGGTAGGCGGCGCATCTAGAGCAACGAAGCGTAGAGCGGAAAACGCGCGCACAGGGTCTCGACCGATTTCCGGACCTCGGTGATCGTGGTATCGCTGGACGCGCCCTTGAGCGCCTTGGCAAACAGGCGGCCGATTTCTTCCATCTCGGGAATCCCCAGCCCGCGGGTGGTGAGCGCGGGTGTGCCGATGCGGACACCCGACGCGGTCATGGGAGGATTCGGATCGAACGGGATGGTGTTCTTGTTGACGGTGATGCCTGCTCGCTCCAGGACATTCTCCGCCACTTTGCCGGTCAGGCCGCCGGAGGAGACGTCGATGAGGACCAGGTGGTTGTCGGTGCCGCCGGAGACGATGCGAAAGCCCTCGTCGGCGATGGTCCGAGCCAGGACCGACGCGTTCGCGACCACGCGCTGCTGGTAGACCTTGAACTCGGGGGCCAGGGCCTCCTTGAAGGCCACCGCCTTGGCCGCGATCACGTGCATCAAAGGCCCGCCCTGAACCCCGGGAAAGAGGGCCCGGTCCAAATTTTTCGCGAGGGAGGCCCGGCACATGGCCAGGCCCCCTCGCGGCCCGCGCAGGGTCTTGTGGGTGGTGGTGGTCACGAAGTCCGCGTGGGGCAAGGGCGAGGGATGGAGACCGGTCGCCACCAGGCCCGCGATGTGGGCGATGTCCGCCATCACCAGGGCGCCCACCTCGTCGGCCACCGCGCGCACCGCCGCGAAATCGATGATCCGGGGATAGGCGGAGGCCCCCACGATGATGAGCTTCGGCCGCGACTCCCTGGCCTTGGCCCTCATCGCCTCATAGTCGAGCCGCTCATCTTCCTTGCGAACTCCGTAGGAGACCACGTTGAAATACAGGCCCGAAAAATTCAGCGGATGACCGTGGCTCAGGTGGCCGCCATGGGACAGATCCATGCCCATGAGGGTGTCGCCGGGCTTCAAGGTGGCCAGGAGCACCGCCATGTTGGCCTGGGCCCCCGAATGAGGCTGCACGTTGGCGTGATCGCAGCCGAAGAGCTGCTTGACCCGGTCTCGGGCCACGTCCTCCACCACATCCGCAAACTCGCAGCCACCGTAGTAACGCTTCCCCGGATAACCCTCCGCGTACTTGTTGGTGAACACCGTTCCCAGGGCCTCGAGCACGGCCACGGAAACGAAGTTCTCGGAGGCAATCATCTCGAGTTGAGCTCCCTGCCGTCGAACCTCGTTCCGGATGGCCTGGGCGATGTCCGGGTCGGTCTGTTCGAGAGCGTTCATTGGGCGATGTTACTAGGCCGGGGTTGAGCCCCCGGGTAGCCGTTCCCGGTGGCCAAGGCAGCGCCCGGGGCCCCAGAATGCCGGCTCCGCCGGGTCCTTAGCAGGGTGCTGAAGTTCTTCAGCACCGTGCTAGGTCCGGTCCGCCCTATACATGATGAGGTGCAGGCCCCTCACCTCGGCCAGACCTTGAATCCGCTGGCCCAGCCGTTCCGCTACTTTCGCGGAGCGGTGGTTATCGGGGTGGATGAGGCTCACCAGATGAGACCAGCCGAGGGTCTTGAACGCGTGGTCCATGGCCGCGCGGGCGCCTTCGGTGGCGAGGCCCCGGCCCCAGAATTCCCGGGCGATGGTCCAGCCCAGTTCACGATCGGGCCAGCCTTCCGGATAGTGGAGCCCGATCCGGCCGACGAAGAGGCCGGTGGCCCGCTCTTCAACCGCCCAGGTCCCGAAACCGCGGAGTTCCCAGTGGCCGAGGAACATGGCCATCTGCCGCCAGGCCTCCGCCCGGGAGAGCAGGCTTCCGTCGGCGCTCAGGAATTCCATGACCTCAGGGTCCGCGCACATCTCGGCGTAGGCGTCGATATCCTCGGCACGAAAGGGCCGCAGGATCAGCCGCTCGGTCTCGATGATCACGTCGCGAATCCTCGCACAGGTGTGGAGGCGCGGGTACAATCGAGTCGTGGTTTCCCTCTCCGCAAGCGCCGTCGATGCGTACCTGCGCCTGCTCCGGGACGAGAAGGGCCTGGCCCAGGAAATCGAGGAGAACCTCGAACAGCGCCTGAACGCGCGCTCCGCGACCTTCGCGGGCCGGGTGCTGTGCCCCTTCGCCATGCCCCAGTTCGTGTCCCGCGACGACTACGACCACGTGCGCACGGCCGCGCGCGGGATCTATGGCGCGACCCTCAAGGCCTGGAAGGCGCTCGGCCCCGCCCTCCACGATCTGGTCGGGCTGACCGAGGCGGAACGCGAACTGGTGGCCCTGGACCCCGGCGTCGCTTCTCCTTCGCCTCTCTCTCGGCTGGACTCCTTCCTGACCCCGACTTCATACCGCTTCGTCGAGCTGAACGCGGAGACCCCGGCCGGCCTCGGGTACGCGGAGGTGCTCTCGGACGTGTTCCTGGAGCTTGGGGTCATGCGCGAGCTCCAGAAGACCCACAAGATCCACCGGCCCCGTCCCTGCGCGAAGCTCCTCGAGACTCTCCTCGCCTGCTATGGCCAGGCCGGGGGATCGAAGCCCCATCCGACCATCGCCATCGTCGACTACGAAGAGGTGCCGACCCGAACCGAGCATCACATCCTGCGCGCCCTCTTCGAGGAAGCGGGGGCCAGGGCCCTGGTGTGCGATCCCCGGCGGATGACCTTCGAAGGGGGGTCCCTCCGCCACGAGGGCGCGGTGGTCGATATCGTCTACAAGAGACTCCTGGTGAACGAGCTCCTGGAGAAGGAGGGCGAAGTGAAGGCCCTGCTGGACGCGGCGCGGGAGCGGGCCTGCGTCTATGTCAACCCGTTCGGGTGCAAGCCCATCCACAAGAAGGCCATCTTCTCGGTGCTCACCGACGACGCCCATCAGCATCTGTTCAATGAAGCGGAGCGGAAGGCCATCGCGGACACCGTCCCCTGGACCCGGAACGTGCGGGAAGGAAAGACGACCTACGAGGGCAGGGAGATCGATCTGATCCGGTTCCTGCGCGATCCGGACCATCGGAGCGAACTGGTGCTGAAGCCGAACGACGAGTACGGCGGCAAGGGTGTGTTCCTCGGCTTCGAGTCGTCGGCCGCGGAGTGGGATGCCGCCATCGAAAAGGCCCTGCTCAGCCCCTACGTGGTCCAGCGCAAGGTCGAAATCGGCCACCAGTCCTTCCCGGTCATCGCCCCCGGCCTTCCCACCCGCGACCTGGTGGTGGATCTCGACCCTTATCTCTTCTTCGGCGAGGTGGAAGGGTTCCTGACCCGCCTCTCCGGCTCCTCTCTCGCGAACGTCACCTCGGGCGGCGGGCAGGTCCCCGCCTTCGTGGTGGACGGAAAGGTATGAAGCCTGCTTGCTCTTCGAACGGATAGTCACCACCTGTAACCGCATGGGCGAGGCCGGGGACATGGCCTGCATGGACGACTGCGTCATGAGGGGCATCCACTCGGTGTTCTCTCACCATCGCCTGCATCCGGGCGAAGCCCTGCCGAAAGTCGACGAAGCCACCTGCGACATCGCCATCCTGGACATGCACCATGGCTGGCCGAATCTGGGGCACAACTCCATTGTTCAGGCGGTGCGCGAGGCGGCCTGCGATTTCGAGCATGCCCTGAGGGCCGCCAACCTGCGCATCCGGGTCTTCTCCTTCGATGTCCGCCAGCACGGCCTCCTGCCCGAGCCGCCCGGGGGACGATTCGGTATCTATCTCGGCACCGGCGGCCCGGGACATATCGACCCGCACCGGAACGACGGGGTGGCGGAGTTTTCTCAGGGGGTGAAGGAAGACCCCTCCTGGGAAGCTTCCGCCTTCCGGCTCTTCGACGCCATCCTGGCCGATCCGAAGGCGAGCTTCCTGGCGGTGTGCCACTCCTTCGGCATTCTCTGCCGGTGGTCGGGAATCGCCGAGCCCAGGCAGCGCGGCCCCGAGAAGGGCGGGAAAAGCGCGGGGATCGTGGAGAACACGCTGAGTGCGGAGGCGGTCGCTCACCCCTGGTTCAAGGGCCTGGCCCACGATGCGGGGTCGACGCGGATCAAGGTCATCGACTCGCGGCTGTTCGATCTCATTCCCACCCTCGCTCTGGCCGGAAAAGCCATGCCCCTGAGCTTCGAGACCCTGGCCGGGGACGGATCCATGGGCGACGCCCTCACCGGCGTCGAATTCGCGCGCGATGCCAAAGGGACCATGCCCCGGATGGTGGGGGTGAACCACCACCCGGAGATCATGGAGGCCGGCCGCCAGCAGCTGATCATCGAAAACCTCCTCGGTCGCGGGGAAGTCACCCAGGCCTGGTACGAAGAGAGAATGAACGTGGTGGCCCTGGGCAAGCGCGACCCCTTGATCGCGCAAGCGCTGGCCCTCACCACCGGGTTCAGCCTGGTCTGGCCGCTGCGCTTCCAGCTGGTGAGGAGTCTCCGCGAGCGCGCCCGGCGTTTGAATCGCGTCTTCGAAATGCATGAAGATGCCATCATCGACCAGAGGTTCGCGGATCGGAGGGCGAGGCCGCGGCCCCAAACCCCGGCCCTCGCCACCGCGTTGCTGAGCGAACCATGAAGGAGCGGATATGACGCTTCCCAAACCCCCGTATCCGTGGGACGTCTCGATCGAAGAGGAGTTGCGCCAGTTCGAACAGCTGAAGCTCCGTCTCGGGCCGGTCTGGAACTCGATGACCCAGAAGGACGACGAGCCCGCCACCTCCGTGGTGGTGCCCTCGCTGTCGCTCGACCAGGCCGAGCTGAGGCGGCTCGCGGGCTCGAGCTTCTATGAGGAAAGGCTGCTGTTCCTGCTGATCCGCCTGCGCAATCCCAGGGCGCGCATGGTCTACGTCACCTCGCAGCCCGTCCATCCGATGATCCTGGAGTACTACTTCCAGTTCCTGGCCGGCATTCCCACCTCGCATGCGCGATCGCGACTCACTCTCCTGTGCGCGTACGACGACTCCCCGAGATCGCTCACCGAGAAGATCCTCGAGCGGCCCCGTCTCCTGGAAAGGATCCGCCAGGGAATCGTCGACAAGGATCGCGCCTATCTCACCGTGTTCAACTCGACCCCCATGGAGCGGAAGCTCGCGGTGCTGCTCGGCATTCCCTTGAACGGCGTGGATCCCTCCCTGAATCACCTCGGGACCAAGTCCGGAAGCCGGAAGGTGTTCAAAGAGGCCGGGGTCTCCTTGCCCTTCGGTTTCGAGGATCTGCGAAGCGAGAGCGACATCGCCGATTCTCTCCACGAGATGAAGAAGCGCGACCCGGCGCTGAGACGGGCGGTGGTGAAACTGAACGAGAGTTTTTCCGGCGAGGGAAACGCGATCTATCGCTATCCGGAGGACTCGTCACGCCCGGCCATCGAGGCAGGAATCGGCGATCTTCAGTTCTCGATGCCCACGGAGACGTCGAACGTCTATCTCGAAAAGTTCGCCCGGATGGGCGGCATCGTGGAGGAGTTCATGGACGCGGAGGAAAAGGCCTCACCTTCAGTCCAGCTCCGGAACTCGCCCGAAGGGCAGGTGATGCTCATCTCCACCCATGACCAGCTCCTGGGCGGACCCACCGGCCAGATCTTCCTGGGCTGCGCCTTCCCCGCCGACGACCAGTATCGCCTCGGCATTCAGGGGGCGGCTCGATCGATCGGCGAGGTCCTGGCCCGGAAGGGGGTGGTGTCCAGGTTCGCCATCGACTTCCTGGTCCACCGTAACCGCGGGGGCAACCCCTGGTCGATCGCCGCGCTCGAAATCAACCTGCGCATGGGCGGAACCACCCACCCTTTCCTGGCCCTTCAGTTTCTCACCGGAGGCGGCCTCGATGAGTCAACCGGACTCTTCCACTCTCTCTCCGGCCAGGTGAAGTGCTACCGGGCCACCGACAATCTGAAATCTGAACACTACCGGGGCCTCCTGCCCGAGGACGTGATCGAGATTCTGACCATCAACCGGCTCCACTATTCGCACGCCACCGAGTCGGGTGTGTTGTTCCATCTCATCGGAGCGGTGTCGCAGCACGGCAAGCTGGGGATGACCGTGATCGCCAACTCGCGGACGGAGGTCGACAACATCTACACCCACACTCTGGCCGTGCTCGATCGGGAGACCGCACTCGGACACCCGATCGCGGATTCGATCCTGGAGTAGGGAAGGATCCCCGGCGAACCCCGGATCGCGTCGGGGATTTGCCGGGGTGAGGGATGGTGTTCCGCCAAGTCTCGGATCGAGTGAGTCCCAGGAGCGTCGTTGAGGGCAAGACTCCAACCGCATGGAACTCGCGCTCAGTTGGCGTGCTGGGCTCCTTTGAATTCGCACTGGGGCTGTCCCCGAAAGGGGTTCTGGAATCAGGTTGGGCCCTGAGCGAGAAGGGTTCCCGCCACCACGAGGGCGTCCTCGCGAGTCTGGATTCTGGAATCGAGCTGCTGCTCATAGACCTCGCTCAGGATTCTCCCCACCGCCGGTCCGGGCGCGACTCCGAGGGCCAGAATGTCTCGTCCCCTCAGAAGCGGCGCCGGCCCGGCTCTCTCGACCGCGAGCTTCCGCACCTCGGCGATGAACCACTCCATGGCCACGGTGGGGAAATTCCCAGTGCGGCCGAGACAGTCGGCGCTGGCCACCCGGTAGAGCAGATCCGCCTCGACCCGCCGCGCCAGCCTGCGAATAGCGCCGGCCGAGACCTCGCCCCGCGCCTGATAGAGCGCCCCCGGCTTCAGATGATCCCGGACCAGAGCCACCACCTGATCCCGCACCGGGAAGGACTCGCGGGTGTGGACGTTCCAGCGATCGAGCAGAGCCAGGGTGGGGGCCACTCCCGCTTCCTCGTGTCCACGCGACCGAATACGGCCCTCCTCCACCTTTGTGGTCGAGGGCTTCCCGAGATCGTGACACAAGGTGCCCAGCATGACCGCGAGCGCCCGGGGGGCGTCCAGCTCGTCGATGAGGCGACGGGCTTCGTCGAGGGCGAGAAGGGTATGGGTCCACACGTCGCCTTCGGGATGCCATTCGGGATCCTGGGGGGTCGCGGCCAGGGGGACCAGTTCGGGAGCGATGACGGAGAGCTGATTCCAGTCGGCCAGGAGACTGAAGGCGATGGAAGGACGCCGGGCCTGGAGCAGGGCCTTCTCGATCTCTCCGAAGATCCGATCGGCGGGGAGTTCGTGGAGCGGCATGGCCGCGCACAGGCGAGCGGTGTTCTCCTCGACGAGCAGATCGAACCGGGCCGCGAACTGCGCGGCCCGGAGGGCACGCAGGGGATCATCGCCGAAGGTGGTGAGGTCGACCACTCTCAACACGCGGGCCAGAAGATCGCTCTCTCCGCCGTACGGATCTTCGAGAACTCCCGTGGCTGGATCGAACATCATGGCGTTGATGGTGAAATCGCGGCGGCGGGCCGCCTCCACGAGAGACATCAACGGGTCGGCCTCGGCGGCGATGCCGCGGTGTCCCGGCCCCTTCTTCGAATCCCGGCGTGGCAGGGCCACGTCGACCTGTCCCGCGATTCCCGGGAGCCCGGCCACCTTGAAGACCGGAAAGGAGTCGCCCACCGGCTCCACTCGCGCGACCTGCGCGAGCGCTCCGCGCACCGCCTCGAAGGAAAGCCCGAAGACCTCGAGGTCGTAATCCTTCACCGCCCTTCCAAGCAGAGAATCGCGCACCGCACCGCCCACCAGAAAGGCCCGCCCTCCGGCTCCCGAGAGCGCTTCCGCGCACACCGCGACCCCCCGAGGGAGATCGATGGGGCGGGCGGGATTCGGCATTTCGCCGATTGTAGGCCTTCGGATCTAAGATCGGGTTCTCATTCGACGATGCGCTGATTCGCATCGCTTCCATTCAGAACTCATCAAGCGGGAGGTCATCCATGAACCGCAAATTGCTGTCCAGCGCCCTCACCCTCGCCTTCGCGGGCGGCTTGGCTTGGGGCGCCCCGGAAAATCCCAAGCCGGAGAATCCCAAGCCGAAGCGGCCCAGTCTCGGTGTCCGGGTGTCGCCGCGCATGGCCTTTTCCCCGGTCGGCGTCATCGCCGTCGCCGAACTCAAGGGGGGCGAGGATTCCGAAGACTTCTATTGCCTGGCCATCGAATGGGACTGGGATGACGGAAGCAAGAGCGTTCATGATTCCGACTGTGAACCCTTCCAGCCCGGCACGAAAATCGAGCGGAGGTTCTCGTCCCAGCACTACTACGACCGGGCCGGCAGCTACAACATTCGAGCCGCGCTCAAAGCCTCCGAGAAGACCATCGCCCAGAATTCCTTTCGCCTGACCGTCCGCCAGGGCATTCCGCAGGATGGACGGGATCCAGGCGATCCAGACCGCGACCAGTAGGGAGCGGAGTCGTCTGTCCAGGTCGTTCACATCGAGACCAAGGAGAAGCCCATGCTTAAAGAAGGCGAGAACGCTCCGGCGTTCAGCGCTCCCGATCACACCGGGAGAATGGTGACGCTTGCGGATTTCTCGGGAAGGAATCTCCTTCTCTGGTTCTACCCGAAAGCCGACACTCCCGGCTGAACCATCGAGGGTCGCGGGTTCCGCGACAGCATCGGCAAGTTCAAGGCCCAGAAGACCGAGATCCTGGGCGTCAGCTTCGACACCGAGGCCGAGAATCGGGCCTTCGCAGAGAAATGCTCATTCCCCTTTCCTCTCCTGTGTGACACCGCGCGGGAAGTGGGTGTGGCCTACGGTGCGGCCTCCGACCGGACGGCCGGAACCCCAAGACGGATCTCGTACCTTATCGGCCCGCAGGGAACCATTTTGAAGGCCTACGCCAAGGTGTCGCCGGCCGTGCATCCGGACGAGGTCTTGGAAGACCTCGCCGCCCTGCACAAGGGAGCCACAGGCTAGTGTCCTGCCTCACAAGTACGTGGCACATGCGAGTGTCGAGGCGCCCGGAGCGCAAGGCGCCGAGGAGGCCGCATATCCAGCATATGCAACGACGAGCAACGCGGCGATCCGGGATGCATCGGCGCTCCCATGTGA
>JAQBHL010000402.1:0-6708 GCA_032127745.1 Acidobacteriota bacterium
AAGCTCGGCCGGGGTGATGCGGACACGCTCGCGCCCGCCCGGCGTGCTCGCACAGCCAGCCAGGAGGGTCGCGACACAGAGGAGAGCGGTTCGGTCCCACATATTGCAGAGCGGCGGTCTGGATGTTCGGCGCCAGTATCGCGCAACCGCCCGGTCTTCGCGACCTGCCCGGTCGGCGTGCCGAATGCGACGGCGAAAAAAGAAAGGCGGCCCCTTGAAGGGACCGCCTTTCCCGAACGTCTGACGCCTTCTTAGAACTCGAACTGCAGGTTCGCGAAGAGCGACCTGCCCATCGCGTCGTAGGTTCCGTAGAAGCCCGGCCCGTAGTCGATGTCGGACAGCCCCGATCCGAGCGGGGGTTCCTTGTCGAGGATGTTGTTGCAGCCGAGGGTCAATCGGAAGCCGTCCTTGAACTTATACGTGGCGGCGACATCGAACCAGTGGTACGCCGGGAACTCGTCGGAACCGTTGAGCTTCAAGCGCTCCACGAGCGCGGGATTCCCGAGGTCCGGGTTGTCGCTGAGGTCGTCGTTCTTGACCCCGTGAATGTACCGCCAGCCAAGCGAAACCGTCGTCTTGGAGTTGGAGTTCCACGAGGCCCGGGCGCGGTGCCGCCACTTCGGGCTGGGAATGCCGCACTGGTTGCCCATGTAGCCGGCGCAATCGTAGTCGGTCAGGGGGGTGGTCAGCCGGTCTTCCAGCATGGTGGAGCCGAGCAGCGAGAAGGCGATGAAACCATGGCCGCCGAGATTCCAGGGGTAGTTGGCGCCGAGATCCACGCCGCGAGCCCGCCGCGTGCCGATGTTCTGATTGGTGCTGACGGTGTAGGCGTCGTTGGTGAGCCACAGGGTGCCGAAACTATCGCGGTGGATCAGGCGGCAAAGAGCGGGATTGCCGGTTTCAGCGCACGACTTGATGACGTCGTCCGGCTGGAAGCTCGAGATGGTCTCCTCGATCTTGACATCGAAGTAGTCCAGTGTGACCGCGAGACCGGTAACCGATTTCGGGGTCCAGACGAGCCCGGCGGTGATGGTGTCCGCCGATTCGACGTCCAGTTGCGGATTGCCGCCGTCGAGGCTGTTGTACTGGCCGGCCGGGTTCTCCAGGATCCTGCCGTATTGCGCCGCGCTCACCCCGGTGTTCGCGCACTGCGCCGCAGTGGCGGTGGGGTTGGCGCCGGCGCAAATGTCCTCGGAACCGCCAAGACCGATCCCTTGCGGGAGGAACAACTCTCGCACGTTCGGGGCCCGGACGGCACGGTTAAAGCCTCCACGGAATCGGATACCGGAAGTGGGCGTCCAGGACAGCATCGCCTTGTAGCTGTGGTTGGTCTTGGAGCTCTGGCTCGAGGCCTTGTAGCTGGCGAAGCGGTAGCCGAGATTCAGGTTGAGGTCCTGGAAACCGGAGCTGTCCTGAACCAGCGGAATGACGGCTTCTGCGAAGCCCTCTCGCGTGACGTAGTTTCCGTCCACGGCAAGGGTGGGACCGCCGGAACCGGCGCGCAGGCCCAGCGCGTACACCTCGTCGGGGTTGACGAACATGGCCTCCCGACGGAACTCGCCGCCAAAAGCGACCTGGACCGCCTCGGTCGCCGAGGGGAGCTTGACCCCGGCGTCCTCAAGGTCGCCCCTGATGGTCGCGTTGACCACTTTCGTGTTGGTGCCGGATGACAGCACCGCATTCACGGCCATGTAATCCGGCGCTCCCTGCTCGACCGCGCCGGTAGTGAAGATGTTCCACGGCACGCAGCCCGCGTTGCCGGAGGCGCAGCGCCACGTGGAGGGCTGGCCGGGGGTGCCCACCACGTTCAGGGCGTCTTCGATGCGGGTGTTCAACAGATCGTTGATGTAGGACTGCGGGCTGTTCACATTGGCGTTCATGGCATAGACGTCGTAGTTCCAGGCCGGATTGAAGTCACCGCGAATGCCGCTGAGCAGACGCCAGTTGATGTGGCGAAGCTGGGCAGTTCGGTTTCCGCCCTCCACGTTGCGCCGCAGGATGATCATCTGCGCGGTGCCGGTGGTCTGGGTTCCGCAGGTGAGCGCGCGCTGCTGCGCGCTCATCATCGGGTTGTCGCAGTTGATGGTCTGGGTGACGCCGAAGTCGCCCGACGGGGCGATCTGCGCATCCGAGTAATCGTCCATGAACTGGACCTCGGCGTAGGGCTCGACCTTCTCGCTGAAGCGGTAGTTCACGAAGGCGCCGCCGCCCCACTTGCGGTCGTTGCGCTGCATATAGTTGAAGGGCGCGAAGTTGAAGACGTCGGCCCCCTGGCGGCTGCGGAACGTGTTCGTGTTGCTCGTGTTCGGATCGAGGACGTAGTCACCGGTGCTGGTTATGAACCGACCGTATTGCCAAGTGCTCGAGCCGCCGCAGGTGGGACCGGTGGCGCCCGGAGTCTGGACCGAGCAGTTTGTGTAGTCGCGCTGGTCCTTCCAGATCGCGGCGATGTCCCGGTAGTCGATGAAGGCGGAGGCATGGCCCTTGCCGGCATCGAGCTTGCCGCCCACGGCCAGGGTGAAGTTGGTGCCGCCGTTGTTGAAGGTGTTGCCGCTGGGGACAGTGAAGCCCTTGGCCTTGTTGATCTCCTGGGCGATCGGGTTGTTGTTGTTGTGCTGGAAGCCGTTCCATTGGATGTCACCCCGGAAGCCCTCGAACTCCGTATCGAGGACGAAGTTGACGACTCCCGCGACCGCGTCGGCGCCATAGGCGGCCCCGGCGCCTCCGGTCAGAACGTCAACCCGCTTGACCAGCGAGGAGGGGATGAAGTTGAGGTCGCTGGAGGGAGAGAAGGCGTCGCCCGCGGCCATGCGGCGGCCGTTGAGCAGGGACAGAGTGCGAACCGCGCCCAGGTTGCGCAACTGCACCGTGGCGGTTCCCGACGCACCGTTGGAGATGCTGGAGTTCTGCGCGGCGAAGGCCTGGGGCAACTGCTGGATCAGATCCTCGACCCGGCCCGTCCCCTGGTAGGTGACCTCTTCGAGGTTGACCACGGTCACGGGGCTCAGGCCCTCGAGGTCATTGCGAGGAATCAGCGAGCCCGTCACGGTCACCTCCTCGGTGGTGCGGACCTTTCCCTCCGCTTCCGCTCGCTTGATCTCTGCGGCGATCCTGGCTTTCTCTTTCTCTTCTTCAGTCTGTGGGGTGGTGGTCTGTTCTTGAGCTACGGCCTGTGAAGACAGACCGAGGAACAGGGGCAGGACCAGCACCGGCAGCAAGGCCAAGAGCGGGCGCCACTTACACGTCAGCTTCGTAAACATCATTTTGATGCCTCTCCATTCAATGGACAGAGTCGTCATCCAGGACCATTCCTGGATCGCGCTATCTGCAGAGTCGGCATCAAGGGCCACTCCGGCGATGAGATCATCGGTGAGGTCATCGGTGAGGTCATCGGGGGGAATCGCTCAAGATGCCGCCCGAAGGTTGTCCAAAGCAAGGAGCGGACCACCGGGAAAACGACCGCATGGCCCCTCATAAACCCTTATCAGGAAAGCATTTGAGAATCACCAAGGCCAGACGGGAGGGACCCCGCCAGGGCTGCCGTCCAAAATCATGAAGCGTGATTCAAGAATCTAGAGAATGGGGGCCTATTTCAGGTACTTGAGAGCGTCCCTCGCCATGGCGGCGTTCGGATCGTTGGGGGCCAGTTCGAGGAAGCGCTCCAGTTCGGCGCGCGCCTGCTGCTTTTCCCCCTGGCGCATCAGGATAAGGCCGAGAGAGTAGTGGGACCGCGCGTGAGAGGGATCGAGTTGGAGCACGAGGTCGAATCTCTCCTTCGCCTTGGCCATGTCGTCCCTATCGAAGGCTCCGTTGGCAAGTGCGAACAGGCCGTCGCGGGCGGTGGTGGCATCGATGGCCGCCAGCCCGAGCAAGGCCTCGATGAGTTTCGGCTCGTCCCTCAGCTTCAGGGCGGCGTTGTACCGTAGCTTCAGCGCTTCCGCGTTCTCGGGATTCATCTTCAGAAGAGTCTGGGCCGCGGCTTCCGCGGCCGGGGCGCGGTCGAGCTCGAGCGCGCTGGCGGCGAGCCCAAGCAGCGCCGGCTCGAAGTTAGGATCGAGTTCGAGCGCTTCCTGATACTTCTCGAAGGCCGCCTCGTTCTCTTTGAACCTCGAGAGGACAACGCCTTCGTTGTAGATTCGCTTCGCCTCCTCGCCCAGGCGACCAAATCGCTCGAGATCCTCGCGCGCCTTGCTGGTGTTGGCCTCATCCCCGAGCTGGCGGTAGGCCTCCCAGCGCGTCTTCAGGACCGCCTCGTCGGTGGCGCCGAGGCCGATGGCCTTCTCCGCCGCCTCCGCCGCCTGCTGGTATCGCTGTTGCTCGAGGTGGGTCGCGCTGAGCGCCACCCATGCCGGCCGCAGAGACGGATCGCGTTCCGTGGCCTCCCGGAACTTCGCCAGCGCGGTGTCGTAGTCCTGGGCCTGGAAGGCGCGCGCGCCGACGTTGAAGGCCAGGGTGGCGGGATTCGCCACCGCGGCCAGGGCCGGGGGCAGTTCGCCGAGGGTTGGCGCCTGCCCGGGGAGCATGGTGAACGAATGACGTTCGGTGCCCTCCACTGTCCAGTTTTGAGAGATCTTGAGGGTGACGTACCCGGCCTTCTCCATCTCGTACACATACTCGATGTTGAGGCGCGGGAAATCCACCTTGAACAGACCCTTGGCGTCGGTGGTAGCGACCTCCCGGAGTTCCGGGATCTCCGCCGCGGTGGTGGTCACCCTCACCCCTTGAATCGCATTGCCTTCGGGGTCAACGACCTTGCCGATCAGCCTTCCCTTCCGGGCCGCTGAGCTAAGCCCCGGGAAGGCCAACAAAAGAACCGCGAGCCACGCGGCGGTGCGACGGTGCTTCGTGCTCATGGAATCAACTCCTTCACCCTCGATGCGTAATCACCCTCGCGGCCTCGCGCATCGTCGAGGCGCGCGCCGGGAGCCGCGGCGGTGACAGCTGATCCTCTCCCGCGCGGATTATACCGGGCTCGATTCTCGCGAGCCACGCTGGATGTGGGATGATCGCCCGCGTTCACTCATCCGGTCCGAAAGGAGCCGCTATGTCGAGAATCAGTGCCGCCGTCTTCGCTCTCATCCTTCCCACCCTCGCCTTTGGAGCCTTCAGCAGCGGGCGGGCCGCCGAACCCTCCAAGACGAAGAAAGATTGCGTCAACAAGCTTGAAATCAACGTCATGCGCCCGCTGGACGACAAGCACGTGTTCGTCAAGGTCGGCGCCAACCATAACTATTTGTTCACGACGGAAGACCGCTGCCACGGACTCCACCTGGCCAGAACACTGTCGATCTGGGAGGGCTCAACCCGCGTGTGCGCGGACGGGTCCAGCCTGCTCGCCTTCTCGGACCCGACCGTGGGCGACATGCGTTGTCGGATCGCGAAGATCGAATCCGTCAAAGACCTGGCCGCGGCCATGGAGATGATCGAAGCGGAAGTCCCGCCCGGATAACCCTCGTACCGGCACGTCGCGCGGAGGGATCGGTTGCGCCTGACCCTCTCCCAAAGACCAGCGAGCGTCGAACTCCTGCTGCGCCGACAGTGGGCGTCCTCTTCGACCGACTCCGGGAGGCCATCGGGTGCGGGCAGTGCCAACGAAACACATGTCCCAGGGTTCGAGGGAACCATTAATTCAATGAAGTCGGCGGAGATTCATTACATTGGATAAAACCGGTCTCGGCCGCTGATTGGTTGGATGGTTAAGCGTATTGATTTCATATTGTTACTTGCAATGGCAGGGCGGTTGCATTAGTTTTGGGATACAGTTTTCCGTAACACCCCGTTCAACCCAACAACCGAAAGGACAACAAGTCCACATGAAGCAGGACAGCAGGAAGAATTTGTTTTGGAGGGCACTGAGCCAGGCACTGTTCGCAGGCTGCCTCACCCTTGTCCTCGGCGCCAGCGTCGTATCCGCCCAGGTCGTGACCACGGGGACAGTCGTCGTGGTCGTGCGTGACTCCAGTGGCGGCGTCCTGCCGGGAGCCGTGGTTACCGCCACCGCGCCCGACATCGGCCTTTCGAGGACGGCCGTGACCAACGGCGAGGGCGAGGTCCAGTTGGTCAACCTTCCTCCCTCCTCCCAGTACGTCATCACCGCGGGCCTCACTGGTTTCAATACTCTGAGGAACGACAAGGTTCTGGTGCGATCCGGGCAGACCGTCCGTCTCACCCTCGCCCTTCCCGTCTCCTCGTTGACCGAGGAAGTCACCGTAACCGGCGAATCCCCCCTGGTCGACGTGACCAGTGCGGTGATCGGTCAGGACATCACTCTCGATCTGACCGAGTCCCTGCCCACCGGCCGCTCCTACCAGAGCTACCTCCAGCTGGTTCCCGGCGTGATGCCATCGGACACAGGTAATCCCGCTTCCAAGTCCGGCGTCAACTACTCCGATATCGCGGGCGCGGTCGGACAGTCTTCCGACAATGCCTACTACCTCGACGGGATCAACGTGACCGATCCGGTCAGCGGCACCTTCGGGTCCAACCTCAATACCGAGATCATCCAGGAGCAGAAGGTCCTCACCGGCGGCCTGCCCGCCGAATGCGTGGGCGCGCCCGGCCTCGTCTCCAACGTGATCACGAAGACGGGCTCCAACGTGTGGCACGGGTCGGTCAACTACTTCTTCCAGAATGACGGACTGTTCTCGGAAAACAAGAACTCCTCCCATGCTCGTTAAGATCTACGGTGCCGCGCCGGAAGGCCAACGC
>JAQBHL010000403.1:0-9461 GCA_032127745.1 Acidobacteriota bacterium
CGCGCGACGGCGCTCGCTTCGCCCGGCTGGTGGCAAAGACCATGAAAGCGCCGCTCCAGATCCTGAGCGGCGCGGACGAGGCCCTTTATGGATTTCACGGCGCGCTCCGCGGCCTCGACTCGCGCTCCGGCCTCCTGTTCGATCTCGGCGGGGGCTCCATCCAGTTGACCGAGTTCAAGAACCGGGCCCGGGTCCGCTCATGGAGCGTTCCCCTGGGTGCTCTGCGCCTGTCGCGGCGCTATCTGGAACGGGATCCTCCCACCCCCAAAGAGGTCAGGAGCCTGCGGGCCCACATCGATGGCTTTCTGGAGGAGCTGCCGCTGAAGACGCTTCGACCGGGCGATCGCCTGGTGGGCACGGGGGGCACGGTGCGCAATCTCGCCAAGATCGAGCGATTCCGCCTCAAGACGCCGGGTTCGCGCCTCCACGGCCATGAACTTTCCCGCGAAGCCATCGAGGAGATCGAGTTCGACCTGCGCGAGCTTCCGCGGCGGAAACGCTCCGCCGTCCTCGGTCTGTCGAAGGACCGGTCGGATTCCATCGTGGCCGGCGCGGTGGTGATCACCCGTCTGGTCGAGTTCCTGGAGGCGAGGGACATCCTGGTTTCGGGCCAGGGTCTGCGTGAAGGCCTCGCTTACGCGGCCCTCGGCGAACTGGACGCGGATCCCGAGAGTGTCCGGGCCACCTCGATGGAAGCGCTGCTGTCCCGATTCCGCGGGGTGGATGCGGCCCATGGCGAGCGTCGCGCCGAGCTGGCCGTCACCCTCTTCGCGCGGCTGGTGCGGGATGAAGGCCAGCGCGGACGCCTCTTTGGCGAGGCCCTCGGCCACGCGGCGCGGGTGCTGGATATCGGCCGGTCGGTGGACTTTTTCGACCGCCATGAGCATGCCGCCCGCATCGTTCTCGCCTCGGAGCTGGATGGCTTTTCGCAGGTTGAGGTCGCGAGGATCGCCGCCATTCTTCACGCCGCCGACGAAGAGGGCATCGATCTCGACGAATACGCGCCCCTGATCAGGCGGGCCGACCACGGGACGGTCGAGCAGGCGGCGGTGGTCCTGCTTCTCGCCGATGATCTGCTCGAGCGAGCGCCGCGGGGAGCGAGGCCGGCGCTGAAGATCACCTTGCGCGGCGACCAGGTGTCGATCCGCCCCACTCAAGTGGGCGCCTGGCGTCCGCGCGGCCTGGGCGATCGTTTCCTCCGGACCTTCAAGAAGCATCTTCAGGTCCAGGTCTGAGCCGCTTCCCCCCGGGATGCGTTTAGGATCCCGGGTAATGCTCATACTCCTCGGCCGCTTCGCCCTGACCGCCGGCCTGCTGGCCGTCTCGTCCACGACCCTTCTCGCCCAGGACGCCCCCGTCCCGAATCAGGTCCGTGAGAAGTACACCAAGCACGAGTTCAAGATCCCGATGCGCGACGGGGTGTCGCTGTTCACTTCGATCTACACCCCGAAGGACGATGCGCGCTCGTACCCGATCATGATGCAGCGCACGCCCTACAGCGTCGCCCCTTACGGGATCGACAACTACCGCGCCACTCTCGGGCCCTCATCCGCGTTCGAGGGCGAGGGTTTCATCTTCGTCTACCAGGATGTGCGCGGGCGATACATGTCCGAGGGCGCCTTCGTCGAGGTCACCCCGCACCGAGCCTCCAGGAAGACGGACAAGGACGTGGACGAGAGTACGGACACCTACGACACCGTCGAGTGGCTGCTCGGCAATCTGAAGGGCCACAACGGGAAGGTGGGCATCTGGGGGATCTCGTACCCCGGTTTCTTCGCCGCCGCCGCCCTGCCCGAGGCCCATCCGGCGGTGAAGGCGGTCTCACCGCAGGCTCCGGTGGCCGACCTTTTCCGAGGCGACGACGCCTTTCACAACGGCGCTTTCATGCTCGCCGGGAACTACGGCTTCTACGTGAACTTCGTCGAGCAGAAGAATCCAACCCGGCCGGTGGAACGGCCCCGTTTCGACTTCGGGACTCCGGATGGTTACGAGTACTACCTGAAGCTCGGAACCTTGTCGCGCGCCCTCGATACGGTGACCGGGAAGGCGTACTTCAGCTCCTATCTGGATCACGCCACCTACGACGAGTTCTGGAGGTCGCGGGACATCACGGCTCACATGAAGAACATCACCCCGGCCGTGCTGGTGACCGGCGGCCTCTTCGATGCGGAGGACCTGCAGGGCCCCCAGCGCCTGTTCCGGGCGATCGGAAAGGACTCTCCGCAGACCGCGAACACCCTGGTGCTCGGGCCGTGGCGCCACGGAGGATGGGCGCGGGGCGACGGCGATGCGCTGGGCAACCTCGATTTCGGCCAGAAGACCAGCGTCTATTACCGGGAACAGATCGAGTTTCCTTTCTTCATGAAGCATCTGAAGGGCGGCGACGCGGCGATGCCGCGCGCCTGGGTCTTCGAAACCGGTCGGAACGAGTGGCACAAGCACGAGGCCTGGCCGCCCGCGGATGGGAAGAGGGTCAGCTACTACCTGAACGCAGGGGGTTCGCTTTCGATGTCCGCGCCTTCGGCCGGCGATGCGAGCGCCGACGAGTACCTGGCCGATCCGGGCAAGCCCGTGCCCTACCTTGGCTACGTCAACATGGGAATGAGGGGCGACTACATGACTGAGGATCAGCGCTTTGCCGCCACGAGGCCCGATGTCCTGGTCTACGAGACGAAGCCGCTCGAGTCCGATGTCCGGACCCTCGGCCCGGTGAAGGTTCGGCTCCAGGTTTCATCCTCGGCCACCGATGCCGACTTCGTGGTGAAGTTGATCGATGTCTACCCGGGCGATGCGCCCAACCTGAGACCTCTCGGAGATCCTCGCCCCGCCAATGCCGTGGTCATGGGCGGCTACCAGCAGCTCGTCCGCGGCGAGCCGTTCCGGGCGAAGTTCCGGCGCTCCCTGGAGAAGCCTGAGCCGCTCACCCCGGGGAAGGTCGAGACCATCGAATTCGAGATGCCGGATATCGCCCACACCTTCCGCCCCGGCCACAAGATCATGGTCCAGATTCAGAGCTCCTGGTTTCCGCTCGTCGACCGGAATCCGCAGAAGTTCATGGATATCGCCAAGGCGGTGGACGCGGACTTCGTGAAAGCGACCCAGCAGGTCCATCGCGGATCGTCGGTGACCCTGAACGTCGTGCCCTAGTCATGGGTTCCATGTTGTTGGGGTCTTATCCTCGATAGGACGCTTGAGATTCACTCGGATCCGAGACTTGGCGGATCACCATCCGTCGCCCCGGCGAAAGCCGGGGTCCAGCGCTTTCCCGCCTCCCAAGCCGAAGCCCGGCCCGCGAACATGCGTTCCAGACCCTGGGTTGGCCTGGACCCCGGCTTTCGCCAGGGTGACGGGGAGGCGACAAGTCGTCGGAACTGCGAAACAACACCACCAGGCCGCGGCGAACCATCCAAGGCCCAGCCCGTCTGGTTCCCCGGGGCGAGGCGGGCTGAAACGGACGCGCGCCATCACCGACCGGCCACTGCGTGGCATACTCCATCCCGACGTTCCCAGAATCGAAGGAGATCGCTCATGCCGCGCATAGTTCGCTGTGGACTCATTCAGGCCCGGAACGTTCTCGGGCCCGAGGCCGGCCTGGCCAAGGTCAAGCAGGTCATGATCGACAAACACGTCAAGTTGATCGCCCAGGCGGCCCGGAAGGGGGCCCGGATCGTGTGCCTCCAGGAGATCTTCTACGGTCCCTACTTCTGCGCGGAGCAGGAAACCCGCTGGTACCAGTTCACCGAGCCCGTGCCCGATGGGCCGACGGTGAAGCTGATGCAAAAGCTGGCCCGGAAGCACAAGATGGTGCTGATCGTCCCCATCTACGAGGTGGAGCAGTCGGGCATCTATTACAACACCGCCGCGGTGATCGACGCCGACGGGAAGTTCCTGGGCAAGTACCGCAAGAACCACATCCCTCACGCCAAGCCCGGCTTCTGGGAGAAGTTCTATTTCAAGCCCGGCAACCTCGGCTATCCCGTGTTCGAGACCGCCTACGCGAAGGTGGGCGTCTACATCTGCTACGACCGGCATTTCCCGGAGGGGGCCAGGGCCCTGGGCCTCGCCGGAGCCGAGATCGTCTTCAATCCTTCGGCCACCGTAGCCGGGCTCTCGGAGTACCTGTGGAAGCTGGAGCAGCCCGCGCATGCGGTCGCGAATGGCTACTTCATCGGCGCCATCAACCGGGTGGGCCACGAGGCGCCCTGGCACATCGGCGAGTTCTACGGCCAGAGCTACTTCTGCGATCCGCGCGGTCAGATCCTGGTCGAGGCCTCCCGCGATCGGGACGCGGTGGTGGTGGCCGATCTCAACCTCGACATGATCGATCAGGTGCGATCCACCTGGCAGTTCTATCGCGACCGCCGGCCCGAAACCTACGGTCCTCTGGTGGCTTTGTAATCGGGGGAAACTTCCCATCGCATTTCTGGATTTCGCGTTCCACCCCGTTCGGAGGGAGGACCCATGACCGTCGATCTATCCGTGAGTTTCACGGGTCTCAAGTTCGAGAACCCGTTCCTGCTGTCGTCCGCGCCGCCCACCGAATCGGAGAGCAACATCATGCGCGCCTTCGACGCGGGCTGGGGCGGGGTGGTGGTGAAGACCATCGGCATGCACCCGGTGGTGAACGTGGCCGGCCCCAAGACGAAATTCCTGAGGTCGAATCCCGAGACCGGCGCCCTTTCGATGAACAAGGGGCGCGCGGGCGCGCTCCACTCCTCCTGGAACTGGGAGCTGATTTCCGACAAACCGCTCGACTGGTGGATTCCCCGCCTGGAGCGGATCAAGAAGGCCCATCCCACCAAGATCCTGATTGCCTCGATCATGGCCGGGTCCGGCAGCGACAAGGAGCTCGATCACTGGCGTGACCTGACCCGGGCCTGTCAGGACGCGGGCGCGGACGGGATCGAGATGAACCTCTCCTGTCCGCACATGGACCGGGCCGACATGGGTTCGAACATCGGCAAGGACCAGGCGCTTTGTTCCTTCGTCACTCAGGTGGTCAAGGGGGCGGCGAGGGTTCCGGTGTGGGCCAAGTTGACTCCCGCGTCGGCGGACATGACCGTGGAGGCCGGAGCGGTGTTTCGAGGGGGCGCCGATGCGGTGGTGTCCTCCAACACCTTCCCGTCGCTGCCCATCATCGACGAGGAGACCCTCGAGTTTGAAATGAACGTCGACGGCCTGGTTTCGAGCGGCGGGATGGGCGGCCCGGCCATTCTGCCCATGTCCCTCGCCAACATGGCCAGGATGACCCAGGCCTTCCCCGACCATGCATTTTCCGGAATCGGGGGCGTCTCCGACTTCCGCCAGGCCGCAAGCTATTTCCTCCTCGGTTGTGGAACGGTCCAGGTGTGCACGGCGGCCATGCTCGACCGGGCGGTGGGGCCGAACGTCATCCGGGAGCTCAAGGACGGCCTCACCCGGTTCATCGAGCGAAACGCCGACAAGGGCTGGAAGAGAGTCGAGGACTTCCGGGGCATCAGGCGCGATCGGGTGGTGGCCCACTCGAAGATCCGTCGTCCCGATGACGCCGATTATGCGGGCGGCTATGAGGCCGAGGGCTATGCGGGTTTGGAGGCGGAAACCGTGATGGCCGAGCCGCCGCCGGTGATTTGAGAGGCCGGGCCGACCTGCGGTTCCGAGGATTCTGAGAAAGCGAGGCACTCATGAGCACCACCCTGATCAAGAACGGGACCATCGTCACTGCTTCGGATCGATATGAAGCGGACATCTACATCGAGAAGGGCATCATCACCCTCCTCGGCCGCGGGCTGAGTCTGCCCGCGGACACCGTGGTGGATGCGTCGGGCAAGCTGGTGATGCCCGGCGGGATCGATGTCCACACCCATCTCGACATGCCGTTTGGCGGGACCACGTCGGCGGACGACTTCGAAACCGGCACCACCGCCGCCGCCCACGGCGGGACGACCACCCTCATCGACTTCGCCATCCAGAGTTTCGGCGAAGGGCTCTATCCCGCCTACGAAGGCTGGATGAAGCGGGCGGAAGGGAAGGCCACGATCGACTACGCGTTCCACATGATCATCCGCGAACTCTCCGACCAGGCCGCGCACGACATGGACACCCTCACGCGCAACGAGGGGGTCACCTCGTTCAAGCTGTTCATGGCCTACCCCGGCGTCTTCCAGGTCGATGACGCGACCATCTTCAAGGCTCTTCTTCGGACCCGCGAAACCGGGAGCATGATCTGCATGCACGCGGAGAACGGGGGCGTCATCGACACCCTGGTGAAAGAAGCGCTTCGCAAGGGCGAGAAGGCGCCCAAGTACCACGCTCTGACCAGGCCCACCCGCGCGGAGGCGGAGGCCACGGGCCGCGCCATTGCGCTTTCCGAGATGGCGGGGGTGCCTATATACATCGTTCATCTCTCCTGCTCCGACGCGCTCGAGAAGGTGAAGCAGGCGCGCGACATGGGTCTGCCTGCGTACGCGGAGACCTGCCCGCAGTACCTCTTCCTTTCCTACGAGGACTACGAGCGCGAGGGTTTCGAAGGCGCGAAATTTGTCATGTCGCCGCCGCTGCGCGAGAAGTGGAATCAAGGCGCTTTGTGGAAGGGCCTCGCCCAGAACGATCTTCAGGTCGTTTCCACCGATCACTGTCCCTTCTGCATGAACGAGAAGCGGCTGGGGGAGGACGACTTCTCCAAGATTCCCAACGGCGCCCCGGGGATCGAGACCCGCCTCTACATGCTCTGGGAAGGGGTGCGGAAGGGCTTCATCGACCAGCACCGCTTCGTTCAGCTCATGTCGACCAGTCCGGCGAAGATGTTCGGCCTCTTCCCGAAGAAGGGGACGATCGCGGTCGGGTCCGATGGGGACCTGATCCTCTGGGATCCGGAGAAGGAGCACACGCTCTCCGTGAAGACGCAGCACATGCGGGTGGACTACAACCCCTATGAGGGGCGGGTGGTGACCGGCGCTCCGGCCGTGGTTCTCTCGCGAGGCGAGGTCATCGTCGATCACGGCGAGTTCAAGGGAACGAAGGGCAGGGGTCAGTACATCAAGCGACAAGCCGGGCATCCCCTTTTGTGACGTCTGAGATCCAGCACGCCGATGGGCGTGTCGAACTGACTGCCGAATCGCGCGCCCGCGCCCGTCAAAGTCCGCTCTTCAACGAAGACCTGGCCCCGGTTGCGGTGGCGCACCGGAACTGGACGACCTACAACTACGCCGCGTTGTGGATCAGCATGGCGCACTGCATCCCGACCTACATGATGGCCTCGGGGTTGCTGGCGGCGGGGATGAGCTGGGGGGAAGCGCTCTTCACGATCCTGCTCGGCAACGTGATCGTTCTGATCCCGATTCTGCTCAATTCCCACCCGGGGACGAAGTACGGAATTCCCTTTCCGGTCTTCGCCCGGGCCGCCTTCGGCACCTTCGGGTCGAATCTGCCCGCGCTGATGCGGGCGCTGGTGGCCTGCGGGTGGTTCGGCATCCAGGCCTGGATCGGAGGGGAAGCGGTGCAGACCCTGATCGCCAGCGTCATTCCCGGCTGGGCGGGCGCTCTTGGTTCGGGCTTCCTCGGCCACACCACGACGGAGTGGGTTTCGTTCATGATCTTCTGGTGGCTCAACATCGCCATCATCTACAAGGGCATGAACCTTCTGCGCCTGGTGGAAAACTGGGCCGCGCCCTTCGTACTGGTGATGACCGGGGCCCTGGTGGTCTGGGCCTACGGGGCTGCGAACGGCCTGGGACCGCTCCTGGCCCAGCCGAGCAAGTTCGAGACCTTCGGTTCGTTCTGGAAGGTCTTCGTTCCCTCGCTCACCGGCATGGTCGGTTTCTGGGCGACTCTCTCCCTGAACATGCCCGACTTCACCCGGTTCGGGCGCTCTCAGCGCGAACAGGTGATCGGCCAGACCGTGGCCCTGCCCACCACCATGTTCGTGTTCGCGGCCATGGGCGTCTTCATCACCAGCGCCACCGTGGTCATCTTCGGCGAGGCGATCTGGGATCCCATCAAGCTGGTGGCGAGGTTCGACCGCCCGATCGTGGTCGCGATATCGATGTTCACGGTCGTGGTGGCCACCCTCTCGGTGAACATCGCGGCCAACGTGGTCTCGCCCGCCAACGACTTCGCCAATGCCTTTCCCCGGCTGATCTCATTCAAGACCGGCGGCCTGATCACCGGCATCCTGGGGATTCTCATGCAGCCCTGGCGACTGCTCGCCGATCCCTCCGGCTACATCTTCACCTGGCTGGTGGGGTATTCGGGCGGCCTCGGGTCCATCGGCGGCGTTCTCATCGCCGATTACTGGATCGTCCGGAGAACGCGTCTGAACCTGGAGGACCTCTATCTCACCACCGGGTCCTATCGCTACCGGGGCGGATGGAATCCGGCTGCGGTTACGGCCATGCTGATCGGCTGCGCGCTCGCCTGGGGAGGGCTCTTATGGCCGCCGCTCAAGCCCCTCTATGATTACGGCTGGTTTGTTGGATTCGGGGCGGCGTTCCTGATCTATATCGCGCTGATGCGCCCCGGAGCGGGGCGGGAAGGAAACCATGACTGAAGCCAGGACCGACACGATGCCGCGTCCCCTGACCGGTCCGGAGATGGTGGAGCTGTGCAAGCGACACACCATGTACGAATGGTCGGCGCAGTCGAAAGTCGACCCCATCCCGGTGGCCCGGGCCGAAGGGGTCTACTTCTGGACCCCGGAGGAGAAGCGATATCTCGACTTCAACTCCCAGCTGATGTGCAGCAACATTGGTCATTCCCATCCGCGCGTGGTGCACGCCATCCAGCGGCAGGCGGCGACCCTGTGCTACGCAAACCCCTTCATGGCCACCGAGCCCCGCGCCCGTCTCGGCCGGAAGCTCGCGGAGATCACCCCCGGGGATATCGATACCTTCTTCTTCACCAACGGCGGCGCCGAGGCCAACGAAAATGCCATCCGCATCGCGCGCGCGGTGACCGGCCGGCACAAGATCATGGTCCGCTATCGCTCCTACCACGGCGGCACCGCGGGAGCCCTCGCCCTGACCGGCGATCCGCGCCGCTGGTTTTCGGAGCCGGGGATCCCCGGCATCGTGCGCGCGCCCGACTTCCACAAGTACGGCCGCCGCGATCCCGAGCCTCTCGAGGTCTGCCTTCGCGAGCTCGAGGACGTGATCCGCTACGAGGGAGGTCAGAACATCGCGGCCTTCGTGATGGAGACGGTGGTGGGGACGAACGGCATTCTGATCCCCCCCGACGGCTACATGAAAGCGGTGCGTGAGATGTGCGACCGGCACGGGATCCTCCTCATCGCCGACGAAGTGATGTCCGGCTTCGGCCGAACCGGCAAATGGTTCGCGGTCGAACACTGGAACGTGGTGCCCGACATGATCACCATGGCCAAGGGCCTGACCTCCGCCTACGTCCAGCTCGGGGCGGTGGGGATGCGCCCGCAGATCGCCAAGACCTTCCAGGATCGCGCCTTCCCGGGGGGATTGACCTACAAC